>CAJULK010000006.1 GCA_910587455.1 uncultured Christensenellaceae bacterium | reverse complement strand
ACCGCACACCGGGCAAATCCTTCACTCTGCCGCCACGGACAAGCACAACCGAGTGCTCTTGCAGGTTGTGACCTATGCCGGGAATGTAAACCGTACCTTCCATGTTGTTTACAAGACGCACTCTTGCGATCTTGCGCAACGCGGAGTTAGGCTTTTTGGGCGTCGTGGTCGTGACCGAAAGACAAACGCCGCGCTTTTGCGGATTGTTGTCGAGGATCGGGCTGAGCGATTTGTGCTCGACCTTCTCGCGTCCCTTCCTAACCAATTGGTTTATAGTAGGCATCGTTACTCTACCTCCTTTTAATAGTAGTATTGCCGCCCCCGTTCGAAAATCGAATAGAAGCACAGCGTGAAAATCCACGCTAATCTTTATTATAAACCAATTCGATCGTCCGTGTCAAGCACAATAGCGCACTTTTCCGAGCGATAGCCGAACATTTTCGGAAGAAAACCGATAACGCAAAAGCGCGGCGCACTTTATTTTGCGCCGCGCTTTTATAAAACCATGCCGCTATATTATTTATATACGTATCTGAAATCGAGCCTGCTCGTATCGCCGAACGGATAACTTCCCGTAGGCGCATCGAATCCGTACACGTCCTGCCTGCGCACGATAACGCCCGAATCCCAACCGAGATAGCTTATGTACGCGTTTTCATACAGCCACGTCAGCAAACTTTCGCTCGTCGCTTTATATGTTTCGTAGTCTGCGGAGCGCTTTATTTTATCCGCCCATTCCTCGCATCCCGAATCCAGATTTCCGAAATTCTTTATCATGGCGTTTGCGTCGCAAAGGTCGATTTCCTCAAAATATATGTCGTAATCGCCCGTTTTCAATTTTTCTTTTAACTCGTCTTCGGAGCACGAGTTTGCCGACATATTTATTTGATAGTCATCATGACCATAATAGGATTCTAACTTATTATTGTAAAATACTTCGAATACATTTTGCAATACTTGCAAATCACTTGAATACTTCTCGTTGCCCAATACTTTCAATTCCGTAACTGCACCTACTAACGGATCTTTCGCATTAAATGGATCGTATCTTGCCGCATACGTCCAATAATCGTTGTTGGCTTCCGTAGCGTTTAAGCAATCGTGTGAAATAATATCATTGTTTATGGCATAGTCGATCGCTTTGCGCAAATAGTCGTCGGCAAAATAACTTTTGTCGAGGTTGTATCTCAGTATAATCGGATTGCCGATTATATAGTTATAACCATAGTCACTGCCGTAATACCAATAGTCATACTCGGCTTTGCTCGCATATCCTATATCGATATCTCCGCTACCGAGCACGTATTGCAAATTATCGCCCAAACTCGGCAGCATTTCTATCGTCTGCGACGGCACGATACCGTTCCACCAATCGTCGTTGCGCTCGAACATTACGTATTGTTTGGACGACGCGTCCGTTATCTTGTACGCGCCCGTGCCTATCGCGCTTTCCCATTCATATTCGGGCGGCTTTACTATGCTGCCCATGGGCGACGCCATGCCGTACATAAAGTCCATATAGCCGATATCCGTTGTTGAAAAACCAAGCTCCAATTCGAAAGTCTGGTCGTCTATGTACCTAAATTCTTTTACGGGCGCCCACTGCTTGTATAACAGCGTATCATCAGGCAGTCCCTGAGCGAAGGATATTAGCCGCCCTACGTCCTCGGACGTAAGGTTGTAACCGTCGGTAAACAATACGTCGTCACGCAATTGTATAGTCAATACGAGCGGTCCGTCGCCGCCCAAATAGTTGCCGTTGCCTTCGCTATACGGGTCCGAGTCTTCATAAGGATCTTCCCATGCCGGATCGTAGTCGTAAAATGGATTTTCAATACCCGACCGCAAAGCGCGAGCAACGGCATTTTTCGATCTTGCAGAATAACCGCTCGCACTATCGCCTATCGAATATCCTACGGCGAGCGACGGCTCTATACTTTCTCCGTCAGCACTCATTTCGAATAGTCTATCGTATATCATGGTGTACGTCCACATATCCGAGTCGACGCCTTTCGCAACCTCGAATATGTCGTTGCACGGCAGCTCGTCGCTCGCCGCAATAATGACGTCCGCGCGCATATCGGCATTTGCTGCGGTAGATACGTATCCCGCATACGGTACCGCGCACAGCGCCGCCGCGGATATAACAGCCAAAAGTTTTTTCATAAGTTAGCTCCTTATTTAATAATATTGTTTGTTGTTCTGTAAAGATTTTTTGCACTTGTTTTCTTCCTTTATATCTTTTATTACACCTCCCCGAACGTAACGCGCGTCCATCCCGTCTTTTTACATCGACCGAGATAATTGGAATCACCCCAAGTCCAGACGTTTCCGTCTTCGTCCAAAGCCATGCCGAATGAACTCGCGATATCGACTTGCACAAACTTTGTACCGTCCGTATCTATCTTTTCGAACGGTTGCGGCTCTTGATAGCCCCTGTATCCGAGATCGGACGTATAAACTTTGCCCGTACCCGTCATGCCGACGCCTATTCTTCCCCATGAACAGAGATTGCCGTCGCCGTCTATTGCCAACACCGTTCCGAAGTAACACGCAATATCGTCCAAAACTCCGTACTTATAGTAGTCGTATACTTCTCTGGGATTCATTAAATTTTTAAGAAATGTAACATTGATATCTGCCAGTTGCCATGCGGAATTGTCTCCCCAACCCCACAGTTTGCCGTCGCCGTCGTATGCGAAATAACTGCCGCCTTTGGTGGAAAATATCTTATTAAAGCCGTATTTTGCGGTCATATCTTTCCCGTATTTTCCGTCCTCGTAGCTCCATATGTGCCCTTCCGAGTCTGTAGCCAAAAGATCCCACAAATTGCTTCCGTGTATGCGCACGTAATCGGTGTTTTCAAGCGCTTTTACGGGCTTTAACGAAGCGCGCTCGGTTAATATCTTTATACTGTTCCCCCATGCCCAAACGTCACCTTCCGAATCGAGCGCATACGCACAGTTTTCGCAGACTTGTATTTGCGTGTATTTCACCCCTTCCGTTATCTGCTTGGGGATATTCCTGCCTTTTACCGTCGTATACTCTTCGCCGTCGCCCAATTGACCTCCGCTGCCGTACCCCCAAGTCCAAATGTTGCCGTCGACGTCAAGCGCCGCGTTGTAATAGGACACCGCCTGTATATCTATAAATTTGGCTTGTATATCAAGTTTTACGGGCACGTATCTGTTCTCGAACGTGCCGTCGCCGAGCTGCCCATAGTTATTACTCCCCCAACTCCATATGTCGCCACTTCCGTCGATCGCCGCCGCATGATTTCTGCCTGCGGCGATTTTTACGAATTTAACTTCCGAATCTATCTTTGTCGGCGTTATGTTTGCCTGCATGACGTCGGGATCTATAACTCTGCCACTCCGGCACCACAGACTGCCCTCTACATCTTGTATCACCGCACAGCTATCGCTTATATTAGATACGCGCATATCCGGCACGGATAACGTCGGCAGCACGTCATCCGTTTCCTTTATATTGTCGCCCAGCTGTCCGTTGCTGTTATCTCCCCATGCCCAAAGTCTGTTTTCGGTATCTATTGCATAACCGAAAGAACTGTTTATCCGCACCTTTACGCACGCGGGCACGTTCATAACCTCGATAGGTTCCGTAAGCTCGTCGGTCTTGCCGCACCCCGCCTGACCGAAGCGATTCTCGCCCCATGCCCATACCTTGCCGTTGCCGTCGATAGCGGCGCTCGTATTGTTGTATGCCGATATATCCACATACCTTTTCCCGTCAAGCACGATCGGCGGGCTGTCTGTCTTTGTACCCGATCCGAGTTGTCCCATATTGTTCTTGCCCCATACGACGAGTTTACCGTCGGTAGTCAGCGCCAATACATGGTAGGAACCTGCCGCCACTTTCTTTATTCCGTCAAGAATAAGCTGAGGCGCGGATACCATTACTTTGTCTGTCTTTCCCGTGCTTTTGTTGTATGACAACACGCTACCCCACACCCAAAGATTATTATCTTCGTCGATAGCATAGCACCTGTCTATGTGCGTGGTTATATCCGCGAACTTGATTTTCGGCGCTATATGCACGGGCGACAGTCGGCTCTTAGTCGTGCCGTCGCCGATCGCGCCGCCTTGACCCCACGCCCACAGCCCGCCGTCGACGTCTATCGCATAGCTGTTGACGGCGGCAGTCCACACCTTTTTGAACTTCTTTTCGGTATCGAGTTTTACCGGCTGTATGCGGCTCTCGTCCGTGCCGTCGCCTATCTCGCCGTAGTAATTAAGCCCCCACGACCATATGTTTCCTTCATCGTCGATCCTTAGGCAGTGCGGGCCGCTGACCGAAAATCTATCCATGTCATCGTCCATGCCGACAAACTTCCACATCGCGTATAGCGTGTGGTCGCGCACTTCTTTGACCGCCGTCGCCGAGTCTACTGTTTCCGCGATTTCACTGCCCCGAGGGCGGTACTCCCATCCTTCGAATTCATAATACTTGCGCGACGGTTCGGGAAGAACTCCGTACGGCTTGCCGTACTCGACCGTAACGGAATCAAACTTTTCGTCCGTGCCCGTTTCGAAAGTTACCGTCATTCGCTCGCGCGCGCCGCTCGTAGTCGTATCGCCGCACGCGACCGTCAAGCATGCGATCGCAGCGAATACCGCCGCAATTACAGTCAACATAACTATCTTCTTTTTCATATCCCGCTCCCTTCGGTTTTAAGCGCAAGGACGCAGCGCTGTACCGCGCTGCGTCCTCTTTGACATATTGATTTTTATTCGATTATTTATTGTATGCCGCAGCCGTTAGCTTGTTGCCCTTTTCTGCTTCTCTTTTCGTCTGCTTTTATATTATACCATATTCATTTTTGTATATCAATTACTTTCATACATAATTTCATTATTTTTTTATTACATTTTTTTCCCTTTTTGTTCCTGCTTTTCCCTTTTTGTTCCCGAACATCACTCTTGTCCTACGAAGCAAGCCGCAGGCTTATTCCGAACGAGCGAGCGCAGCGAGTGATGTGAAGAATTTCAACCGTATTAGCGCGAAGCGCCGATAGCGTTACGCATGAGATTCTTCGCTTGCGCTCAGAATAACACAATATAGGAAATGCCCAACGAACATCACTTTTGTCCTACGAAGCAAGCCGCAGGCTTATTCTAAACGAGCGAGCGCAGTCAGATACAATTAGAATCGTAACGCATACATAAATCAATCTTCGATTGCGACGTGAAGGATCTCAACCGTATCCTTCCTTATTCTATATGCCACGCGCACGTGACGGACTGCTCGACCGCTATGCGCTCGGGCTCGGCGTCCGCCGAATTCATAGCGCTTCGCGCGAACATCATTGCGGGTCGCGCGACGTCGGACGACATATGTTCCGCTTTTGCGAGCGCGCCGAGCCTCACTCCGTCCGCCGCGGCTATTACTTCCGCGCGCGATCTTGCGCCCTTTACCGCTTCGGTCAAAAGCCTGTCGCGGTGAGAACCGTCTTTCAACGCGAACGCGACGGCGAATTCACATTCGCATGCCGACAGTGCGTCGAGCGCCGCGCCGAGCATATTGTCCGATACCGCAAACTCGACCGAGTACGACCGCACGGCGCGGTAGCCGCTCACCTTTTTGTCGGCACGGATCGCGCACACGTTTATCCCCGACGACCGCGGATCGAGCCCGAGTTCCTTCAAGCCAGACACGGCGTCGCCCGCGAGCTTTTCGGCTTTCGCCGCGGCTTCCTCGTACTTTTTTGCTTCGCCGACGGCGCGCAAAGACAGTTTTACCGTGTCGGCGACAAGCTCGTCGCGAACCGAATACGTAACGGTGATAAGTCTGTCGTTCATTCCAAAACCCTCGCTTTGCGGTCGGATGCGGCGGCATAAACCCAGCTGCCGACCGTGACCGCGTTTATTTTTTCTTTTTTATTCTTTTACCCATGCTGCCGATAACGGAGATCAGTTTTTTACCCGACACTACGTTGGCAGCTATAAGCACCGCTATAAACACGAACTGCGCGAGCGACTGATAGTTCGTCGCGACGTCGGTGCCGAAAAATTTGATGCCGAAGCCGAAGCTCGACGTGACCTGCGCGACAAGCTCGTCGGCAAACGGCAGTCCGAGCGTACCTATATACGATATAAGCTCCTTGCTCGGCGTTGATAAAAACGCGTACCTGAGCATGGAACAAGAATACGTGCCGGGGAAGAACGCGCAGATGTTTTGCGCCCAATCGGGCATCATGGCGAGCGGCATATATGCGCCTATAAGAAACCCGACGGCAGTCGAGAATATGGTGTTTACGCTCGCCATTGTCGCGTCGCGCGATATGAACGACGATATGAAAACCGTAAGCAATACCGAGCTGACCGACGAGAACAATAGCGTTGCGAATATAGTCAGGAAATCGACAAACGTGATCATAAACTCGCCGAGACAGGCAAGATAGATAAGACAGCACAGTATGAACACGAAGCACACAAGCACCGTCACGATAATGTTAAACAGGAAATAACTGCCTATAAGCAGGTTGTGACTTATGGGCGACGATACGAAATCGCGGTTGACGCCGTGCTCTCTGTCGTTGACTATCGTCGTGCAAGCCTGAAACGATACCGTGATGGTGCATATGGCAATGATCCCGCTCATCATCCACGAGTCCACTATCGTGTTTATATGCGAAATAAGCGTCGCGTCCGAAGTCAACGACACGTCGTACTCTTTGCCCAGCTTTTCGAGAATATTGTTAGCCATGCCGAGTTCGAGATCGCGCAAGAAAAGAATATATATTACGAATATTATAAACGGCACCATGAGCGTAAAAAATATACGCACTTTGTTTCTGAAAAACACAAGCAGATGGCGGCGCGTGAGCTGCCAGAACTCTTCCCAATATCCCGATTTTGTTTTAGCCGTTTTCATCGCCGTCTCCGAGTATTCGTATATTCTTGCCCGTGACGTTAAGGAAAACGTCGTCCATATTGCCTTTTATAAGCTCCGCGTCGTCAAGCTCGGAAAACTTTTCCAACAGCGCTTTTGCCTTCGCGGTGTTCTCTACCGATATTTTATACGCGCCGCGTTCGGCGTCGTAAACAAAATCCAGCCCCGACTCGGCAAGTTTCTTTTCAAACCCGTCCGACCTCGGCATGTACCCGTAAAGGCTGTCCGTCGAAAACTTGTTTTTAAGATCGTTGGGCGTGCCGTGCGCGATGATCCTGCCCTTGTCCATGATCACTACGTCGGTCGCGCGCTCGGCTTCCTCGAGATAATGCGTTGTGAGAAAAACCGTCATGCTGTTTTCCTGTCTGATCTTGTCGATGAGCGCCCACACCGCGAGCCGCGTTTTGGGATCGAGCCCTGTCGTCGGCTCGTCGAGTATCAACAGCTTGGGACGGTGAACCATTGCGCGCGCGATATCTACGCGCCGCAGCTGCCCGCCCGACAGCGTGCCGACACTGCGGTTGAGGATCGGTTCGAGTTCCAATAGCTCTATTATGTCTTTGATGTTCTTCTTTTTTACGTCGCGCGGCAACCCGTAAAAGGACGTGCGTATCTCCAAGTTTTGCTTGACCGTAAGCTCTTTATCGAGCACGCTCGACTGATACACGATGCCGAGATCGCGCTTTATTGCGTACGGGTCTTTGTCGAGGTCGTGACCGCCCACATATATTTTGCCAGCGTCCTTTTTGAGTATAGAACAGATTATATTTATCGTGGTGGACTTGCCGGCACCGTTTATCCCGAGAAACGCAAACAGCGAGCCTCTGCCGACCTCGAACGAAATATCGTTCACGGCTTTGACGTCGCCGTATGCCTTGACGAGATTTTCTATTTTGAGCGCGGGAATGCCCGCGTTTTCAGTTTGTTCGATCATTCGGATAAACCGTCCTCAACAATCCGTTCGTGTTATTGCCCGACACTAATCGGCGGCGGTCGGCGGCGGCGCGTTGCGCTCTACCTTGCCCCACTTGGGCTTTGACATCGCGCCTATGCTTATCGTAACCGAGTAGAGCATCAAAAAGAACGGGAACAGCAAAACCGCCGAAGCAAGCTCTCTGCGTTTTTTCGCGCCTATCTTTTTGTAATCGGTAATTACAAGAAACAGCGCCTGCAAGTACCCGAACAGCACAAACAGCCCTACGAGTATTCCGCCGAGAATGAATATTGTGCCCCAAAAAGTGTTGTAGTAGTATTCGGGCGGATACATCGTTACGTCAATCTTGCCGTACGCCGCAAAGCCCGTGAACAAGAAGCCGAATATGTAATAAACGGGTATCCACGTCGCGAGAATGACGGTGAGAAACGTAAATATAAACGTCAAAAACACTTCGAGGAACGAAAACCGTCCCGTAGTGAAAAACTTGCCCAACATTCGGAACAGTTTGGATTTAAGCAGTTTCATGCTGCCGCTGCCGATGCGCTTATTTCGGTTATATGTGTCTTTGAGCGACGACGGCATGTCCTCGTACACGACGGCGTCCTCTACGAAATGACCCTTGTATCCGTCGAACAGACGATTAAACCAATATTCGGTATCGTCCGATATGGAAACGCTGTCGTAACCGCCCGTGGCTTTCAGCATCCGCATGCTCATCATCGCGCCGCTGCCGTTGACATGCGCGGCAAGATGAAGCCGCTCGCGCATACGGCTGCCGAACCGCGAATCGAACACGTAGAACATCGTACACGCTTTGGTGAAAAAGTTCTGCGTGGCGTTGAGCGCGCCCTCGTACGGCCGCGCGAGATCGACGCCCGATTGAAAAGCGTCGTTCATAAGCGAAGAAAACTCGTCGTTGACATGGTTGTCCGCGTCGAGGTGGACGACCATATCGTACGGGTTTTCGGTAATGCTCATAAGGTAGTCTATACCGTATTTAAGCGGATACAGCGCCATATGGTGCGCCGGATCGGGGTCATCGTGAACGAGCACTATTGCGCCCGCCTTTTCGGCTAACTCGGCGGTACGGTCGGTACAGTTGTCCGCCACCACGTACACGTCGAATTTATCGCGAGGATAGTTCTGCTTTTCCACAAGATTTTTGACCGTATCGAAAATAACGCTTTCTTCGTTGTGCGCGGGAATAAGATAGGCTATGCGCCCCTTTACCTCGCTTTTTTTCCATTTCTTTTTAGGCACGAAAAACATGAGCACATAAAAAATCTGCAACAACAGCGGAATCGCTATTATTATCAGAACAACATAATTTATTATGCTCATAACGCGATATAGAATCTCGTACCACATACTACCCGACCGAACAGATATTTACGTTATTATAGTACATATAAGGGCGCATGTCAACTGTTTTGAAAATCAACAGCGTTCAAGGACGGTTTCGTAAGGTTTTTTCCTCACTCATCGCCGTAATCGACCGAATACAGATACAGTCCGTACGGCGGCGCCGTCTCTTTTGCTCGCGTTCTGTCCGCCGACTCGATTATTTCGGTCATGTTCACGTCGCCGCCGCGCCCCGCTTTTACGAGCTGCCCGACTATGATGCGCACCATATTGTATAAAAAGCCGTCTGCGGTTATATAAAACCTGATAAACTTGCCGTCGTCGTCGATACTCGCCGAGTACACCGTACGCACCGAAGTTTTAGCTCCGCTCCCCGCCGCCTTGAACGCCGCAAAATCGTGAGTGCCGACCACGGCTTGCGCAGCTTTTCTCATAGCGTCCGCATCCGCTTCGCCAACGCACAGCGCGCGTTTATAAAGCAGCGGCGACTCCGAACCGCGGTACATCAAATACATGTACGTCTTTTTTCGGGCGCTCTTTCGCGCGTCGAACCCGTTCTCCGCCTTGCATGCGGAAAGCACACGCACCGTGCGCGGCAGATACGCGTTCAGTCCGCCGACGACCGTTTTGTCGGGCAGGTCTTTTTCGCAGTCGAAATGCGCGACCTGACGTATCGCGTGCACGCCTGCGTCCGTCCTTCCCGAGCCCGTAACGCGCGCGCGGCAGCCGAACAGTTTTTCGACGGCGGCTTCCGCGGCGTCCTGTATGCTCGACCCGTTCGGCTGGCTCTGCCACCCGCAAAAGTCCGAGCCGTCGTAACTTAATTCTATTCTGTAACGCATAGCGCTTTTTTCCCGTTTCGTATGCCGCGCGTCAGAGCGACAGCATAGTGATAAATTCCCAGCCGAACCAATTATATTTGAGGAACAGCACCGCCGCGAACACGGCGCACCACATTATGAGCGCTATAAAGTCGCCGACGCGGCAGTGCAAAACTTTCATGCGCGTACGACCCTTTGCGCCGCGGTAACAGCGGCTGTCCATAGCGTCGGCGAGGTCGTCCGCTCGGCGGAAGCTCGACACGAAAAGCGGGATAAGAACGGGCAGCATAGCTTTTACCTTCTTAAACGGATTGCGCGATTCGAACGCCGCGCCGCGCGCCTTCTGCGCGTTCTTTATCTTGTCCGTTTCTTCTATGAGCGTGGGTATGAGCCGCAGCGCAATGCTCATGATGAGCGCAAGCTCGTGCACCGGAAATTTGATCTTTTTGAGCGGATACAACAGGCTTTCCAACCCGTCGCACAGCTCGGTCGGCGTGGAAGTCAGAGTGAGCACGGTGGGCATGAGCACCAACAGCATGAGCCGCCAAGCGAGCTTGACCGCCGCATAAATGCCGCTGAGATATATATGGAATATTCCCCACTCGCAAAGCGGCTCGCTGTCCGCGTCCGTGTAGAACACGAGCATCAAAACGGTCGTTATCAAAACGACGACTATGATCATGCGCAAACCTTTCAAGACTTTGAGCGGCGGCACGCGCGAAAGCGCGACCGTGATTATTACAAACAGCGTCAAAAATCCGAACGACAAAAAGCTCTCGCAAAAGAATACCATTATCAGAAAGAGCAAAAGTATCACGAGCTTGAACCGCGGATCGGCGCGGTGCACCAATGAATTCGACGGGTAGTACTGCCCCAATGTTACGTCACGCATATCCGCCTGCCTTTAATACAGCTTCGGTAAGCTCGCTCTCCGTAAGGATCGATGGATCTATATCCACTCCCGCGGCGTTCAGCCGCGACGCTATCTCGGTGACGAGCGGAAGATTGACGTCGCTTTTTTCGAGCAGCTCGCGCGAGCCGAAAAGTTCTTTGGGCGTAAATACGCCTATGAGCTTGCCGTGTCCGAGCACCGCTATCCTGTTACAGTACGCCGCGATCTCGTCCATATTGTGCGATATCATGACTACCGTCGGACACACCGATTTGATGCGCACGATAAGCTCCATGATCTCGCGCTTGCCGACGGGATCGAGCCCGGCCGTCGGTTCGTCGAGAACCAATATTTCGGGTTGCATGGCGAGCACGCCGGCAAGCGCGACTCGACGCTTCTGTCCGCCCGAAAGCTCGAACGGCGAACGCTCGGCGATCGCGGCGTAATCGAGCCCGACAAGCTCTATTGCGTTTTTTGCGCGCGCTTTCTGCTCGTCTGCGGAAAGCCCCAGGTTTTTCGGTCCGAACCGCACGTCCTTTTCGACGGTATCGTCGAAAAGCTGATGCTCGGGATACTGAAACACCATGCCGACCTTTGCCCGCAATCTTTTGAGATCGAGTTTTTTGACCGACAGATCCATGTCGTCCACGATAACCGTGCCGCTCTTTTTCTGTATACGCGTAAGCGCATTGAAGTGCGAGACGAGCGTCGATTTGCCTGCGCCCGTACTTCCGATAATGCCGAAAAAATCACCGTCCGCGATATCGAAGTTTATATCGAAAAGCGCCTGTTTTGTAAACGGCGTTTTGGGACTGTATACATACGAAAGATTCTTTACGGATATCATGCGTCGCCCGCCTCTTTGCCGAGCTTGGCGGCGACCGCCGCAACAAACCCGTCTATATCGAGCGGACAGCCCACGTCCATGCCGCGCGCTTTAAGCTTGCCCGCTACGCGCACGGGTATGGGAAGATCTAGCCCCGCGTCCGTAAAAACTTCGGGCGCGGCAAACAGCTCTTTGCCGCCGTCCGCGACCTTGCGTCCGCCGTTCATAATGATTATCCTGTCGGCGAGCGCGGCTTCTTCCATAAAATGCGTGATCATAATGACCGCCATGTTTTCGTCGCGGTTGAGCTTTGTTACGACGTCCAAAACTTCTCTGCGCCCGTCGGGATCGAGCATTCCCGTCGCTTCGTCGAGCACCATGAGTTCGGGCTTTATCGCGAGCACGCCCGCTATGGCTACGCGCTGCTTCTGTCCGCCCGAAAGCCGAAGCGGACCGCTCTTGGCGTACTCTTTCATACCCACGCAGTCGAGCGCCCAATCGACGCGTTCGCGTATTTCGGACGGAGGAAGCCCGAGGTTTTCGGGGCCGAACGCAATGTCGTCCTCCACTATCGTCGTGACCATTTGATTATCGGGATTTTGAAAAACCACGCCTATCTTTTTGCGTATCTCGTAAAGATTGCGCTTGTCCGACGTGCTCAGCCCGTCTACGAGCACATCGCCGCGATCGGGCAGGATCAGTCCGTTGCATATGCGTGCAAGCGTGGACTTGCCCGAGCCGTTGCAGCCTACGAGCGCCACGAACTCGCCCTTTTCCACATTAAGACTTACGTCGGAAAGAGCTTGAATATAGTCGCTGTCACCGCTCGGGTACGAGTAATCGACGTTTTTCAATTCCAAAAACGGCATGACTGCATTTTATCACGCAATCATGCCGTTTGTCAATCGTTTGGATATCCGCATTGCGGCGATGTATTACACAGTGCCGCCCCCGCCTGCGTCGGGCGATACGGGGGCGTTTCCGCTGCCGGCGATCTCGATTATCTTTTCGATTATAGCGGGCAGTCCGCCGAGCATGCCGTCCGCGTCGTCGGTCATCGTAATGAGCGTGAGCGTAAGCGTGTAAGTGCTTTCGCCCGCCGCGACTTCGAACTGCGCCGTTATACCCGTAGTATAAGAATAATCCTCTTTCGCGATCGCCTGTTTAACGCCGCTCGCGGTAAACGCGAACGTACCGTTATCGTTGTATTTTACTATCGAATTATCGAGCGCGTGCGAAATGCCGTTCTCGTCGGAGTAGCTCACCGATTTTACGGTCACGTCGGGCGATTGCACGTTGCCCCATTCGTAATAAAGAACTATATCGCCGTCGCCGAGTTTATTCCGATCGACGACCGCAACATAATACGCGTCGGGTGCGGATTCGGGCGCGAACTTGCCGTCGGGCGACCACTTTTCTCCGCCGAAATCGTAATCGGTAACTCCGATCGCAAACGACAGTTTGAAGTTATTGTCATCAAACACGCTCTTGACGTCGGGATCGGCAGTATAGCCGTGGACTATTTCCGCATCGAACTCGAACGAAGAAACGTTCATATCCTCGTCGAACACCAGCTTGCTCTTGACGTCGAGTTTGGTAAACGCAATTCCGTTCTTTATCGCAAAATACAATGCGGCTTGAGCGGACGGAGCGTTTTCTCTGCCGAGCGTAGCGTCTATAATATCGTCCACGTAAAGCGCGCGAATACCTACCATCAAAAGTTTTTTATATTCGGACAGTTTGGCTTCGAGCCCTTCGGTAGAAACTTCTGTCTTAAACGCGGCATCGTAGAACGCGTTGCGATCGAAGCCGTTGGGAAAAACCGTGTTAAGCAACGTTGTAATATCTACTTCGCCGCCGTTGAGCATGCCCATTATCGTATCCAAACTGAGATCGGGCGCTATGCTGCTTTCGAGATATCCTATCGCGCCCATGAGCATTTCGCCGAGTTTGCGCTCGGTTATCTCTTTGTACTGAGCTTCAGTAACGTATCTCTTTAAGATATCCGATATCGACATCTTGGTAACAAGCTCTATGCCGACGATCGTATCGCCCACCGTCGCGTTTTCGTTTTTGACGGCATTTTCGATGACGTCGTCTATAATATCCTCGAGTTCGATGCCCGAGCCGGGCGCCGCCTTTTCCAAATACGCGTTTATGAGCCATTCGACGTTTCTGCTGCTCGAATACGCTTTGTAGAGCGGTTCGAGATAGCCGTTGACGTCCTCCGCGAAATCTCTGTCAAACGTAAGCGTGCGCGTCGCGCCGTCGTATTCAAGCCCGTCGAAAGCGATCTCTTTTTGCCCGTCCGCCGCAGCTATCTGCGCCTTGTACAGTTCGAGCGCATACATGACGGCGCCCTGCGGAACATATTGCTTAAACTCTAATCCCGCTTCCGTTCTTGTATATACGTAACCGTTGTTCGTATCGACGATATACTCTATAACTTCGGGCTTCGCTGCGCCGTCGGCACCTTCCCGACCGCTCGGCACGAAGCGTATGATCCCGCCGCCCAAAACTTCGATATTGCCCGAAAGCTCGGCGCCCGGCTTATCGGCGCTCGAATACGCGCCGCCGACGTTGGCTTTGTACGGCTCGCCGTTTACAAGCCTGTCTATCGCCGCTGTGATATCGCCGACGGTCAGCTTGCCGTCGGACGGTTTTTCGGGATCGACGTGCGGCGTTTTGCCTTTAAGGCAGTAATAGATGTACGGCTCGCCCTTGGTATCGAACAGCGCTACCACTCCGTCCGATATCGTTCCGCGCCCGCACTCGACCGAATTGCCGCCGACTTTCATGTACAGCGTGAGCGACGTACCGTCGATCTTGACCGTACCGCTCGAACTTTCCGCTCCGTTGACGACGGAATACTTGTCGCCGTCAAGCTCGAAATAACTGCTTTCTATATAATTGCCGTTTCTGTATTCGTAATAGACTTCGGCAGACGTACCGCACGCCGCAAGAGCCAAGCTTGAAACGAGCACGACAAGCACCGCCGCCAAAACGAAAAATTTCTTCTTCATATAACAGCACCTCACTTTATTTTGTACTATTGTACAATATATATTATACCCCCGAATCAAAAGTTTGTCAATAGCCGCAAATAATTTATTCAGCGCACAAAAATCCCGCACGAAAAATCCCCGAAAATAATTTCGGGGACAATCTGCTTTTCCGTACATCCGCGGCAGTCCGCGGCACAATGACCGAAAAGGTCTTTCTTATTTGAGCTCGACGGTAGCGCCGACTTCTTTGAACTTGTTGACGATCTCTTCGGCTTCCGCTTTCGCGACGTTCTCTTTGACGGTGCTGGGCGCATTGTCAACGAGCGCTTTCGCTTCGCCGAGACCGAGCGATGTAAGCTCGCGGACGACCTTGATAACGGGGATCTTGTTCGGTCCGATATCTTTGAGAATAACGGTGAACTCAGTCTGTTCTTCCTGAGCGGGCGCAGCGCCGCCTGCCGCAGGCGCCGCGACAGCCATAGCGGCTGCGGAAACACCGAACTTCTCCTCGATCTTCTTTACGAGGTCGTTAAGTTCGAGAACGGTCATTTTTTCGATCTCTTCGATCATCTTATCCAAATCTGCCATGATATTTCTCCTTGTTTACGGGCTTGGCTACCCTGATTATTTTGTCGGCGGTCACGTCGCCGTACGGCAGCTATGCTGCGTTGATCGGGTTTGAAGTTATGCGCTTTGCTTTTTTGCGACTTCGCTGAGCGCGACGGCAAGCGAACGCATGGGGCTTGTGAGAAGTCCGAGAAGCTGCGAGAGCAGCACCGGCTTTTCGGGAATGCGCGCAAGCGATTTTACGCCCGCTTCGTCGAACTTTTTGCCTTCCACTACGCCGCACTTGATGTTCATGGGCGTTTTGTCGGCATACTCGGTGAGTATTCTGCACGGCGCAACGGGATCGGATTCGGGACCGAACGCGGCGGCGGTGGGACCGACGAACGCTTCGTCGTAACCGCTGTTGCCCGTCTGCTCAAATGCACGCGCGAGCGCGCTGTTCTTTATGACACGATACTCGACGCCGGCTTCGCGCAACGCTTTGCGCATTGCGGTATCCTGTTCCACGCTGATCCCGCGGTAATCCACGAGCACGACCGAAGCGGATTTGTTGATCTTTTCGACGACTTCCGCAACGTACGCTTTGCGAGCTTCGATGTTATGCTTTGACAGTACCATTGTAACCTCCTTGAAGTTTAGATGAAAAAGCGACGCTTATACTTTCGAAGCGTCGCCTAAAACACGTAAAAACTACGGGTATGCAGCGCCTCGACAAGTCGGCACGAGTGCCGTTTAAGTTTCCGCTTGTGTCTACGGCTATTGAAATAGTGTTTTAAGGATTGCACTGTTTGAAGTGCCTTGCTGTGACTATGCGCCTGTTCAACCGCGAACGTTGATCTTGATCCCCGGGCCCATCGCAGGCGTTACGAAAACGCTTTTGACGTACGTGCCTTTTGCGGCAGCGGGTTTTGCTCTTACGATAGCGTCCAACAGCGTATCGAAGTTTTCTTGAAGTTTCTGAGCACCGAAGCTCTTTTTGCCGATTATGCAGTGAACGATAGAGGTCTTGTCCACGCGGTACTCGACTTTACCGGCCTTGGTATCGGCGATCGCCTTGGCGATGTCCTGAGTGATCGTTCCCGCTTTAGGGCTGGGCATGAGTCCGCGCGGTCCGAGGATACGCGCTACGCGTCCGAGCTGTCCCATCATATCGGGCGATGTGATCACGACGTCGAAATCGAGGTAGTTCTCGTTCTGGATCTTGGCGATTATCTCTTCCGCGCCGACGATGTCCGCGCCCGCCTTTTCGGCGATATCCGCTTTGTCGCCCTTGGCAATAACGAGCACGCGCACGTTTTTACCCGTTCCGTTGGGAAGAACCACCGTGCCGCGCACCTGCTGATCCGCCTGACGGGGATCGACGCCGAGCTTGAAATGCGCTTCGATGGTTTCGTCGAACTTAGCCGTAGCTATTTCGGGAATTTTCGCAAACGCTTCGGAAACGTCGTACGACTTTCCGCGTTCGACTGCGGCCGCCGCCGCATTATATCTCTTTCCGTGTTTCATATCAGCCCTCCACCGTTACGCCCATAGACCGCGCCGTGCCCATGACCATGGACATTGCGGCTTCCATAGAGCCTGCATTGAGGTCGACCATCTTGAGTTTTGCGATCTCTTCGACCTGAGCTTTGGTGATCTTGGCGACCTTGTCGCGGTTCGGCTTGGCCGACGCCGATTCGATGCCCGCCGCCTTTTTGATGAGAACGGCCGCCGGAGGCGATTTGAGCACGAACGTGAACGAACGATCGCTGTAAATATTGAGGACTGCCGGAATAACGAGACCGACCTGATCCTTTGTGCGCTCGTTGAACTCTTTTACGAACGCCGCAATGTTGATGCCGTGCGGACCGAGACTCGAACCGACGGGCGGGCCGGGGGTCGCTTTACCGGCAGGAAGTTGCAGTTTGACGACTGCATTGAGTTTTTTTGCCATGTTTTGCTTTCTCCTTGTAAATTTTTTTACAATCGCGGTTCTTACGAGGCGTAACCTCTCCCGTTAAGTAACTGTAAGATTGCGCTCAGCCCTCTATCTTTTCGATCTGATAGGTGTCGAGCTCGGCGGGCGTCATGCGCCCGAACATATTGATATCGACCATGCACTTGCCCGTAGTGGCGTTAATGCTCTTGATCTCGCCCGTCATGTCTGTGAGCGGGCCGTTGACTACGCGAATGGTATCGCCTACGGCGACGTCCGTTTTGACCGTAACCTTTTCGAGCTGCATACGCCGTATCTCTTCGTCTGTGAGCGGCGTGGGCTTACCCTGCGGTCCGACGAATCCCGTCACGCCGCGAGTACCCGTTATAAGGTGCCACATATCGCGCGTATATATCATCTTGACAAGCACGTACGACGGGAACATCCGTCTGTGCACTATCTTGCGCTTGCCGTTTTTTTCCTCCACGATGTCTTCCATGGGGATACGTATATCGACGAGCCTGTCCTCGATATTGTTCTTTTGGAACGCCGTTTCGAGATTGACTTTAACGAGGTTTTCGTAACCGGAATACGTGTGAAGAATGTACCATTTTGCTTCGGGAAGTTCTTCGTTTACCACAACAGTCCTCCTCCGCTCGCTCTAAGCATACTCATTACCGCCGCAGCCGCTTCGTCGGGCGAAACTCTGCTGATAAGCCAGCTGTGGAACAAACCGAGCACCGCGTCGAACGCCATCATCACAAGAAGAAATATTATAGTGACGAGAAGCACTATACCGGTCTGCTTGAGCACGTTACCGAACGACGGCCAAGTAACTTTTTTAAGTTCGGAAAAGAAGTCCTTGAACCACCGGCGCGCTTTGCCCGGTTCTTTTTTCTTTTTCTTATCCTTCTTTTCCTTGACCTTTTCGTCAGCCATCGTTATTTCGTTTCCTTATGAACGGTGCGTTTCTTGCAGAAACGGCAATACTTTTTAAGCTCGATTCTGTCCGGATCGTTCTTTTTGTTTTTTGTCGTATCGTAATTGCGCTGCTTGCACTCGGTACACTCGAGCGTAATTCGTGTGCTTTTAGGTTCCATTACCTTTCCTCCGAAAGACTAAATAAAACACCGCCGAAACGGTGCTTTATAAGTTTACATGATTTTTATATGCTTGTCAAGCGTTTTGGAAAAACTTTTTTGCGCGCCGACGCTCTTTTTGCGGTTACCTACGCGCTTTTACGCGGCTTGCGGCTAATCGTTGTCGGAAGTGCCGTTCTTTATCTCCTCGAGCTCTTTTTCGGACGGTTTATCCGACGACGCGAGCTCGCCTATAAACTGCGGATCGAGACCCTGAACGCCGTCCACCTTGCTGAAATAAGTGTAGCCGTCCGCCCACTGATCGACCTTGCCGAAGTACGTAAAGTACCCGTTAACGTAGTCGCAGCTTATGCCTGCCGAAGTCGTTCCGCTCGCGAGGTCTTGCGATTGTCCGAAGTCGTCCATATTGGTATACAGCGGGAAGCGGTAATAATCGCTGCTCGATCCCGCGACGTACACGAAATTGTTCTTAACGAACTGCACCGTTCCCGAACCGGCATACAGCATTTGTACGGGACCGTTTATATCGTAAAGCCAGAAATTCGAGCTGTTGCCGCCTACGAAATACACTACGTTCGACTTTAAGTCGGGACGGAAAGCGTACGCAGTGGTCACCGTGCTCATGTTGGTCGCGAACCGACCGTCGATCTGAACGTTTTTATCCTCGGCGCTCTTGCCGTTCTGCGCGGCGGCGTACGTTTTGGAATGGTACATAAGCGCTTCGTGAAGATTGTCATACGCAAGAACGGTGTTGCCGAGAACGTCTGTAGTGCGATAGAACAGCACGCCGTCGCGCACGGCTTCTATCGTTTCGGTGTTGCCGTTTTCGGACACTATAAACTTTTCCGATCCGTCGGGACGCATCGCCTGAATGACCGTGCCGGCACGCTGTTTGTCATCGTCGTCGACGTTGCGCACAAAGTAAATAAAATCCTCGGGCGTATCCGTGCTTATACCGTTATAGTAGGTTTCGCGCACGGGAAAATACACGCTCGTCGCATGCGCCTCGTACTTGACGGGATCTGCGGCTTTCTGTTTGGCGGTATCGATCTCTACCGATACAATATCGGTATTCTCGTTTACAACAAGATACACTTTGCCGTCGAACTTATAAAACGCATACGCCGAACCGGAAGCATCCACTCCCTCGCTCGAAGTGTATACGCGTGTCGGCGAACCGCCGTTGAGCGGCATCATGAAAAAGTCGGTGCGCGTCGTTTGAACGTTGCCCGCGGCATTGCGCTGATTGTTGGGCGACGCGAAATAAGCGTAATTGTCATATATAAAAATTCCGCCGCCGGCATAATTTTTGACGCCCACCGTTTTGGGCGCGATCTTGACGGTATTAACCACGTTTACGGGATTACCGTAATAGTCTTCCGATTCGGTATACTTAAACTCCAAACCTTTGGCGTCGAAAACCGATTCGAACTTGGCACCGCCGTCGCCCGAAACTTTTTTGCCGTTCAATTCGGCACGGTACAGCCCGCCCTTTACCACCTCGTTCCAGACGTTGCCTTTGCCGTCGGCGTCGTCGTATCCGCGCGTTCCGTTAATATAATATATATAATTCCCGTACGAAACGGCGCTCCCGCCCTGACTCGTAACGGCATAGCTCGTATCCTGCGCGGGGAACTTGACCTCGCTGTAACTCTCGCTCGAACAGCCGCCGAGAACGGGTACCGCCAAAAGTACCGTCGCAAGCGCTATTGAAACGACAACGTTTTGTTTTTTCATAATTGCTCCGTATTTGTAAGGATTATTACCTTTTTCGTTGATATCTAACCGTAAACCCGACGCGGCGTCGGTTTTGTTTGCCCGTCGGCAGCTACTTGATCTTGAATGTGATCTTTGCCGAAAGCAGTCCGTCGCCCGAGATCTTGACAACCGTTCTGTCGGCGTCGGCGTCCGGCTTTATAACAGCCATAGCCTTGCCGCCGTATGCGGGGCACGTGTCGAACGAATTTTTACGCAACATCGGATCGGCATTTATAAACGCAATCAGCCTGCCGCCCGCAACCGTCGCCGTCAGTTCTCGCATCGCGTACGGAACGACGAGCCCGTCGCGGTCGCAAACGTCCGCGTGAACGAAACCGAGGTCGCCGCGATCGATGTAAAGATTTTTGTCGTATGCCGACAGCTTGACCGCCTTGGGCGAACCGGCCGATTTGAGCGTAGCTCTCGCACATTCATAACCCTTGTAATAGCTCACCGCTTCCAAAACGCCGGGATAATATTCGAGTTCAAACGTGGCGATATGCTTATTGATCCTGCCCGCAAGCCTGCGTCCTACGAGTCTGCCGTCGAGATACAGCGCAACGACGTCACCCGACGTAAACACCTGCACTTTGACTTCCCTGCCGAGATGGCGCGGCCAGTTCCACATATGCGTCGGTTCGTCCGTTTCGGGATCGAGCACCGTTATATACGCGATATTGCGCGCTCCGAATAGTATGCGCTTGTACACGCTCTGCGGTTTTTCGTCGCACAGCGCATCGAGATCGCCGCCCGTGTGCACTATTTCGTTGAGCTTGCCGCCCCCGGGATAGTCTATGCCGCAGTCGTTGAAGTCGCCTATTACGCGGCCGTTCTTTTCGGTCTCGTCAATACTTTCGAACGCCCGCGCCGACGACGTGCGCGCGCCGACGATCAGCCTGTCGCGCTTTTTCTTTTCGGCGGAATACAGAGGATACAGGTAGTTGAACCCGCAAACGTCCACCGCTTCGAACGCGACTGCGGTCGCTTCTTCGAAAAGACTTTTTTCGCGTGCGGCGTAAACGGCTTCCGAATCGGTTTCGAACTTACGCCTTTTGATCCCTACAGATTCAAGCTCGCGCGGTGTGGGGACAAGCTCACCCACCGATACGGTCACGGGCCGCGTCGTATCCGCACCGCGTATAAATTGAGCGACTTCGTTTATTATATCGTACCCGCCGTGACGTCCGTAACATTCGGGCACGTCGTCCGCGACGCCGTAAACGGTGACGGACGGATGATTTCTTATAGCTCTGACGTAATCCTCGGCAAGCCACGGCTCCGACGCATGAACGTCGAGCGGCGCTTTGCCCTCGTTAAGACAATCGAACAGATCGACGAATGCATACATTCCCGTATCGTCACATGCGTCGAGCGCTGCCTCCGCGGGGCAGCCCACAAAATGCACGGCGTTGTAGCCCACCGCTTTGAGCGCGTTAAACCTGCGCACTTCGTTCGAATAATTGCAAACGCCGCCGAGCGCCGCGTCCGCATGAGAAATATACGCGCCGTACAGCAGCGTATTTTTGCCGTTTATGTAAAGCCCGCGCGTCGGATTGAGCGAGCGCGTAACGAGCCCGAACCGTGCCGACGCTTCCCGTTCTTTGCCGTCGGGCAGAACGATCTTTGCTATCATGGTGTACATGTACGGATCGGCGGGCATCCATTCGTAAGCCTTGTTTATGCGCACGCGCACCGACACGGTCCTATCCTGTCCCGCGCGGATACAGAGCTTGCGCTGTTTTTTGCCGGCGCGCTTTCCGCGGGCATTGACCGCCGTGCAATCGACGGTAAGTTTTACTGCGTCATCCGAACGGTTTACGACGTTAAGCTCGGCATCGGCATACGTCTTGTCGCCGACTGTCACAGTCTTTACGAACAACGAGTTATACGATATGTCTATATCGTCGAAAGTGACGAGCTTTACGCCGCCCGCAATGCCGAGACCGGTATATTTGTCGCTCATGCCCGGCGCCGCGAAAAGGTCGATACGCAGTTCGTCGCGCACGCCCGTGAGCTTGTCCGAAATATCGAAACACACGGGCGAATACCCGCGTACCGAAATAATCTTGTCGTCGTTGACGTACACCGCGCCCGCGCCGCATATGCCCGATAACACGAGCGCCGCGTTCGCACCGCTTTTGACGTGCGGCAATACTTTTGTGAATACCGCGCGAGCGGCGGGGATGTATCCGTTAAGCTCGCCGAATGCGCACGAAAAATCACGGGGCGAGTTTACGGTCGCGTCGTAAGGCAAATCGCAATGAATCTCGTCCTCGCCCGATTTGATATTCCAATCGGCATTCAAATCCACACTTTTCATATTCTCATTATAACAATATGAAAAGCGAAAAGCAAGTGAATTAAGGCGTTTTTTGAATCAACAGCCCGAAAAGATTGAATTACCTATTATTTCTCCGAAAAATCCGCCGCGCTCGCAGCCGTGCGGCGCTAATTGCCGGTCACTATCTCTCCGCTCGCAAGGTCTTGAAATATAAGCCAATACCCCTTGCCCGTCGGCACGGTTTTATTCTTGGGCAGCCATTGCGCTTCCTCGCCGAGCGGCGAAATTTTTTCGTACGACCCCGACACGGCATAACATAATAGCACGTTGCCGCTGCGCCCCACCGATACGATGTTGCCGTCGAATTCCACACGTATCCAATCGAGATCGGGAAGCAAGGCTTTGAGTTCGTCGTCATGCGGCGCCACTGCGAACAGCTTTTCGATATCCGTTCTACACCGCTCGAAAAACGCGACTTCTCTCAGCTTGGGCACGCTCTCTCGCACCGACGGACGCGGCACTTTTTCTATCTTTACTTTTGCCGTGCGCTGCGAACGCGATTTCAGCCAAAGCGCGGTCAGCTCCCAAGGTTCGCGCCTAACGTCCGCGACGGCTGCGTCCGTCGCGGCGCTTTCCTTTACGGTATCCGGCGTATCCCGCCGCTCGTTTTCAATGCTTGCGTTTTCGTTGACAGCCATAGTTTCCGCGTATACCTCCTCGCGCGCTTCGTCGTTTTCGCCTGCGCCGCCATTATCGCCCGTACTCGCGTCGTCGCAGTCGGAAGAGCTCGAATCGGATCGCTCGGGCTCGACCGCGCGGGCGCGATGCCCGTCCGTTTCCGCCGACGGCACGCCGTCCGCATTTTCCGCCGCGACAAAGTTATCGTGGTTGGACTTAGCATGTTCCGCCGTCTCTTGTTCGGACGACGTATCGTCATACGACACGGGTTGAGCGTATTCGCCCGCGTCGGCAGAAACAGCCCTGTCGCCGACGCTCTCCGACGTGCCGCCGTCCGCGACCGCAGTTGTTTCGCGCAGCGGAATATCTCGGGCCGGAATGTCGGGCGGCGGAACTATGCGCGGCGAAATCCCGTCAAGAACTCGGGGCGTATCGAGAAACCCGTCCACGGCGGCGAGCCGCGTCGAAATATCGAATGGCGTATAGAAATCCGATTCGGCGAGCGCCTCATCGCCGTAAAGCCTGTCGCTCGTCTGCACTATGCCGTTTCCGTTCGGCATGGGAAGCACTTTGGGACGTTCTATAATGGGCGGAAGCTCGGGCAGCCCGTTTCTGTCGAGCGCGAGCGGACGCATATGCCTTGCGAAAAGATCCATGAGATTGGATTCCCACATGCGCGTGCGCGCCGTAGTTCCGTACAGTACTATGTCCGTATCGAACACCGCGACGTGCATATCCGACAAATCCGCGCCGTCGAGGTAGAACACCGACGACGGATCGCCGCCGTCGGGCAGATCGCGCACGAATACCGCCGTTTTGGTAATTACGCCTATCTTCAGCCCCGACGCATTGGTAACGCCGAAAGTGCGCAGCGCGAACTTTACGCCGAGCCCGTTCTTTTCGATAAACACAACGCCCTTGCCGCGGCCGACGAGTATCAACATCTTTTTTTCAAACAGCATAGACTACACCTTGATACAATAATACCGTATAGTCTATGCCGTGTTTTGGTGGAATTATGATACCCGAGGCGATTATTGTCGGCTGTTTATACAAATTCGCGGCGCGCGCGGCACAAAAAAGGCAGACCGTAAAAGCCTGCCTTTGCGACTGCGCATTGTTTTCGCGCCCGATTGCTTAACCGAACCGTTATTCTATTTTGTTCCGAACAGTCTGTCGCCCGCGTCGCCGAGTCCGGGAAGAATATACCCGTTCTCGTTGAGTTTCTCGTCCACTACCGCGACGAATATTTTTACGTCGGGGTGCGCTTCGGCGAGCTTGTCTATACCTTCCGGCGCGGCGATGATAGACATCTGATGTATATCGCGGCAGCCGCGCGCTTTGAGCTGCTCTATTGCGGCGCATGCGCTTCCACCCGTAGCGAGCATGGGATCGAGCACTATTACGCGCATGTTCTCTATCCCGTCTGGCAGCTTGCAATAATATTCCCTGGGCTGCAGCGTTTCTTCGTCGCGGTACATTCCGATATGCCCCACCTTTGCCGTCGGGAACAGAGTATGCACCCCCGCGACCATGCCTAGCCCTGCGCGAAGCACGGGCACGACGGCTATCGAATTTTCTGGGATCATGCGCTGTTTGCACGTGACGAGCGGAGTCTTTACTTCCACTTCCTGTGTGGGAACGTCCTTGAACGCCTCGTACGTGACGAGAGTGGTTATTTCCTCGACAAGTTCGCGGAACTGTTTCGTAGAAGTCTTTTCGTCGCGAAGTATGGCTATCTTATGGCAGATAAGCGGGTGATCGAGCACCGTGACGTTGTTATGCTTTTTCATTCGAAATTCCCCCTTCTTTTGCGTCGGTATGCGCCTCTGCGCTTTGCTCCCCTTCTTCGGCATGCGCGTCCCGAGCGCTTTCCGCATTTTCGACCGCGTCGTCCGTAAACGCCGCGTCCACGCTCGCTTCGGGCGCTACGTCCGCGACCGATTCGCCGCCTTTGTTTTTGCGTCCGATATTTACGAGCAGGTTTGTCAGAATCCCGAGTATGAGCGCACACGCCACGGCCGTGAGCGTGACCTTGCCTATATTAAGAACCATGCCGCCCACGCCCGCGATCAGTATGACGCAAACGGTAAACAGGTTGCGGTGATCGTTGAGATCGACTTTTTGTATCATTTTAAGTCCGGACACCGCGATGAAGCCGTACAGCGCGATGCACACGCCGCCCATGACGCATTTGGGTATGCTCGATAGAAAGAGCGTAAACGGCGCAAGGAATGCGCTGAGTATCGCCATGCACGCCGTAACGAGAATGGTTATGACCGAAGCGTTGCGCGATATAGCCACGCAGCCGACCGACTCGCCGTAGGTGGTGTTGGGGCAGCCGCCGAAGAACGCGCCCGCAATCGAACCCACGCCGTCGCCGAGAAGGGTGCGGTGAAGTCCGGGATCTTTGAGAAGATCCGTTTCTATTATGGACGAAATGTTTTTGTGATCCGCAAGGTGTTCTGCGAACACGACAAACGCGACGGGGATATACGCTACCGCTATCGAGCCGATGTACGCGCCGATGTTCGTATCGCCGTAGCCGCCGCCGAACACGTTGAACGCCGTGAGGAACGAGAACTTCGGGTACCACGCCGACGCTTCTTTGAGCGTTGCAAAGGTATCGAAGTTGATTATGCGCATGGACTCTGCGCCGTCGATGTAACTGAATGCGGTGAATATCGCCGCGAGCGCATAGCCCGAAAGTATGCCGATAATGAACGGGATCATTTTGAGCATGTTCTTGCCGTAAACAGAACAAACGATCGTTACGGCGAGCGTGGTAAGTCCGCAAACGAGGCTGAGCCACGAAGTCGTGTTCATGATGTACCCGCCGCTCTCGGCGACCGAAGCGTAGCCGAAGCCGGTGCTCACGATGTCTTTGACGGCGTTGCCCGCGAGCGACAGCCCGATGATAGCGACGGTAGGTCCTATGACGACCGCCGGCATGATCTTATCTATCCATTTCGTGCCGGCGAACTTGACTATGACAGCGATGACGACGTAAACGAGTCCCGCGAGCACCGCGCCGATGAGCAAGCCGAGATAGCCGAGCGACATTGATACTCCGCCCGCGAACGCCGCCGCCATCGAGCCGAGGAAAGCGAACGAACTGCCGAGGAATACGGGGCTTCTGAATTTTGTAAACAGCAGATAGACGATAGTTCCGACGCCCGCGCCGAAAAGCGCCGCCGAGGGCTGCATGCCGTTGCCGACTATCATGGGCACCGCGATAGTCGCGGCGAGAATGGCAAGGAGCTGTTGAAGCGCAAACAAAATCAACCGACCCGCTTTGGGTCTGTCTTTTACGCCGTACACCATTTGCATATTGAGATCCTCTCTTGTGATTTTGTTTAATTATACTAAATGTTCACGCCGTTGTCAATAACAATGCCCCGCCGTACAAAACATTGCCAAAATTTTTATGCAAATGCTCCGCACGGGATTCCCTACTGCGGAGCATTTTACGACTGATCGTCGGAACAGATCGATGCGTTTCCGACTCGGCATATTAACGCGGAACTATCCTATTAAATTCAAAAATCTCTCCAAACACCAAATCTGCCATTTTTGATTGCCCGAAAATTCGGCTACGTTCAGATCTTTCTTAAATTCGCTTCTCTTCGGTCCGTTCCAATCTTTGAAATAAAAATCCACGGGGCGCGGCATGGGCGTTTTATTCGGTACCGGTATTTCGGGATACTTTTTCGCCATAAGTTCTCTTATCAAATACTTCGGCTCGCCGTTTCGCACTCTGTGAAGATCCAAAGGCTTGCCCATTTTCAAACGCGCGTACGGATCGTAGTATTCCATATCCGCGACGCCGAATGCGTTAAAATAGCTGCCCGAGCTTTCGACGGAAAACACCTCGTCCATAAACTTCAAAAAGTCGATTTTATTATCGGGCAATCTGTAACGTTCGAACAGATACCGCATATCGACGGGCTCGTTCAATACTTTATAGGGGTCTGTAAATGTATACCGCGCAGCGAACTCGTCGAAGCTCCAATCTTTTGCCAGCAGCAAATCCATTCCGCCGAAGACAAGATCGCTGCTTTCTCCGACCACCATCATATCTATGCCGTCGGATTTCGCTTGAAGCGCCGCTTGCAGTATCTGCGGCTCGATAGAATGAACGGGCGCGCACTTAGCCAGCATCGTTTTGTCCGCATACTTCTCCACCGTATCCCAGGAAATATCTACATAGTGAAGATCCAAGCCGTAGTACCGCGCATAATATTCGGCGCGTGACAGCTCGTCGCTTTGATACTTTCCGTCTAAAAATCTGAAAGTATACGCGTCGCACCCTTTCATATACGACGCCAATATCGCCGAATCCATTCCGCCCGAAAGCATGATCCCCAACTTGCGGTCTCTCAGCCTATCGAACTGCTTACCGATCGCTCCGTCTATATCGTCCGCGGAATCGCAGACGGTTTTTTGACCGTCGGGCAACGGCTCGAAGTTTCTGTGACGCAAGCCCTGTTTGAATTCGGCGTCGGGTCTTTCTATATATCTGAACGCCAAATAAGAACTCATGCAATAATTTTTGTCAACCATAATATCCTCCTATTTTTGAAAGTGATTCAACGCTTCCGTGATTTTCGTAGACGACACGCCTTTGGTGTACGGGAAATAAATGATCTTAATTCCTTCCTGTTCGAAGTTTTTTTCATACTCCTTCCACTTATCCGTTCCGTACCAATCGTCACCGACGAATAAAATAGATGCGCCCAGCTTTTTACAGCTACTCAGTTTATCCATGTCGTACTGAGGAACCGCCGCATCGACGTATTTACAGCTTCGTACGATTTCTATTCGATCCTCGAACGGGATCATCGCATGCTTACCCTTGTAAGTTACAAGCTCGTCAACCGTTACGCCCACGATGAGCTTGTCGCACAATCCCTTTGCGTTTTTCAATAGGTTCAAATGCCCTATGTGAAATAAATCATAAACTCCGGCAGTATAGCCGATCGTCATTTTTTTGTCTGTCATAAATCCTCCAAAGTCAATTTTTTATTGATAAATAGTTTATAATCGTGATTGCTTATACGCTGCGATTCGGGAGGCGGGCACATATAATCTCCGTACAAATTAGTTAAATGTCTATCGTAATCTTTCATGCCCCAAAACTCGTAATCGCCGAATTTGTATAGCTTACGATCCAAATAATCACCCTTATTGACTATACCTTTCTCGAACCAAGACGCCGCCATACAGCAAACATAATCGGATTCGGAAAACTTATATCGCTTGGAAATTTCGACTTCTTTTTTCAAATATTTTTCATATCCCCCCAAACGGTAAAATCCCGATCTGACACTCAGTAACATACTTTTGATTTTTCCCGCTGAAGCTCCTTTTCGTTTAGCCTTATAAACACAAATCGAGCGTTTATGCTTCAACTGCTTTAATCTCGTAAACATTTTTTCGGATTCCTTTTTGTCACAGGCGCAACCGTCCATAGGAAATATATCGATATACAGTGACAATTCATTATAAGGCTCTCTGTAATTTTCAAGCAATATTGTATCCTTTAGGCAAAATTTTGCGAAAGGATAAATATAATTTTTATCAGGATATACATATATCTTATATTTATCGCCGTATTGTTCTCTTACTGTTTTTATAAATCTCTCGTAATCTTCTCTCGGCATAGAAATATCGACGTCGTCATCCCATGGAATTATGCCGGAGTGCCTGACAGCGCCCAATAGCGTTCCGCCGTACATATTATACGTTATATCGTTTTCTTCACAAATCTTATGAAGCCGACCGAAAAGATAACACAGATACTCTTGCAGTTCTTTTATATCGGTGACTTCTCTGTATTCGTCTAAGTTTACATCACTCTGTTTCATCCGACGAGACCTTCTTTTTCTTTTTGTGTGTCAAATACGATTTGACAAAACGGTTGATCGACTTGAAATTGAACGCGTATGTTATCAAACCCGTAACTGCGATAGCTATTCCGCTTGTAATAAGCGCATAAACTATCCAATCCGAATACGTATTGACGTTATAACTTATACAAAACTGCGCTATAACCACACCTATTGCTCCGGCGCCGAAAGAAGAAAAGAAATTCTTGACCCATTTAAGAACGGATCTGTTCAGAACATTTTTTTTAATATAGATCACATGCATTATCATTCTGAACAACATAGATACTATCGTCCCTATCGCAACGCCTATCAATCCTATAAAAAACACAAGAGTCAACGATATAGCGATATTTAATCCCGCTTCGATATAAGCATATTTTGCGGTTTGTCTGAAATGTCCTACAGCATAAGCAACGGCGACGTAAGGATCGCGATAACAATATATCGCTTCCGCAACGCACAGCAAAACGGCAAACACGGGCTGGATATAATCGGCGTCGCTTATGTCGGCGGTGTACAGCTTGATAAACGGCACGATCAGCACGGCGCAGCATGTAAACAAAACCGTAGTCAACACATTTATTCCTATTTCGTAATAATCGAAAACTCTGTTTACGTACTCGTTATCTTTTATTACGAGAATATTTCCGAATATCGGCTTAACCGCGCCCGATACGGCGATAATGATCGACTGAACGGCGCTTATGATCATCAAATGCACCGAATACACGGACACAACGCTCAGCCCCACGCACAGCGTCAGTAAAGCGACGTCCGTATTAGAATGAACGAAATACGCCAAATTCTGTCCGAAACCCGCCCATCTTTCTTTTAATGCAGTTTTATCCGCTGCCGCTTTTTTATCGATCTTATAATGCTTCTTAACATAAATCCCGAAAACCAACGGCTGTATCAAAAAAGCCACTGCGCTTATCAGTTTCATTATGTGTATGTTCGGATACAGTTTTACCGAAACGATCACGAACACGAGATTCAATATAATAAACGCCGTCTGCGTAAACGAAACTATATATCCGCGCCGATCCGAAGTCAATAACAGTCTGTAAGTAAGCGAAAACAGATACTGTATGAATAAGTTTACGGATATGATCACTATGAGCGTGACGACGTACCAATAATCGAAATCGTTATGCACGATCAGCGGATAAACAAACGCCATTACCAATGCGTACACTATATATATCAAAGCGATTTTCTTAAAAAACGATTTGACGGCTTTGATTATGGCACTGACTTTTTCATAGTTCTTTTCGGCAAGCGCTTTATACAGGGCAGCCATGACCACACCGCTCAAACCGCCTTCCAACAACTGAACGTAATTCAAAAACTGATTAACGGAAGAAATCAATCCGTTGACTTCCGACCCGAAATAAGACAAGATAATTTTCGGAATAACGAAACCGCTCGCAATCGTACACAACTGCAACAGTAAAGCCGACAGAATATTCATTAAAGTTAGTTTTTTATTGCCTGTCATTTCGCTCCGAAATATTCGATTGCATATGAATTGACATTGAACCCGTCTTAGCAAATAGATATTTTGTAAGTCTATCGGTCCTTAAAAACGATTTTAATCCACGCATCTTTTCACCATACTATAAAGATTTTCTGAACTTATAATATTTGAGCAATAGTATTATAAAATATCTGTGCTTACGCCTGAACAATTTGTATATCAAGCGATTAAACTTACTGCCCGAATCGGATTTCGATGTAACCAATATTCCCGAAGATAGGGCGTCGTCATACAAACTATTGAAATATTCTTTACCGATTCCGTTACCGTAAAATTGTTCGTTTTTAAGACACTCACATAAATAATCGAACAACTGTGTCCTAAGCTGACTATCCGAATTTTTTATCTTCTCGATCTCGGGGATAGACCTTATAGTTTTAATCAACAATTTAGACCTTTGCCATAAATCCATTTTATAAGTATTCATAATAGACGTAGGATTACTCCTATAAAAATACTTATATTCATCAATTATTCTTATCCTTTTACAACCGAGAATCATCCCGACAGTCAACTGTTGATCTTCTCCGAACGTAACGTCTTCGGAGCAATAATCAGCATATTCTTTAACTATTTCAGACTTTATCAATTTAGACCAACGGGCATTGCCTATTAATTTGTTTCCGCGGTGAAGCGAATTATTTATCGCATGCGATAACAAGAACTCGTCGACTTCGTAAGTACCGGCTTCAAGTTCGTTGATTTTATATTTGATACTTGTTTCAGACATAAATTTAGTACAATTCATACATACCATATCCACGCCGTCTATCGCAGATATCAGCGATTCCACATAATCGGAAGCGACAAAGTCGTCGCCGTCTATAAAGCATATATAATTGCCCACGGCTTTCTCCACGCCGCTTTTCCACGCCCCCACTAAACCGCGGTTTTCTTGATGCAAAATGACGACCCTTTTATCAACGGCATATTCATCGCATATTTCCGCACACCCATCATTCGAACCGTCATCAACAATAAGCAACTCGAAATTCCCATACGTTTGAGATAATATGCTTTCTATACATTGACGAACATATTCTCGTATATTATAAACCGGCACTATAATGCTTACCAAACTATCGGATCTACTCATATTTGACCTTTCTCACAGATTTAAGACTCGCGCGCTTGCCACCCTTACTTTTGAAAAATATACCTAACATCGGCATAATCGTCCAACACATCATCAACGGAGACTTTGTCATCATGGGATTAAGAACGGACAAAAGCAAATATACAAGTAACATCAATAAAAATAATTTATGAAAATACAGGCTTCGAGAATTTTTCTTGACATAACGCAAAAACAGCGCAATGGAAAGCACAATTGCAACAAAACCCAAAATACCCGAATATGCCAAAACGGTCACCCATGTTTCGTGAAATCCGAACGTACCGAAACCGGTACCGCCGAACGACGCGCCGAATATAGGACTTTTCAAAAAAGACTCAAACGAATAAGACATCAATTTTATTCTCGCCGTAAACGAATAACCCACGCTGACCCCTTGCAAAAAACGCGCAATATCTTGCAAGCGGTGTTTCATAACCGTTCCGAAAAAAGAAATATCCGCAAGTTTGAAAAGCAACGCGGCAATTTGCTCGCGCAATAAAAAAATAAACAGAATGACGAGCAGTGCTACAATTATAATTCGTCTTATGCTTATACGTTTGGGACTTATAAGTGCAATTAAAATTGTAAATAAGAGAATTATCATTGCCGTCGCAAAATTAGACAAAAGAATTATTCCCGAATTGACGATCACCATTATTGACATAAGGGCGCGCATACCGCGCCTTATATTGCCGCGGCGCAATGCGGATATCGTCAAGCCTATGAAAGGAATAACGGAATAAATGTACTGGAAATCTATTATTCCGTACTTACTCACCTGATTGCGAATCGCATCGGGAAAATCCAATACATAGATATACGAAGGCAACACTGTGAGTATAAACATTATATAAATATATTTAAGCAACAAATATTTATATTTGTCGGATAACTGCATAACGCAACAGCCCAACATGAGCGTATATAGCAATGAAAAAATCTGATACAGTGATTTTGTGGGACTGTAATAACTATCGTCCAACCCGTTTGCTATCAATATTTTCAAGCACAACATCCCGAAAAGCAAAATGCACGGCAATATGATTCCGATATGCTTTTCGAATTTTTTCTTTTCTATCGATATCCAAAGCCACCCTATTCCCCACAGTACGATTTCCGCCGCAGTAAATATAACGGACAGTCCACCGAACAGCTGATATATAATAGTGACAAATTGAAAAGTAAACGAAAATATCATTAAGCCGAAGCAAAAACTTTCGGCGTTATATTCCGATCTTTTTTTAATCAAACTTTTTCGGTTTTCTATTTGTGCGCTTAACATTTCACAAAGACTTGATACAGTCGTATATCCTCAAACAATTATCGGAATCCCACAGCGGAAAAAACGTTTTTATATCATCTTGCGACAGTCCCGCGCAATCTTCGGTCAAAGCTGACTCCATAAACGAAATTACCGAATCCGAATCATCCGCCCATTTGCCGAGAACCGAATTATGATAGTCGAAAAAGCCCTCTTCGTATTGCTTTTCTCTGAACGCTTTCTCGTCGAACTGATAAAAAATAACGGGCTTGCGCATGTACGCAAAATCGAAAAACACGCTCGAATAGTCCGTGATCATCAAAGCCGCTTTTTTCAATATATCCTGTATGTCATACTTCTCGCTTCCTGCTATCTCTATATTCTCCGAATCGGTCGAAAAATACGAAATGAACTTTTGCATATTCCTGTGCGGGAAAAACAATAATCTTTTGTTGTTGTTTTTAAGGATAGCCGCCAATTTCGGACTGTTGAGAAATTCGTTCCACTTGATCGCATACTCCGACGCGGCAAAATCGTTATTTTTATTATCGTGAGCTTCTCTGCCCAACCAGTTCCGCCACGACGGCATAACGAGTATCAGATCTTTATCGACTTCTATATCGTGCAGTTTGTCGAATCTCGCAAACCCGCACAGCTTAACGCTATCTTCCGGATACCCGAAATTCTCGGATACAAACTCATGCTCTGGGGCGGCGGCGGTTATAAACAACTTAAAGCGCGTATTTTTATAAAACAGCCATTCGCCTTTATTTACGGTAACTCCGTGCTGTAAAAATATGCGGTTGTTCTTTCTCATCTTGAAAACCACTTCGAACAAATAGCACACGGCGGCATTCGGCTTTCCGCCTTTTTGCGAGCTGATATTCTTATCTGCGACGATATACCAAAACCAATGGCTCAACGAGCCGTATTTGATTATACGTCCCAAACCCTTGACCTTTGCAAAATCATTTGACTTTTTGTTTATAGCATACGCCGTCTTTTGTTTGGGACGGTTCTCGCGCACCCACTTGAAAAACCAATAACCGTTATCGCGCGCCTCGTTCTTTTCCTCGCATATCAGCCAGAAATCGCGAATGAATATCTTTGCAATCAAAGCCCACGGCAAGACGAACAACGCAAGAAACAAATGACATATATCCGAAAATTTGATAAAGTTGAGGACTTTTTTCAGAGTGTACTGCAATTCAATTCCTCACGAATTTCTTAAACGCCCATCTTCTGATACGGTTGGGCAGCAGTCTGTACGCAATGAATCTAACTCTTTTCGCCTTTTTGTATTCCTTGCGCGTTATGACATTGTTTTCGTACATGAACTTAAACAGATCGCGCTCCGATTCGTAATACTTCTTTCCGCCGCGGCGTTCGACCATGCTGTCCACCCGCGCGCATGCGAATATCTTTTGCACGTTGTAAAACTTGCAGCCGCTCAAATACATTCGCACCCAAAGATAATAGTCCTCGTTGCAATACCACGCTTCGTATCCGCCGGCTTTCAGCACGTCGCTTTTTTTCAGCATGACCGTAATATGATTGAACGGGCAGCGCTTTTTCATAAACTCGCATATTTCCCCGTGTGTTTCGGGAACATTGCGCACGGCGCAGACGTTGTCGGGCGAATCTGTAAATTCGGACATATTGCCGCCTATTACCGAACACTCGGGATGCTCTTCGAACGCCGCGAGCTGCGCTTCGAACCGACCGTCCGCGCATACATCGTCCGAATCCATTCGCGCCACAAGCTCGTTTTTGCAACGCTCCATGCCCGTAGCCAAAGCGGGGCCGAGCCCGCGGTTTTGTTCGCACTTTACGAGATCGAGTTCGGGGCGCTCTTCGGCAAGCCCGTCGAGATAGCTCTCTACTTCCGCCGGCACGGCGCCGTCAAACACGATCACCACGTTGTCGGATCTGACCGACTGCGCGAATATGCTTTCGAGACTTTCGCGCAGTTCGGAAAGTTTCGTATTCTTATAAATCGACATCAAGACCGAAAAATTTTGCATTACAGTTCCGCCAAAATCGAGTCGTATTCTTCCTTTGTTATCCTGCCCTCGGCGAGCAGCCAATCGCCGTAATCCATATCGGAGACCGTGCCCTCGCGGTTGACGCCTGACCGGGCAAACACCTTTACGACCGTCTTTAATATTATCCAGAGATCGCGCCACAGCGTGATCCTATCGACATACGAGAGGTCGTAAGCGAGCTTTTCGTCCCAGCCGATACAGTTCCTGCCGTTGACCTGCGCAAGCCCCGTAAGCCCCTGCCGTACGTTATGCCGATTTCTCTGATCTTCGGTCATGAACGCCAGATCCTTGACGAGCAGCGGGCGCGGGCCGACTATCGACATCGATCCTATAAGTATGCAAAACAGTTCGGGCAGTTCGTCGAGCGACGTGCTGCGCAAAAACTTCCCGTATTTATTGAGCCGCTGCGCGTCGGGCAGAAAATTGCCGTCGGCGTCTTTTTTGTTGGACATGGTACGGAATTTCAAAAGTTTGATTATCTTTTCTTCGCCGAATGTTCCGTACGGAACGCCGAGCGCTTCGCAGCGCTTTTTGCTCAGTCTTTTTCTCCGCCCGGGGCGCTTCTGCGTAAAAAACGGATTGCCGCGCATGGCGATCGCGCCCGTAAACGTCAGTATCAAAAGCAACGGCGAAAAAACGATTATTGCAATAAAACTCAAAACCATATCATAAAACCGCTTGAAAAACGGTCTGTACAAAAGCCACGACAGCAATATCCAAACAGCGGCGCACAGCACGCTTATGAGCGTTATGCCCCACCATGTCGTTATGAGCATGTGCAAAAATTCTTTCAATCGAAACAAGCCCGCACTATTTCTATAACGGTGTTCTGCTCGGCTTCGGTCATTTTATTGTCGCTCGGCAGACAAAGTCCTCTGTCGAATATATCCGCGCCGACGTCGAGCCCCTCGCCCTCTATATAAGCGTCGGTGCGCGCCCTGCCGTTTCCTTCCGCGGTAACGAACGGATTTCTTCTGAAAAACGGCTGCAAATGCATGGGCTTCCATATCGGTCTGCCCTCGGCATTGTAACTTGCGAGCGTTTCGAGTATTTCCGTCGGACAGGACTTGCCGCTCTCCTTAACGTAACATGCGTCGCGGTCGCCGCGCACGTGCTTGCACATAGCGTTTTTGTCTATTATCATGCACGACAGCCAATAGTTGGGCACGGACTTTTTCGCGTCGAACGGATTCATCGAAACGGGCAAGCCCTCGAAGCCTTTTTTATAGCGCTCGTATACGGCGCGCTTCTCGGCGATATGCTCTTTCAAATACGGGATCTGCCCGCGCACCACGCCCGCCACTACATTGCTCATTCTGTAATTGTACCCGAGCTCTTCGTGCTGATACCACGGCGCACGCTCGCGGCTTTGAGTGGACATCTTTCTCGCCTTATTGGCCTCGTCTATACTGTCCGTCAAAAGCATGCCGCCCGACGAGCCCGTTATTATCTTATTTCCGTTGAAGCTTATAACGCCGATATCGCCGAACGAGCCCGTTTGCTTTCCGTTATACGTCGCGCCCAAAGACTCCGCGGCGTCCTCTACTATGACGGCGCCGTGCCTGTCCGCAACCGCGCGCAGTTCATCGAGCTTGCCGGGCACGCCGTAAAGATTGGCGACTACGGCATGCTTAACGTCGGGATACATGCAAAACGCTTTTTCGAGCGCAACGGGATCCATATTCCAAGTATCCCGCTCGGTGTCGATAAAGACGGGCACGCCGCCCTCGTACACGACGGGATTGACGGTAGCCGAAAAAGTCATATCGGAGCAAAACACTTTGTCGCCGCGCTCGACGCCCGCGAGCTTCACCGCCAAGTGAAGCGCCGCAGTTCCCGAAGCGAGCGCGACCGCATACTTGCATCCGACTTCGGCGGCGATCGCCCGCTCGATCTCGTTTATGTTCTCGCCCAATGTGGACATCCAATTTTTATTGAACGCGTCCGTCATCCAAGCAAGTTCGTCGCCGTGCATGGTCGGCGTTGCCAACCACACTTTATTCTTAAAAGGTTTGAATTTATTCTCTTTCGTAAAAGCCATATAAGCCTCCGCACGATAACCGCGATATCGCGATATCGCGGAATTTAAGGTGAGCTTCGCCGATCCGCGCCGCAAGGCCCGAACCGATTCCGCATATGTCCGCCGAGGCGCCGCGCCGAGAATTATCCTACGAGCGCGCACCGCGGTTTCGCAGAGCACGAAGCACAAATAAGCAAGATGCGAAGAAAGAGCATACGCTTACAAATCTCATTATACAGTATTATTTGCAGAAAATCAATCAAATAACACAATTTAGTACAATTTCATAAACCGCCGCGCACGGTTTACTGCAAACAAAAACCGCTTGAATTTTCAAACGGCTTAATGTATGTTTTTATCACAGAACGACCTTATATCCCATGCCGCGAACGGTCACTATCTTGTCGCGGAATTCGTCGCCGAGCGATTTTCTCAGCATTTTTATATGAGTATCGACAGTTCTCTCGTCGCCGAAATAGTCGAAGCCCCACACCTTGTCCAACAGTTCCTGACGCGAAAACGCCTTGCCGTTGTACCGCGCCAAAAGGAACAGAAGATCGCATTCCTTGGGTGTGAGCGGTATGCGCTTGCCGGCTATGCACACGGCGCGCCCCGAAAAGTCGATGGACAGATCGCCCGACACCATTTTATCCTCGCTGATCGCGCCTCTGCGCATGATCGCCGCGGCACGAGCCATAAGCTCTTTGGGGCTGAACGGTTTCGTGACGTAGTCGTCTATGCCCATTTCGAAGCCGTGGAGTTTATCGTATTCTTCGACGCGAGCGGACAGCATGATAATGGGCGTCTGCTTGGTTTTGCGGATCTCTTTTACTGCCGAAAATCCGTCGAGCTTGGGCATCATAGCGTCCATGATTATCATATCGTAGTCGGTCTCGCGCGCTTTCTTTACGGCGTCCGTGCCGTCGGCGGCAAACTCGGTTTCGTAGCCCTCGAACTCGCAGTATTCTTTGATGATCTGGCGAATTCCTTCTTCGTCGTCTACAATCAAGAACTTAGCCATAATTACCTCTTATGTAAAAGAATTTCACGAATGTAAATTTCGCTTATTGTCATTATATAATACTTTTATGTAAGCTCGGTGCAATTACGCTAAAAATATAGTATAACTCTGTGGCTTACATGTTCTTTTTGTGTAATATTCAACAACAGTATGCACATTCGAGCGCACTATTTTATACGTATCGAACTCAGTATGCGCGTAAGTATAGCGACTACGAAATAGCTTGCGAGCACGATCGTCGATACAAAACATATCTGAGTCAGATCGAGCGCAGTAAGCCCTATCGGTATAAGATACATAAACAGCGCGGCAAGCCCGACCGTGCCCAGCATGAGCACCGTGCGAAAAATGTTGTACGGCTCGCACTGCTTGAACAAAACCATTATTCCCACACACGTCACGGCATATACCATCATGCACGTTACGTCGCCGGCGTCCATCGGCATCATCTTGTTCAGCACGTACACTGCCATAACGCCCAATACGAGCGCCATACCTCCGGGTACCGACCGCGATATTACGTTTGACAGGAATTTGCCGCGTATAATATTCTTATTGCCCTGCAGCGCGAGGAAGAACGACGGAACGCCTATTACGCAGACCTCGAGAGCAAGCATGTTCGACGGCTGCAGCGGATACTTCTCGCGCATGGCGAGGAATATTATCGACAGCACTATCGACATAAACGTCTTCATAAGGAACATCGCCGACGAAGCCTGCACGTTGTTTACGACTCGCCGCCCTTCCATAACGACGTCGGGCATGGACGTAAAGTCGTTGTTCAAAAGCACCAAGTGGCTCACGTTGCGCGCCGCTTCCGCGCCGGACGCCATGGATACGGAACAGTCCGATTCGCGCATGGCGAGAATGTCGTTCACCCCGTCGCCCGTCATTGCCACGGTGTGCCCTTTGGCTTTCACGGCACGCACCAACAGCCGCTTCTGATCGGGCGTCACCCTGCCGAACACCGTGTATTTGTTTGCCGCCTCGATGACTTCCTGATCGGAAAAACCCTCGAGCGAAACGTAAAGCTCCGCATTTTCGACGCCAACTCTGCGCGCCACTTCGGACACGGTCACGGGATTGTCGCCCGAAATGACTTTGACAGAAACGTTGTTCTCTTTGAACCATTTGATCGTTTCGATAGCGTCCTCGCGGATATGATCTTCTATGACTATAAGACATACGGGTCTGCGCACGGCGGGCAGCTTCTCGCCCGAGATCTCCGCAGGCGAATGTGCAAGCACGATCACGCGGAATCCGTTTGCCGCATTCTCGTTGATAAGTTTTTCGATGCGCACGCCCATGTCTTTGAGCACGAACTCCGGCGCACCGAGCATGAACGTACCCTCGCCCTCGAACGACACCGCGGACAGCTTGCGCTGCGACGAAAACGGCAGTACCGCCGTCGGCTTTAAGTCCTGACTGTATCCGAACTTGTCGGCAAGCGCGAGCGCCGTCTGATTGTTGTCGCCCGTCGCCGACAGCATGGAACCTATGATATTGCCTATCGTATAATTGCTTTCGAATCCCTTGATCTCGATTACGTTGTTTACTTCCATCGTGCCGTCTGTTATAGTTCCCGTTTTATCGAGACAAAGAACGTCCACGCGCGCGAGCATTTCTATACAGTAAAGATCTTGCACAAGCGTCTTCTTTTTGGCAAGCCTTATGACCGACGCCGCGAGCGCGAGCGACGTCAGAAGGAACATACCCGCAGGGATCATTCCGATTATCGACCCCGCCGCACTCGTTATAACCTCGCGAAGCTCGGCCTGCGTAATGGGCTCGGTAAAGTCCGACGGACGCTGTGCCATTATAGACGTGTAGTTCGTCCAAATAGTGAGAGCGCCGATAACGATGATAAACGGGAGCAACACTTTGATAATTAGCGAGATCGAGTTCATCAGTTCGCTTTTCGGCTTTTTGTATTTTTTTGCGTGCGAAGCGAGCGTTTCCACATAGTTTGCCGAGCCAACCTTATCGACTCGCGCGAAGATAGACCCGCTGCTGACGAACGAACCGCTGTACAGCATATCGCCGACGCGCTTCTTGACGGGTTCGCTCTCACCCGTGAGCATGGATTCGTTGACTTCGCATTCGCCTTTTACGACGACCGAATCGGCGCATATCTGCTTGCCGAGTTCATAGCACACTATGTCGTCGAGAACGACGTCGCAGGTAGGTATCGTAGAGCGTTCGCCGTCGCGTATGACTACCGCGGACGGTGCCGATACGAGCGACAGCTTGTCGATCGTTATCTTAGAACGTATTTCCTGAATTATGCCGATGATGACGTTGGCGAGGATTATTACAATGAAAAACATCTGCGTCACGCCGGCGCCCACCCAAATGAGCGCGGCGGCGACGATAAAGCACAAAACGTTGAAAACGGAAAACAGATTTGAAAAGAAAATTGTCAGATAGCTTTTTCCGCCCGATTTTTTGACGAAGTTGTCGTAACCCTGCTCTATACGTTTTTCCACCGCCTCGGCGGAAAGCCCGATGTCCGGCGACGGGTCGTAACGTTCCGCGGCGGCGAGATCGACCGTTTTTTGCTTGCGGCGGCGCGCCGATTTTTTGCGCGCAGCTACTTGATCGCGGCTCAGTATGCTCTCGTCGATAGTCATCGACTTATGGTAGTAACCGGATATCGGCTCTTCGGTAATATCGTCGTCGAACACCGAACTGTCTATGACCGAGCTGTCTATCGCAGCCGAAAACGGACGGTCTTCGATCTCGCCCGTCTTGGTCACGATGCGCGCCGCGGTTTTTTTTGCGCGCGGTTTTTTTGCGGTCGGTTTGGACGCTATAATGGCGTCGATATCCGATTCGGCTTTCGTTTCCGGCTCGGCCGACAGACCGTCGTCCGTTTTACGTTCCTCCGTCGGCTTGTACGCCGCGCGCGAAACGTTTGATTTTTTACCTTTTTCCTGCATAGCACTATTATACCATGCAATTATATTTTGTCAAGCGCCGCGACGCGAAATAGCTTCGCCAAACCGTTTAGTCGCGGTATTTTTTAAGCGCGACGCCGAGCGCCGTGCGCAGCACAAACTCGCACGCGACGGAAACGACGACCGCGACAAGCGTAAGAGCTATTAGGTTCGCGGTTTGCAAATATGCATAAGAACCGTTCATCAGCATGCCGAGACTGTCCGCCGTGGAAGCGAGTATCTCCGCGCCGATGACCGCTTTTATGTTGTACGAAAACGCCGAAGCAAGGCTCTCCGGCAGCGCCGCCGCAAGGTGCGGAAACCACAGCGCTCTGAACTTCTGCCACTTGCCTGCGCCGAGTATGACGCATATTTCCCCTAGCTCTCGGTCTATCGTAGCGATCCGCGCCTTTGCGGACGAGTACAGTATGGGCATGATCACGAGCACGCCGAGCACGACGGGCATCGTGTATCCGCCCACCCACACGGCGAGTATGAGCGACAGCGCGAGCGTGGGCAGCGTACGAAGAGCTGCGACTATAGGCTCCGCCACGCGTCCGAACCCCTTAAACGCCGTAGAAAAAAAGAACAGCACAAAAAATATCGCGACGGAGATCGCATAGCCGAGCGCGCACCTGAAAAGCGTGCCCGCAAGCCCAACGGCAAACGCGCGCTCGAAAAACAGCGTTCCGAGCGCATCGAACGTACTGCGTATATCGGGCAGAATAAATTGCGACCCGACAGCAGCCGCGGCGACTGCCCACACGCCGAACGCTATGCCGAGCACGACGGCGGCATACACGACGTTTATCAAGATATTTTTAACGCTTTTTCTCATGCGGACGGATGCCCTTCCGCCTACCGCACGTAATAGAACCCGTCGTCGGGAACTTTAGCAAGCGCCGTTGCCGACGAATCGGGATTGGGTTTGATCTTGGTCAGCCTTTCGAAAAACGCATTGCAATCGGCTTTGGAATCGGCAGCAGACACGGTCTTGATATTGCACCGCTTTACTATTTCGGCATTTAGTGTTTTGAGCGAAGCCGCCGTACCCGATTCCATGTGCGCGGCTATCGTATCCACCGCCTTTTGCGGATTTAGCTCCGCCCAGCCGTCCGACGCGGTAAGATCGTCTATAAACCTGTCGATGAACTTTTTGCCTTCCGCGTCGTTCAATATGCTGCGCTTAGCCACAAGACACGCCTGAGGATAATCCCCGCCTATCGTTTCGCGCCAAAGCTCCTGCATGTCTATTACCACCTTTTTTCCGAGCTTAGAAGCAGCCGTCGTTACCGCGGGTTCCGCGATGAGCGCATAGTCTATGGGCGGATTGGCTTGAAACTGCGCAAGCACCGCCGCGGCGTCTTTGCCGTACGTAACGGATATCGAATCGGCGCTTATTCCCTTTTCCGCCGCGATCATCTTGAACGTGAGATCGGGCACCTGTCCCATGCCGATAGAGCCGAGCTTCTTCCCGACAAGATCGTCGAATGTCGCCTCGCCCTCGCCGACGATATAAAGATTGCCGTGAGTGTTGACGGTGAGCATTACGATATCCACGTTGCCGTTATACAGTGTGGCGGCGGAGTTCACGGGCATTACCGCTATATCCGCCTCGCCGCTCGATACGCGCTGGGCTATGGCGGACGTTACCGTAAAGCTCACTCCGTCATAGCCTCCGTCCATAAGCGCCGACAGAGCGACGGCCGGCGCGCCGTCAGGCATATACACGCGGTACGTCCGTCCCTCCTCCTCGGGCGAGCATGCGGCAAGCGGAAGTGCCGCAAAAACCGCTGCGGCAAGCGCTGTTATTTTCTTTGATTTCATGATGTTTTCTCCTTATATTTATTATAGTCTTTTCGACGCGATTAAATAGGCGGTCGATTATCTATCTGAACAGGGCTTTTGCGCTCACGCCGCTCAGCGCTCCGAGCTTGCCCGTAAGCGCGTTGACTGCGTTGACTGGTGCGTCGAGCACAAGGCTTATGGCATTTACGCCGCGTTCGCGCAAGGGCAATCCCATCCGCCCGAGCACATATCCGCCGTACTCATGCAATATCGCGTTAACCGCTTCCGCCGCCGACGGCGACGAAACGAGTATTCCGACGAGCACGATGCGCGTATCCGCATTGTTAGACGATTCCATATAAAAACACACCTCCATAAATTTCGGGGGTGTGCAAAAAACGTGCCTTATCCGCGCGCAAACAATGCCGCGCGGCAAACAGAATAACAAAACCGCAATGATTCTATTCGGTACGCCTTTGCCGTCAGACAGCGAGCCTGCGCTCACCCCTTTCGACTCAGTACGTCAATATTATAAACCGTCCGCGCGCCCATGTCAACCTTTTTCGGCACGCAAAAGGCGCGGACTTCGCCGCGCCTTTCTATATTGCCGGTAAACGTACGTCAATCGTTTTTCAGTTTGTTTCCGCACAAAACGCAGAACCGCGAATCGGGCGTGTTTTCTTTTCCGCACTTCGAGCAGACTATCCTTTCGACTCTTTCCTGCGGCTGCGCTTGTTCGGGCGCGGAAGGTTCCGCAGCGGGCTGCTCGGGCGTTGCTTCGGCAGTTGTATCGGTCTGCGCCGCTTCCGCGACGGGCTGCTTGGGCGTTGCGTCGGCGGTTCCCTCTGCGGTCTCGTATTTAAGCACCGAATCGGAAATGCTTCCGCTGTATTTTGCGAGCGGCTTTACCGCACCAAACACCGTGCCGACTATCGCGAGGATTATATTCAAAACGACCCCTATCACAAAGCCGACGCCTATGCCTATCCCGTCGATGTCGCTCGGCATGGCGATCGCCGCCACGGCAAGCGCGCCTATAGCGGCAAGCGCGGAAACGGCGGGCGCGACGATCTTGACGATCTTGGGAAGCCGCAGGAGCTGTATGACGGCGTTGAAAATAAGCAACAGCACGGACAGCAGTATGAGTATAAACATGACGGCGCCTATCCCGCCGGCGACGGACGCGGCGTTCGCCGCATAGTAATCGCCTTGATCGGTGCCGTATACGTAAGACGTCAGCAGGAACATCGCGGGCACCGTCAGGACAAGCGCAATAAGCGACAGAATGGGCAGCGAACGCTTGCTCTTGGATACCGTGCAAACAAACGACGTTACGGCGAGAAGAAGTACCGAAACGACAAATGCCACGATCTGCCCCGCGGTAACGTTCACGCCGAACATATTGAACACCGCGATGTCGGCGAGCATGAAAGCAAACGTTATGAGCGCGTCGAGCAAGTAGATGTTTTTGTCTTTTTTGACTAAAAGCACGATGACGTTTTTGATCACGAGCGCACACATTACGAGTATGGACAAAACTATGAATATGCCGACGACGGCATATCCCGCTCCGCCGTAGCCGCCCGCAGTGAAAGAGAACCACGATTTTATCGCGGCGGAATTGAACAAGTATCCGACGATCGTATACCACGACGTTGTCTTATCCGCGCCGTTGCCGTGCGAAATATCGAACGAGAAAATGCAGAGCAATACCGCGGCTACCGCCATAAGCGCGTTTGCGACGATAAACAACGGCAGCCTGCCTTTATCGACTATCTTTCTCGACTTGCCGATAAAAGCGTCCGTTTTGCTTCCGTCGCCATTGTTTTTGCCGCTCTTGCGGTCTTCGGTTTTTTTGTCGTCTGCGTTTTCGCTCGCCGCGACTTCGGCTTGCGCAACGGGTGACGGCTCAGTACGTTCTTCCGCCTGCGCGGCCGCAGTATCTTCCGCCTTAACATCGACCTGTTGCTCATCGGCACGCGCGGAAGAATCCGCGATCTCCGTCGGCTTTTCGTTTTCGACAGGATCCGACGGCGGCGCTTCTTCGGCTGCGGCGACTGTTTCGACGGGCGGCTGTTCGCGCACATCGTCTGCACTCGCCGCAGGCGCGCCGTCGCCTACGGGCGTAATGTTTTCGATTTCGGGCTGTTGCTCCGCAACCGCTTCGGTCTGATTCGGCGCTTCTTCCGCGGCTTTTCGGGCAGCGGGTTTCTTTGCCGCAGTTGTTTTAGCGGGCGCGGCTTTTGCCGTTGCAGATTTTCCGGACGGTTTCTTTTCGTCCTGTTTTTGGGCAGCGGGCTTCTTAGGCGCGGCTTTCTTTGCCGCCGGCTTCTTTTCGGCGGTTGCTTTTACGGGCGCTTCGGTTTCCGCCGAAGCACTGTTCGCGGATTTTTCCGCCGCAGGCTTTTTGGCTGCCGATGTTTTATTCGCATTCGTTTTCGTATTTTTAGCACTCGAACCGGACGACGGTTTTTTTGCCGCCGGCTTTGATTTAGCTGCCGATTTACCGTTAAGCAACGACGCGACCTGTTCTTCAAGCGCGTCGATACGTTCGGTATCGGTCTTTTTCCCTGCCATGGTTTCCTCCCATATTCACTTGATTTTAATACATTATAACACAACAAACAGCGATATGCAATAATTTCGGAGTAAATTCATGCTTGATTTTAGATCATATCTCAACCGTACAGCCGTCGTACGCCACCGATATTCCGTACGGCGCGGCTTTTTCGACAATGCCTGCGTAATCGAGATCGGTATTGTGCGAAAAATGCGTGACGTATTTTTTTGCGTCCGCGGTCAAAAGTCCGACTTCCGCCATTAGCTCCGCCTGCTCTACGCAGTCGTAAAGTCCCATATGCCTGCCTGTTCCGTGTCGGATCGCGCCGTAAGTACAATCCATAGCGACGAACCCGACTTTTGCGCCCGTTGCGGCGAGCCGTTCGTACACGCTTTTTTCTATCGGACCGGTATCGTTAAGAAACAGCGCGCCCGCGCCCTTTCTCCGTATGTAATACACGAGGCAGTCTTCGCCGCGCGTATGCGAAGCGGGCAGCGCAGTTATCTTCATGTCGCCGTCGTCTGCGGTATCGAACGGGCTCAGCGTTTGTACGTCTATCGCGTCCGCCACCTCTTTGCGCATCTCGCGCGCGGTGTCGGCAAGGAACATCTCGCGCACCGTCCGATTGCAAAACACGGTGACGCGCTCGCTCGTCATGCCGTGCGCGAACGGTCCGCCGCGCATACAAAATTCCTGCGGATAGCAATGATCCATGTGCGAATGAGTTATGAGCACGCGCGACACGCGCGAAAGATCGAGCCCGTACATAAGCATATGCATGTACGTATCCATGGGAAAATCGAACAGCGTATCCCCGTCGATCAGTATCTGACTGCGCGTGCGCACGTCGCGTCCGCCGCGTGCTTTTGCGCGGCGGCAAGTTTCGCAGTTGCAAAACACTGCGGGAAGCCCTTCCGCGGCGGCGGTGCCGAGAAACTTGACCGTCATTTCGACTCACCTTCCGCTATCTCGCTCGCCAGCTTTTCGAGCGCGCGGGTATCCGCTTTCATGACGGGCGTAACGGGTATGGCGTCTATCGTTCTTACGATAGTTGGCGAAGCATAGCGCGACAGGTTGTCCGCAACGGTTTTTCGCACTTCCGCTTCCGACGGCGGATCGCCCGTCAGGAACAGTGCGATAAACGTCTTTCCGTCCTTTTTATATTCGACGGCGCACGCGCCCGTAACGCCTTGAATATCGAGCGCGCACGACTCTATTTCTTTGGGATAGACGCTTATTCCGCCTATCTTGATAATGCGCTTTATGCGCTGAACGAAGTAAAGATACCCGTCGCCGTCGATATAGCCGTAATCGCCCGTACGCACATATCTTTCGCCGTCTATGTCAATGAACACGCGCTCATTCTCTTCGGGATTATCGAGATATCCGTTCATAAGCGTATCGCCGCCTATTACGATCTCGCCTTTTGTGTCGGGCGGGAGCGGGGTCGAGCCGTCGGGCTCTACAACGGCGGCTTTCAGCCCCGAGAGCATGTAGCCCATAGATCCGCGCTTATCGTGATTATAATTGTTGAGCGCGCAGACGGTAACGGTTTCTGTCAGACCGTAGCCCTCGAACAGCCGCCCGTTCGCGCCCGCGTCCTTCATCCTTCCGTTGAATTCGTCCAAAAGATCCTGCGGTGCGCAGTCGCCGCCTACGTATGCGACGTACATGTTTTTGAGCGCGTCGCCCGAAAAATCCTTTTGTTTGAGCAGCGAGCGGAAAAGCGACGGCACGCCGATAATGAAATGCAGTTTGTTCTTTTTGACGAGCTTCGCCGCGAGCTTGGGCGAAAACTTGGGCATGAGCACGCTTATACAGCCGTGAGTGAGCGCGGCGTGTATGCACATCGCAAGCCCGAACCCGTGAAACATGGGGAGCGCCGCGAGCATATACATGCCGCGCGCGTCCTGTTTTGCGAGCGCTTCCCTGCCGCGAGCCGCGAGCGAGTTTATCGCATTGTCCGAAAGCTCGATGATCTTCGGCTCGCCGCCCGTGCCACCGCTGTGCAAATACACGCCCGTCGAATCGTCGGTGCGCCCGAGGTCTATGGGCAGCGGGACTTTGCGCAGTTTGTCGAAGTCCGTTATATTGGTCGTATCGCCCTTATACGGACGGTTTTTAATGTCGAACGCAAACCTCAGCACGCCGTTAAGCGAGCGCGCGGGATGAATCGATACTATCGGATAATCGCGCGCTATCGGCGCGTATTTTTCGAGATTGACGGAAAGCGTTATCAGCAGTTTGGATCTTGCCGCCGCCATGAATTTGCGGAGCTGCGGCTCGGGAGTGAGCGGATGCACCATGTGCGCTATAGCGCCTATCTTGTTGAGCGCATAAAAGCAGTACACGCACTCGGGCGTGTTGGGCATACATATCGTAGCCACCTCGCCGCGCCCTACAAGCGGAGTGAGCCGCGCCGCCGCGTCGTCGATCGCCTTGTGCAATGCGTCGTACGAAAAGCTCTTGCCCATATATAAAAGCGCGGGCGATTTGCCGTCCTTTCGCATGTATTCGTCGCTGAGCATCTGATAAAGAAACATACAAAACCTCGTGCCGACAGATCGGCGTTGATATCAAAACCTGTATCCCGCGATCAAGTAAGCTATGCCCACTATCGCAGCCATCACGACCTGATGCGCAAGATAGAAAAGAAGCGCGTGCCTGCCCACAAAGCGGAACGGTCTGTTCCACTTTCCGTCGAGCCTCGGCAACACCGACGTGCGGTCGGCGTACACCGTCTTTCCCCAATATACGCCCGTAAACACCGCGCCGAGATAAGGGAATATTCCGAACCAGTCGTCGCCGAACCCGCGCGTGCCGAGAATGTACATGTACAAATTATCGAACGAGAACGTATTGTCGAACGGTCTGCCCATAGTCCAAAACCGTTTGTCTATGCCGAGCCCTATGATGAACAGTCCTATGACGAGCGGCACGATCGTGTTTAACTTTTTATTAAACGCCGTCAGACAATCGACGAGCGCCACGCACAGAATAGACAGCGCTATGCAGTCGAGTATGCCGAACACTATCCCCTGCGACATTATCCCGAATTTTCTGAGCACCATGGTAACGCCGGTAAACGCTATCGCTACCGCGCCGAGCTGAGCGCCGCGTTTCGTGTTGTCGCGCGAGAACGCGCAGCTGACGCCCACAAGGAACAGGAACAAAAACACGAACAGATAGTGCGCCCAAAACCTGAACCCCAAATCGCCGTAAGACCCCGAATACCAATACGCTTTCGCTATTCTTTGCAAAAAATCGAGCACGCCGTTTTCGACGCGAACCGAAAACCACGTGCGCGCGTATGCAAGGTCGTACATAAGGTGATCGAAGCACATGCAAAGAACGGCAAACCCGCGTAAAAAGTCAAGTTCCCACACCCGTTTCTTTTTATTCGGAAGAAGAACCGTTATAGGCTTTTGCACTGCCGACATCATGAACGTATTATACAACTTTTTTCAGCCGTTGTAAAGCGTATACACCGAACCTAATGCGCGACCGCGCGAAGCGCTGATTTCGTTTCGCAAAAGATTCTTCGCTGACGCTCGGAATGACAATATAAAACTCTTTTGTCATTCTGAACGAGGGCGCAGCCCGACGTGAAGAATCCCAACCTTTTTACACGTGAAGCGCGAACATCGTTCCACATGAGATTCTTCGCTACGCTCAGAATGACAGATTGTATTGCGCTTCTTTTCTGTCATTCCGAACGATCGAGCGACGTTAATATAATTAGGTTTGAAACGCATACATAACTCAATCTTCGATTGCGGCGTGAAGAATCTCACAAAATTTCCGATATCGTCAAACATAAAAAATCCCCCTGAAATCGCAAAACGGCCGACGATTGTCGACCGCTCCGCTTTATGATAAGGGGGAAAATGATGAGCAATTTCAGTGACCGAACGATTTAGTACAGCAACTTGTCATTCGGTAAGCTAATTATATTACATATATATGCGGTTGTCAAGCAAATTTACATGCTTAAACGCAAATTTTTTAATTTTATTTTACGCCGGGCTGAAAACGCGCGTTTACCCGTCCATTCTCTGCGATTCCTCGCGGAATTGCCGCAGATACAGGTTGTAATAAACGCCGCGCTTGCCGATAAGTTCGTCATGCGTGCCGCGCTCTACGATCTTTCCGCCGTCCACGACGAGGATTATGTCCGCAGAACGTATCGTGGAAAGTCTGTGCGCAATGACGAAGCTCGTGCGCCCGTCCATAAGTTTTTCTATCGCCGACTGAATGAGTTTTTCGGTGATGGTGTCGATAGACGAAGTTGCTTCGTCGAGAACGAATATCGCGGGGTCCGAAAGTATGGCGCGGGCAAACGACAGAAGCTGCTTCTCGCCCGTAGACAACGTGTTTCCGCCCTCGCCGACATACGTATCGTAACCGTTTTCCAACCGCGCTATAATTCCGTCGGCATTCACGCTCTTTACTGCGGCGTCGAGTTCGGCGTCGGTCGCATCCTGTTTGCCGTACGCGAGGTTTTCGCGCACCGTGCCCGAAAACAGATGCGGCGTTTGCAATACGTAACCGATATTCGAATGAAGCCAGCCGATCGACCGAGAGCGCACGTCTCTTCCGTCGATTAGTATGCGCCCTTCCGTCGGCTCGAAAAACCTGCACACGAGATTGACGAGCGTGGACTTGCCGGCACCCGTTTCTCCGACTATGGCTACGTTTGTTCCGCGCGGAACTTTGAGATCGAAGTGTTCGAGTACGTATTCTTCGCCGTCGGGATATTTGAACGTTACGTCGTCGAACTCGACGTCGCCGATTACAGGCTCCCAATTTTCGCGCTTGGGATTGAACCCGTCGCCGTATTTCTCGATGACTTCGGGCGTGTCCTCGACGTCGCTTTTGCTCTCAGTGAGCGCGGTGAACCTTTCCATGTTCACTCGCACCGTGACAAGATCGGACAGCGCGTCCACAAACCACAGCACAGGCTCCATAAGCCCTTGCGCGTACGTCATAAACACCGACAGCGTACCTATCTTTATAACGCCGCTCTGCGTGATGATCCCGCCGTACCACAAAACGAGCGCGAGCGCCGTGCTCGACGCGAACGAAATTATCGAAAACAGCAGCGCGCGGTGATGTCCGAGCCGCTGCGACTTGCGCTTCATCCCGTCCGTGCGCCCGTAAAAATCTTTGTCGAGCTTGTGCTCTACCGCGAGCGTTTTGGAAGTCGCCGCGCCCGTAATGCCCTCGTTGAATCCGCCGGTGATCTCCGAATTTATTTCGCGCACCTTTCTGTTTATGGAAGTGAGCTTGCGGTTAAAGTACACCGACACAAGCGCTACGAGCGGCACTATCGCGAGCACGCACAGCGCGAGAAGCGGATCGAGTATAAACATGACTACCGACGCGCTTACAAGATAGACGATGTTCCACACGCTTTGGTTGACGTCCCACGATATTATGGACGCGACCGACGACGTGTCGCTCATCACGCGGGCGTGTAGCCTGCCCACGCTGTTCTGATTGAAGTACGCGACGGACAGCGTTTGCAAATGGTTAAAGGCGTCGCGGCGCATATCGCGCAGGATAAACATTTCGAGACGGCAACAGCTATACGACCCGAAGTAGTCCACTACGAAAGTCAAAACGATAAGACCGAGATACGCAACGACAAACCACGGCAGACCGTCGAGCGTCTTTTGCGCGATAAAATTATCTATGGCGTACTGTTGAAACAACGGCAAAACGGTATTGGCAACGCCCGTGAACAGCGCGCCGAACACAAGCATGACGAAAATCGGTCTATACGATTTTATGTACGGCCGCAGCTTGCCCAGCCCGAAGAATTTCAATTTAGCGGGGACAGATCCCGTCTTATTATCTTTCACGCCGTCATACCTCCTCTTTGAGTTCGTCGGGAAGCGACATCTGCAAATCGTAAATGCGCTTGTACATGCCGTCCGCTACAATAAGCTCGTCGCTCGTGCCCTGCTCGATTATTTTGCCGCCGTCCACGACGATGATTTTATCGGCGTGCATGACGGTAGTTATCCTGTGCGAGATTATCACCGTCGTCGCGCCGTCGCATCGCTCCGCGAGATTTCTGCGGATATTGGCGTCCGTATCGCTGTCTACCGCAGACAGCGAATCGTCGAAAATTATGTACGGCGTTTCGCGGATCACGGTGCGCGCTATTGCGGTGCGCTGACGCTGTCCGCCCGAAAGCGTCACGCCGCGCTCGCCCACGATCGTGTCGTAGCCGTTGGCAAACGCGGATATATTGGAAGCCAGACGCGCCGTTTGCGCAGCGCGCTCTATATCCGCCGAGTCCGCACCGTCGGCGGCTATGGCTATGTTCTGCGCTATCGTGCGCGAATATATATACCCTTCCTGCATTACGAATCCGACGTTGCGCCTAAGCGTCGCGGGCGGAATATCTTTGACGTCGCGCCCGCCTATGCTGACAGTGCCGCAGTCCGCCGCATACAGTCCGTCCATGAGCGCCGCGATCGTAGATTTTCCGCTGCCCGTGCCGCCTATGATTCCGAGCGTGCTGCCCTGCGGCACGGTAAACGACACGTTCGACAAAACCTCTTTGCCCTGTTCGTACGAAAACGAAACGTTATCGAAGACTATATCGCCCGACAAAGCTCCTTCGTTCTCGCCGTACGCTTCTTCGTCGGTATTCATGATTTCGGCGATCCTGCCGAGCGACACGCCCGCTTTGCTCAGGTTGGAAATTATCCTGCCGAGCTGACGGATAGGTCCTATCATCATCGTATTGTACGAAATAAACGCGACGAGATCGCCCGACGACATGTCGCCGTTCACGCAGTACACCGTTCCTATAACGACGATAAACAACAGCTGAAGCGCCGTTATAAGATCGCTCGCCGCCCAGAACAGCGCCATAAACTTTTCGAGCCGCACCCACAGTCCCGTATAGTATTCGTTCTGTTTATCGAACTTGTCGCGCTCGTAACGTTCTCTGCCGAACGCGCGCACCACCCTGACTCCCGTCAGATTTTCCTGCGCGTACGTAGAAAGTATGCCTTCGTTCTCGTCGCATTTTTTGAACGACTTGCGCGCTCGGAAATGGAAAAACATCGAAAATCCCACGATGACGGGAACAAACGCCGACGCTATCGCAGCGAGCTTTACGTTTATCGTAAACATGAATACGAGCGACAGCACGAGCAAAAATACTATTCTGACGAGCATTACGAACTGATTGGAAATAAATCCCGAAATAACGTCCGCGTCCGATGTGCAGCGCTGGATCAGATCGCCCGTGTTGTGCTTGTTGAGCGCCGACAGCGGCAACCGCTGAATGTGATAGAACAGCGTATTTCGCATACGCCGCATGAGCGTCTGATTGGCGCGGTTGTTAAAGTATATCTGCATATATCTGAATACCGCCGTGACCGCGGCGATGACCGCTATGACGAGCGCTATTATCCACATATCGTTTCTGAGCGCAGACAGTCCGCCGAAAAGCTCCACGACCGCGGCGTAGCCCTGCGGAACGGGTTCGTCGCCGAGCACGCTGTCTATCGTAAAACCTATTATCTTGGGTATGACCGCTGCGAAAAACGTGATTACCATGCCTGCGGCGACAGCCGTCAAAAACAGTCCGACGCTGCCCTTCAAAAAATATTTCAAAAGTCCCGATTTGGTATAATGTTCCGTTCGGGTTTGTTTTTTGGTTCTATTATTCATTTCCGTTTACCTTAATATAAGTCGCACATATTATTGCGACCGACCGTTAAATATATGCTTACTCTGTCGTCATATGAATTTTTTGGGTATTGTCTGGTATATTTCGTTTGCGATACCCGTCATACCGAACGCCGATCTGACGTACGCCGCGCCGTTTCTCTTATCCGCCGTCAGCTTGCCGCTGTCGAGATACAGAGTTCCCACGAGACACCGCGCAAACCCTTCCCACCTGCCGCGCAGTTTTACAGCTTGCAAAAACAGATCCGCGGCGTCCTGCGCATGGCGCTTTTTGAGTTCTATAAGTCCGTGTATCATGACGGCGAAAGTCCCGTCGTAATTTCTGTCGGTCACGTTTCTGAAGAATTCACCGTTCTGCGCCGAATTTATTCCGTCGGCGGCCATCGCGAATATGCGCTCTTCCGCTTCGAACACCCCGTCGCGCATCAGCTCCGCATACAGGTCGAACGCGCGCTCGAAGTCCTTTTCCACGCCTATCCCGAGTTCGTAGCACACCGCGAGATCATACTTTGCGAAAAGATCGCCGCCGTCGGCACGGCTTTCGAATAGGCGTATTCCGTCGTCCGGCTTACCTTCTTTTACCGCGACTATGCCGAGCCGAAGCGCCGCGTCGGCGTCGCCGCCCGCAGCCGCCCGAGCATAGTAGTCGCGCGCCTGCTTGACGTTCTGTTTTACGTAAGTGCCCGTTTCGAACATATAGCCGAGATTGAACAGGGCGGGAACGTAATCGGCGTTGGCGGCTTTGCCGAGCAGACTGACCGCGTCCGCAATATTCTGCGGCAGATACCGCGCTATGGCTACCGCATATTCATACTTGCCCTCAGGTGTGACAGCGAGCTTTTTCAGCCGTTTGAGAAGCGCCGCGATATCCTTATCCGAAAGATTTTCGGCGCGGTCGTTTTCGGCGCCGTCGATGAATTTCGCGCCGTGCTTCGCGCAAAACGCGCCGAGCGCGGCATACGTATAAGCATAGCCGTCGTAAACAAGCTCCTGAGCGCGCGTGTCGTTACGGAACGCGAACGACGATATAACCGCGATAATCGCGCCGACGGGCGGAACAAAACAAGTCGCTCCCGCGGCTATCGACAGGGCTTTACGCACGTTCCCCGCAGCGAGCATAAAAAAGTACACCGCCGCCGTAACGAACCCCGCATACTGAATACTGCAAGCGGCATACACGAGATATGAGGCGTATTCGTTTACGTATACGTACATTATAAGCTGAACGACATACGCTATAAGCCCGATTATGAGAACGCCCGCAGCGGTAAGTCCCGCGTCCGAGGCGCGCGACGTCTTGCGCGTCAATATTATGAGCGCCGTAACGCACATGAGCGCAAAAAACGCCAAAACGAGGTTGATATAGAAAACCGTATCGACCGCCGTCGTCGCGCCCGTCTTTGCCGAAGTGAACGCCGTTATTGTGTTTGCCGTTTCGTTAAAAACCATAGTTTCCGTCGTCGCACGGCTGTTGTCCGCACGTTTGGGTAATTATATCAATATTGCGCGAAATTGTCAATACTTTGTCATGCCAGACTCTTGCGCACCGCTTCGTGCCAACCACGTAAAAGCGCCTCGCGCGCTGCCTTGTCCGTGTTGGGCACAAACACCGTTTCGCCGTCCGCGCCGCTGCCGAACCCCGCGCCGCACACGCCCGCCGCAAGCCCCGCAAGGTGCGCCGCGCCGAGTGCCGTCGCCTCTACCGCCGCAGGTCTAACGATGTTCACGTTAGCTATGTCCGCCATGAACTGCATCAAAAAATCGTTTGTCGAGCCGCCGCCGTCTACGGCAAGCTTGCTCACCTTGATGCCGCTGTCCTTTTCCATGGCGGCGAGAACGTCGTAAACCTGATAATCTATACTCTCGAGCGCCGCGCGGATAAAATGTTCTTTCGTGGTGCCGCGGGTTATTCCCGTAACGGTGCCGCGCGCATACGCGTCCCAATACGGCGCACCCAGCCCCACAAACGCAGGCACTATGTACACGCCGAGCGTATCGGGCACTTTTTTCGCGTGCTCTTCGCTCTCGGCGGCAGTGCGGATAAGCCTCATTCCGTCGCGCAACCACTGAACGACGGCGCCGCCCACGAATACGCTGCCTTCGAGCGCATACTTCACATTCCCGTCCGCACTCGCCGCAAGCGTGGTTATTAGCCCGTGCGCCGAACGCACCGCTTTATCGCCCGTGTTCATCAAAAGGAAACAGCCCGTGCCGAACGTGTTCTTGCAAAGCCCTTCTTCGACGCCGCGATGTCCGAAAAGCGACGCCTGCTGATCGCCCGCCACGCCCGAGATCGGGATCTTCGCGCCGAATACCGCCTCGTCGGTATACCCGAACAGACCGCACGACGGCTTTACTTCGGGCAGCATTGCGCGCGGCACGCCGAAAAGCCGCAAAAGCTCGTCGTCCCATTCGAGCGTGTGAATGTTAAACAGCATTGTCCGCGACGCATTGGTATAATCGGTCGCAAATACCGACCCGGCGGAAAACTTCCACATAAGATAGGTATCCACCGTGCCGAACAGCAGTTCGCCGCGTTCCGCGCGCCTGCGCGCGTTCGGAATGTTGTCGAGGATCCAAGCGAGTTTGGTAGCCGAAAAGTACGCGTCCACGGGCAAGCCCGTTTTATCGTAGATCATATCCGCATACCCGTCCGCGATAAGCCTGTCGCAAGCGGCGGCGGTGCGTCGGCACTGCCAAACGATCGCATTGCACACGGGGCGACCCGTATCGCGTTCCCAGACCACCGTCGTTTCGCGCTGATTGGTGATGCCGACGGCAGCCAACTGCTTTTTGTTCAGCCCCGCACGGGCGACGGCTTCTGACGCCACGGCTATCTGCGACGAAAATATTTCGAGCGGATCGTGTTCCACCCACCCGTCCTCGGGATATATCTGCGCATATTCGGCTTGCGCTTTTGCGCGCATAGCGCCCGTATTGTCAAAGACTATCGCGCGCGAGCTGGTCGTGCCCTGATCGAGCGCCAATATGTATTTAGCCATAGCGTATTCTCCCGTGAACGACGCGAACCGACTCGATCGCGTTTGCCGCAACGGTGCGGATTGCGGCGAAACGCCCGTCACGAAACCGGTTCCCGCGCCGTGCCGATATTAAAATCCGCCGACCGATAATTTCGGACAGCGGATATTTACGGTTTTAACCTTTGACGAGTTTATCGTTGTAAACATAGCAACCGGCGATATTATGCTTGCCTTTGAGAAGCGGCTTGCCGGCGTGAGTACGGCTTTCTATCGGGAAGTTTTCGGTAGAAAACGCCGTGAGATACTCGTCGTCCACATTGAGGACCACCTTGTACGGCACGGTCACGCACGAAGCAAAAGCGAGCGTGCTGCCGTTGTCCTGCTTGCCCTTTGCAAAATCGATTATCTTGACGCCCTTTCTGTACCGCGTCATGACGTCGATCTGCGAAACGAGCACGCGCTTTACAAAGCCGCGGTCGGTGCACAGCGCAACCTCGCCGTCGCCGTTTACCTGGCGCAGGAGCACACATTCGTCGCCGTCGGCGAGCGCGATTCCCTTTACGCCCGTAGCGATCCTGTTCTGCGACGGCACGTCCGACATGTCTGCATTAAGACACATTCCCTGCTTGGTAACTATCATGAGCGACGAACCTTCTTCTTCGTCCTCTATCGCTATAACGGTATCGCCGTCCTTGAGCTTTGTCGCGGCGAACGACGATTTGACTACGCCGTATTCGCTCCAAGGCGATTTTTTGATCATGCCGAGCTTGGTGTAGAACAACAGATTGCCCTTGGGCAGTTTTTCTTCGACGAGCCTGATGTACAGCGGATATTCGCCGTCCACGGCATCGGCCACTATGGCGCTGAGCGGTACGCCCTTTTCGCGCCACTTGCCGTCGGGAATACTTTCGACGTCCACTTTGTAGCAGTTGCCGAGGTTGGTAAAACAGAAAACGCGGTCGGTGGATTTGGCTTTGACTATCGTAGAACAAATCTCGTTGAGCGTTGACGTGTCGGTAAAGTCTTTCGTTGCCATGGTAAAGTTCTTGACGAGCATTTTCTTTACCTGTTTGTTGCCGTTTACCGCTACGACGTACTCGAACGTCGGCTTTTCATCGTCGCTCGGTATCGAATATTTTTCTATGGATTCGACGATCTGCGACTTTCTGTTTTCCTTATACTGCTTGCGTATTGCGAGAAGCTCCGTCTTTACAAGCTCCATTTGCAGTTTTTTGGACGCGACTATGGCTTCGAGCCGCGCGATCTCGCTGCGCACGTCGGCGAGTTCCTTTTCGAGCTTGAAAATTTCGAGGTGCGTAAGGCGCGCTAGCCGCATGTCGAGTATCGCCTGCGCCTGAATTTCGGACAGCGAAAATCTTTTGCGCAGTGCCTCTTTCGCAGCGGTCGTGTTTGCGCTCGCTTTGATTATCTTGATCACTTCGTCTATATTGCGAACGGCTATGACCAAACCTTCGAGAATATGCTCGCGCTTTCTCGCCGCGTCGAGCTCGTACTTGGTTCTGCGCAAAACGACTTCGCGCTGATAATTGACGTAGTACGCGATAATATCGAGAAGCCCCATGAGCTGCGGCTTGCCGTCCGCGATCGCGACCATATTGAACGAAAAGTTAATCGAAAGATTGGTGTACTTGAACAGCGCGTTTATTATCTCTTTGGGATTGACGTCGCGCTTGACCTTTATGACGGCGCGCATACCCACGCGGTCGGACTCGTCCACCACGTCGGTTATGCCCGAAAGCACGCCTTTCTTGTCCTCGCGGACTTTTATAATGCTTTCGAGAAGCTGCGCTTTGTTGACGCCGTACGGTATCTCGTCTATGACGATTATCTTTTTGTCGTTGTCGTTTTCGATGTGAAGTTTTGCACGGATGGCAATCTTGCCCTTGCCCGTTTCGTACGCCGTGACGAGATCGTTGGGAATGATGACGCCGCCCGTGGGGAAATCGGGCGCTTTTATTATCTTCATCATCTCTTTGAGCGTTATGCGCGGATTATCCACGTACGCAATAACGCCATCTATCGTTTCCATAAGATTGTGCGGCGGAATATTGGTCGCGAGTCCGACGGCTATACCCGTAGCGCCGTTGACCAACAGGTTGGGGAACCGACCCGGCAAGATGTCCGGTTCGAGTATGGTATCGTCGAAGTTCCACGACCACTTGACCGTATTTTTGTCTATATCGCGCAAAAGCTCGAGCGCAAGCGGAGTGAGCCGCGCTTCGGTATAACGCATAGCCGCCGCGCCGTCGCCGTCCACCGAACCGAAGTTGCCGTGCCCGTCTACAAGAACCGCGCCCATATTGAACGGCTGCGCCATTCTTACCATAGCCTGATAAATGGACGAATCGCCGTGCGGGTGAAGTTTACCCAAGCAATCGCCTACGATACGCGCGCTCTTGCGGTACGGCTTGTCCGGCGTGATGCCGAGCTGATGCATTGTATAAAGTATGCGGCGCTGAACGGGCTTGAGTCCGTCCTCGACGCGCGGCAATGCGCGGTCGAGTATGACCGCTTCCGAATACGGCACCATGGAATCGCGCATAACGTCTTCCATGGTCTGTATTATCAACTGCTTCTCCAAAGGTTTGTTATTATTATTGTTATTGTTATCCTGTTTCATGACAAATCCCGTTTTGAGTTTTCGTTGGAAGTAAGCCGCCGTAACGCGTTCGCGGCGCACGGCAAGTATCGAAGATCTATCGCCGCCGCTTTACGCGGGCTTAAACGCATCCACTTTGTTGAAGTCGGCGTGTTCTATAATATACTCACGGCGAAGCTCGACGGCGTCGCCCATGAGTACCGACACCAATTTTTCGGCTTCCGCTGCGTCGTCAATGGTTACTTGCATGAGCGCGCGCTGCTCGGGATTCATGGTTGTTTCCCAAAGCTGATCGGCATTCATTTCGCCCAAGCCTTTGTAACGCTGAACTGACGCGCCCTTGCCGAGCCGAGCTTTTGCCGCGTCGAGCGCCGCGTCGTCGTATGCGTACTCGACGTTGTTGCCCTTTTCTATCTTATACAGCGGCGGAAGTCCTATATAGACGTGCCCCTCGTTGATGAGGTCTTTCATATAACGGAAGAAGAAAGTAAGAAGTATCGCACGTATATGATAACCGTCCACGTCCGCGTCGGACAGGATTATTACTTTGTGGTAGTTAAGATTGTCTACGTTGAAATCCTCGCCTATTCCCGAGCCGAGCGCGGATATGAGCGTGCGTATTTCCTCGTTGGCAAGCACCTGATCTATGCGCTTTTTCTCGGCGTTGAGCGGTTTGCCGCGAAGCGGCAGTATTGCCTGATACGACCGCGCACGCGCCTGCTTTGCCGTGCCGCCAGCGCTGTCGCCCTCGACTATGAAAAGCTCGTTGTTTTCCGGCTTTCTGCCCGTGCACGGCGTAAGTTTACCTACGAGATTGAAGTTGTCGATAGCGTTCTTTGCGCGCGTGATCTCTTTTTCTTTGCGCGCCGCTTCGCGCACCTTTGCCGCAAGCATGCCCTTTTTGAGTATGGCCTCGCCCACATCCTCGTTTTTGGGATCGGCAAAGTACTCGGCGAGAAGCTGCGAAACAAGCGCTTCTATCGCTATGCGCGCGGCGGGATTGCCGAGTTTTGTCTTTGTCTGACCCTCGAACTGCACGTTGGTCATCTGCACCGAAAGCACGGCGGTAAGCCCCTCGCGGTAATCGTCGCCCAAAAGGTTGGCGTCCTTATCTTTAAGCATTCCGACGCGCCGCGCAAAGTCGTTCATAACCTTGGTATACGCGGCTTTGAATCCCGTTTCGTGCGTGCCGCCTTCGGTAGTCGGAATATTGTTCACGTACGAAAACAGGTTTTCGGTGTACGCGTCCGTGTGCTGAAACGCGAGCTCCATGGATATGCCGTCGCGCGCGCCCGTGAGCATGATCGGTTCGGTATAGAGCATGTTGCGCGCTTCGTTTATATACTTAACGAAGTCGATGATACCGCCGTCATAGCAGTATTCGAGCGCACGGTATCCCTCGCCGACGCGCACGCGCTCGTCGATGAGTTTTATGCGCACGCCCTTATTGAGAAAAGCGAGTTCTTTAAGCCTGCGCGCTATCGTTTCGAACTGAAAAACAACAGTCTCGAATATGCGCGCGTCGGGTTTGAATCTTATCTTGGATCCGTGCTTGTCCGTCTTTTCGCCCGTATCTATAAGGCTGTACTTGGGCAGACCGCCCTTAACTTCGCCGTTGACCTCTTTTGATTCGAACTCCATGCGGTACGTCGTGCCGTTTTTGAACACTTCGACTTTGAGCCATTCGGAAAGCGCGTTGGTGACCGACGCGCCCACGCCGTGAAGTCCGCCCGAATGAGCGTAATTGCTGCTGTCGAACTTGCCGCCCGCGTGGAGCTGCGTAAAGACGACTTCCACGCCCGAAACGCCGAGCTGCGGATGCACGTCAACAGGTATGCCGCGCCCGTCGTCCTCTACCGACGCGCTGCCGTCGGCATGGACGGTAACCGTAACGCCCGTAGCGTAGCCGTTGGACACCTCGTCGATTGAGTTGTCCACTATTTCCCATAATATATGATGAAGACCTTTAACGCCCGTCGTGCCGATATACATACCGGGACGAAGCCTGACCGCGTCAAGACCTTCGAGAACCTTTATATCACCTGCGCTATAATCAGACATGTATTCCCTCCGCAAAAAACGCTATGTTTCATTGTAACACAATTTCAGAATTTTCTCAACTGATTTGACGAAGATTAAATTTTTAACGCCAGTTTTATTTATTTAATTACAAATATATAATTCAACATCCTAAACGAGTCCCGAAAAACCGTTCTGTCTTAGCGCTTCGTAAAGAACGAGCGCGACGGTATTCGAAAGATTGAGCGAACGAAGCCCGCTCGCCATGGGTATTCGAAGCGCGCTGTCGGGATTGCCGCGAACGAGCGGTTCGGGAAGTCCTTTGGTTTCCTTACCGAAAATGAGATAGTCGCCGGCGCGGAAAGATATATCGGTGTATATCTTCTTCGCTTTTTTCGAAAGGTAAAAGAACCGTCCGCCCGCGTTCTTTACGAAAAAGTCGTCGAGATTTTCATAGTACGTGAGATCGAGCTTGTCCCAATAATCGAGCCCCGCGCGCTTGAGTTTGGCGTCCGTGATTTCAAACCCCATCGGCTTGACGATATGAAGCGCCGCGCCCGTGCACGCGCAGGTGCGCGAAATGTTGCCGGTATTCTGCGGTATCTCCGGTTCTACGAGCACAATGTTAAACACTTTCGACTAACCGCCCATACAGTCATCGAGGAAGGACACGAAGTCCTCGTACACCACGCCTTTGTTTATCTCGTTGAGTATTTCGTGCCTGCCGCCCTCGTAAAGTTTGAGCCGCGGGATAATTCCGCATTCTTTTCTGTAAACCTTTTCGAGTTTGCGCACGAGCTTGCCGTAGCCGCCCACGCCGTCGTCGTCGCCCGACGCTATCATCAGTTTGAATTTACCGGGCGTTTCGCCGCGGTACTTGTTTATGTTTTTCATGCCGTCGAAGAACGATTTATAAAATCCGACCGAGCACGTAAAATTGCACATGGGGTCGGCGTTGTATTTGGCGACTTCCGCTTTGTCGCGGTTGATCCAGCCGTTCTTGCCGTCCTTTATCTTTTTGTCGTAGCCTATAAAGGTAAACTTTTCGAATATCTTGCCGGGCGCGTCGGGATCTTTTTTGTACTTGCGGTCGGCTATGGAACTGCCGAACGCGACCGAAGCGCCCGCCCGATACGCCGAGCCGCAGAGTATCGCGCCCGCCACGTCCGCATAATATTTTTCTATAAAGCGCTGCGTCAGAAAACTGCCGTAGCTGTGTCCTATCACGAAAACTTTATCGACGTTCCAACGCGCTTTTGCCGTATCGACTTCCTGCTTGATGTCGTCCACCGTGTCTTCGAACATTCCGGCATAACCCTTGCCCATCGCGTCGCCGGGGTCCGTATGTCCGAAACTGCGGTTATCCATGCCCATTACGTAGTAACCGTTGGAATTGAGAAACTTGCAAAAATCGTCGTACCGCGCTATATATTCGCACATTCCGTGCACGAGCACGACCGCTGCGCGCGGTGATACCGCATCGTCCCAGTATGTCACCGCCACTCGTTTTCCGTCGCGCATCGTAATGAAATCAGTAGTCATATCGCCTCCCAAACATATATCGTTATGATTTTGAGTATAATATATTTTACAACAGGCAATGTGTTTTGTCAACAGGCACAACACGATTTTTGCCCCAATCGGAGGGTTTATGCAGACAATAGCGTTTGTCGGCGGCGGAACTGCAGGACACGTCATGCCCAATCTCGCCATAATTTCGGCTATCGGCAAAGATTACAACTGCGTGTATATCGGTTGCGACGGCATGGAAAAAGAACTGTGCGAAGCGCGCGGCATACCGTTCCATACCATAAAAGCGGTCAAGTTCAGACGCGACGCAATACTAAAAAATCTCGCCATACCCTTCAAACTCGCGTCGTGCGTAAAGTCGGCGAAGCACGTTCTCGCAAAAGTCAAACCCGATCTCATATTTTCCAAAGGCGGGTACGCGTCGCTTCCAGTCGTGCTCGCGGCAAAGCATATTCCTGTCATCAGCCACGAAAGCGATTTTTCGCCCGGGCTGTGCACAAAACTCGCCAAGCGCAAAAGCAAATACGTTTTGTGCGCGTTCGAATCATGCGCCGCCAAATTCAAAAACGGCGTGCACTGCGGCACTCCGCTGCGCCGCGAACTGTATGCGGGCGCAAAGCAAAGCCGCGCCGCCTTGCTCTCAAGGTACGGGCTCGACGGCAGAAAACCCGTACTCACGGTAGTCGGCGGTTCGTCGGGCGCGGCGTCGGTAAACGAAGCGGTCGTCGCAGCGCTTCCCGCGCTGTTAAAGCACTTCGACGTGATCCACGTGACGGGCAAAAACAAGCAAGGCGGCGAACGCGCGAAAGGATACACGCCCGTACAGTTCGAAACGGATATGGGCGGACTGTACTCGGTGACCGACGTCGCCGTCACGCGCGCAGGTGCGAACGCGCTCGCGGAGCTTATCGCGCTCGGCGTGCCCGCGCTCGCGATACCGCTCGAAAAAGCGTCGCGCGGCGATCAGCTGCTAAACGCCGAATACTTCGAGAGCAAGGGCGCAGTCAAGGTGCTGCGCGAGAGCGGCATGACGGCGGAAACGCTCGTCGTCGCGGTGTTGGATCTTTATAACCGCAGATCGAGATACAAAGCCGCGCAAGCCGAGATAGAAGTTGACGGCACCGACAAAATAGCCGAAATCATCAAAAACACCCTTAAAACGAAATAGCGCGTCATCGCACAAAAAACCGCCCGAAGGCGGTTTTTTACTCGGCGCGGCTCGGCAATTTTGCGAACCGCTATAAATTTACTTTCACTATATAAACATCGCACCCTCCGGTAGGCTTGGACAAACCGTCGCCGCCGCTCGCCGACAGCACGATATTATATCCGCCGTCCGGGCTCTTGTGCATGCCGTAGACAACGGCGTTATCGACGGGCACGGTTACCGCTTTTCCGCCCGACAGCGATACGATTTTCAGCTCCGTATACTTCTGCGTTCCGAGCGAGACGACCGCACCCGCCGCACCGACGGCAACCGATCCGTCCGCGACCGCCGCGACGCGGTCGGCACTCAACCCGTCTAGTTCCGACAGCTTTCGCCTGCCGAGATCTTTATCGAGTTCGTACGTGACCGCCCCGTCGGCGCAGTCGAACGTAGCGTAATACTTGCCGCGCGAATACGCGAGCTTCGCGTCGTCGAAAGTAAATCCGAGCGACAGCGAATGAAAACTTTCGAACGCATAGTCTACGCTTATGACCGTGGCGATCCCGTTTTTGTCGCATAGCGCGAAATACCCGAAGTCGGACGGCATGACGGCATACGGCCGCGTAATATTGCCCGACCACCCACCGTAGTAGTGCGCCGCGGCGTCGCCGCCCGGCGTAAACGAATACAGCACGAGCGAGTCGTACCGCGGCAGACTGTGCGCGCGCGCGGATATCACGTACGCGCCCGAAAAATCGTAACAATCGAAAAACTTCAGCGTGTATCCGCTGTCTATGCGCGTGCTGCGCCCCACGTTCCACTCGCCGCCCGCGGCAACGGAATATTCGGTCAGTTTGAGCGATGTTGCCGTCGGCTGCGTGACGACCGCCGTCTTTGTGCCGTCCGCCGCGAAAATTCCGCACCCGACGCCGTCCAAAGTCGCCGCCTTTTCGGCGTCGTCGCCCGTTGTCACATACAGCGAATATTCTGCGTCCGCGCCGGAGCCGGAACCGACCGCAACGGCATACCCCGCGCCCGCGCGAGCGCACGCCGTGATCGTCCCGTCGTAATATTCGAAACCGAGAATATTGCCGCGTTCGCCTATACGGCACAGAAACCCGCCGTACCCGTCGAAGTCGAGATCGCCCACGGTGGCGTTGCCGAATATGTAAGTAACGCCGTCGGCATAGAACGTGGCGACCACGCTTTCGTCGCCGCTGCCCATCAGCCTCGTTTCACGCGCTATCTCGGCGACCTTGCCGTCGGCCGCGTCGCGCAGCTTGCTGTGTGTCGGCGTTGTCGGATCGGTTATAACGGGCTTGTCGGGATCGTCGTTAGTTCCGCCGCCGCTTGCGTTCGCCGACAAAATCGGCACGAGAAAAATCGTGCACAAAAGCGCCGCAATAACGACGTTTAGCAAAACAATAACGGTAGTCTGCGCTTTGTTCAACCGCATAAACACACCTCGTATGAAATATTTATGCGTTATTATAGCACGACTTGTCCGCCGCTCGAACGTCGCTCCAAAATAAGACAAACTATTCGATAGTTTGATATAAATACCGAAATCACCCGCTTGCGCAACAACGTTCACGCTTCGCGATAAATACGATTGAGATTCTTCACGTCGGGCTGCGCCAACGTTCAGAATGACAAAAAAGAAAAGCAACGCAGATTGTCATTCCGAGTGCAGCGGACAATCCGCCTGAACCTGTCATTCCGAGCGTAGCGAAGAATCACGTAGCTTCTATCTAACGCCAAGCCTCCGTTTCACTCGCGCGGCACGGGCAGCATGAGCGCGCGGTCTTTCGCCTCGCGCATTGCGGCGCGGTACAGTTTTGACGGGCGCGAAACGTCCACGAGCGGGTGCCGCCAAGCAAACGGAATAAGCTCGTCGGCGCCGCCCACCCACCGCGGTTCTTCGACGATATGCGTATGCCCCTTGCGTTCGACCGACTTGGATAGCTGAACCGTGCGTTCCGCGGCGGTCGCGGGCTGAGAGATCGCCGCCGCGATCTCGTCGTCGGCGATCTTGCGCGAGCGGCGTTTGTTCTGCGGCTTGTCTTTTTCGGGCGGTTTGTACGACTTGGAAACGGCAGCGGTTTTTTGGCGCAGTCTGCCTTTGGCTTCCTTATACATCTCCGCTTTGGTTTTTGGCAGCACGACTTCGGGCACTTTGACCGTTTGCGCGTCGGAGTGCTTCGTTTTTACGTATTCCATTTCGGGAACTACGAAATCGTCTATAATCTTGTCGATATCCTTTGCCATAACCGCCTATTCGCCCAAGTCGGAAAACTTGTTCTTGTTTTTGTTGAGAATGAATTTGAGTTTTTGCACGTCGTTCTTTTTCACCCTGAACGGCGTAGTCAGATGTTTGAGCGTGGAAAACGTGTTCTTATCCGCCGAAAGCACGAGTATGCCCCGTTCTTCGTCTATAATATAATCGTGAACCTGATGCCAATGCAGCATATCGAAGTTGGTGTACACACCTTTATCGACGACGGCGTTACGGCACAGTGCGAGCGAGACCACAAACACTTCGACGGCAGTCATAACGACAAGCACGAACATCAGCGCTATATTCGTGTACAGCCGACCCACTCCGAACATCGCCGCAAACGCCTGAACGCTCGGCGCTTCCGCGTCGGTCATCTGCATGATCACGTAGAATATCATGAACCCGACGAGCACCGCGAAAAGCCAATGCACTATCTTGCGCGTTTTGAGCTCCACGAGATTGATCGAGCGCTTGAGCCTTACCTGACGCGATATCAGCCGCACCGTTTTTTCGATTATAACAGCCGCGACTGCAAGAGACGCGACCGCCGTGATTATCACGGTAAAAAGATATCCGACAAGACCCATACGTTATATTATATACCGACGGCTTTGTTTTGTCAAGTCCGAATTTTATACATTCGGTCGAGTATGTATAAAACTGCGAAACGCCGCGCAACGAAAAACCCGAACCGCAGGTCATGCGGCTCGGGTCGGTATGTAATATTACGGATCGAATATCAGTCGTACAGCTTGGATACGGGAAGATCGGCAAATATAGCGGCGATCGCCTGCGCGAATATGGGTGCGACGGACACCGTTATTATCTTGTCTATCTTTTTCTCCTCGGGCAGCTCTATCGTATCGAGAATAAACAGCTTTTCGATGACCGAATTTTCAAGCCGCTCGATAGCCGGACCCGAAAGCACGGGGTGCGTGCAGCAAGCATACACGTCCGTCGCGCCGCCAACGTCCACGAGCGCCTTTGCGCCCTGCGTGATCGTGCCGGCGGTGTCTATCATATCGTCTACGATAAGGCATCTCTTGCCCTTTACGTCGCCGATGATGTTCATTACTTCCATGACGTTCGCTTTGGGACGGCGCTTATCGACGATAGCGAGCGTCTTGTTGAGTTTTTGCGCCATCTGCCGCGCACGGCCTACCGAACCTACATCGGGCGATACTATCACGAGATCGTCGCCCGCTTCCTTTATGAACTGTTCGTTCGCGATCGCTTTGGCGAGAATGGGCACACCCAAAAGATGATCTACGGGTATATCGAAAAAGCCCTGAAGCTGCGACGCGTGAAGATCCATCGTGAGCACGCGGTCCGCGCCCGCCTTGCAAATAAGATCGGCGACGAGCTTTGCGGTGATCGGATCGCGCGCGCGCGCCTTTCTGTCCTGACGCGCATAACCGAAGTACGGCATGACTGCCGTGATCCTGCCCGCCGACGCGCGCTTGAGCGCATCTATCATGACGAGAAGTTCCATAAGGTTGTCGTTTGTGGGCGTGGACGTGGACTGTATTACGAAAACGTCGCAGCCGCGCACCGACTCGCCTATCGAAACGGAAATCTCGCCGTCGCTGAACTTGCCGACTTCCGCGTCGGAAAGTTTCATTTTGAGCCGTTCCGAAATCGCGCTCGACAGTTGTTTGCATGAATTGCCGCAAAACAGTTTGATCTTGTTGCCGTGAGCTATCATTAGTGCCTCCAAAAATTTAACATCGGTGATGTTCGGGTTTATATTTATCGGTATACCGATTGACGGACGGTCAGTCGTCGTTACGGTTTTCTGCGGCGTTTATGATGCCGCCGTAGTTTATTTCCGGCTCGGCGGCTTCGGTGCCGTCGTTGTGCGCGGCGCTCGCCGTACCGTCGATTATTCCGTCCGAAAACTGAACAAAGCCGAACGCGCGGGCATTGCCGCCCGCTCTCGGATCTTCGACGGGCGGGGGCGCAAACTTGTTGCCCTGCCAATTAGCTATCATGGTCTGTCGCGCACGCGCGATCGCGAGCGCCTGTTCGGGCACGCCCTTCGTAATGGTCGAGCCCGCGGCGATGAACGCGCGGTCGGCAATATTGACAGGCGCGACTATGTTCGCGTTGGAACCTATAAACACGCGGTTGCCTATTACCGATTTGTATTTGTTCTTGCCGTCGTAATTGGCAAACACTACGCCGCAGCCGACGTTGCAGTCCTTGCCGAGTTCGGCGTCGCCTATATACGAAAGGTGGCTGACCTTGCAGCCGTCGCCGATAACGCAGCATTTAAGCTCCACGAAATCGCCGATGCGGCAGTTTTTGCCGACGACCGAGTCCGGACGAACATATGCGAACGGCCCGACGCGCGTGCCGCTGCCTATCGAGCTCCCGTAAAGCCGCGAACTGTCTATGCGCGTGTCGCTGCCTATGAGACAGTCCTCGATATAATTGCCGGGCATTATTGCCGCGCCGTCTTTTATTATGGTCTTGCCCTTGATAAAGTTGTTGGGTTCTACGGTAACGCCGCGCGCGATCACCACGTCGCAGTCTATATACGTATTGTACATATCGGCGATCCGCACGCCGTTTCGCGCGTGATAACGAAGTATTCTTCGCCGCACGAGCTCGGTTATACGCGACAAACTTTCGCCGTCTGTCACTGCCGAAAACTCGCCCGTATCGGCAGGCTCTTGCATATACAGAGTTTCGAGATCGGCAAGATATTCGGTTTTGAAAACGAATCCGCGCGGCAGCGCGAGCATCTTGCTCTTTTCGGCTATAAGTTTGTTTACCGCCGACTCGACCGTCTTGTGCGATACGAGCGGTGCGTCGTTGTACAGCACGACCGTGATCGGATTTTTACGGTCGACAAGCTCGCGAAGTTTGTCGCCGAAATTGACGACGGGCGAAACGTCAAGCGTTCTGACGGGCGCGCTCATGCACGCCGCAGCCCACCCGTCGAGCGTCTTGCCCATAACGGAAATACTTCCGACGTCGCCGAGCGTATTGCTCTTGGTCCTGAGCACCACACCGTTTATACCCAAATCTACCATATCCGTATTATACCCTTTTATATTCGATTCGTCAATCAAAAACGCAAAATATCAGAGCGCATTTATATATTCGTCGTAAGTTACGGGACGGTCGTAAGTCTTTTTGCCGTTCTCGATCATTATTATACGGTTGGCGACCGACGACATTATTTCCTCGTCGGCGGTTATGAACAGAATGGGCGCTTTGAAGTTGATCATGCCCTTGTTGAGCGACGTGATACTTTCGAGATCGAGATGGTTGGTCGGTTCGTCGAAAATAAGGAAGTTGGGCGAAAGAAGCATCATTCGCGCGAGCATACACCGCGCCTTTTCTCCGCCCGACAGCACGTTTGCGGGTTTGAGCGCCTCGTCGCCCGAGAACAACAGCCTGCCCAGCCACGACCGCAGATATTCCTGTTCGTGGTTTTCCGACCACTGATCTATCCAGCGCACGAGCGGCAGCGCGCAGCCGTCGAAAAACTTGTCGTAGTTCTGCGGCATGTACGCGGGCTTGATGTTCTTACCCCAAATGACTCTGCCCGAATCGGGTTCGGAATCGCCGAATATGCAATCGAAAAGCTCGGCGACCGAGCGCGAATTGTCGGTCAGAAAACCTATCTTGTCGTCGCGCCCGACAGAGAACGTCACATTTTCGAAAAAGCCCGCTTTGGTAAGTTTTTCGACGCGCAGTATGTCGTTGCCGGGATCGCGCTCGAACTTGTAATCTATATACGGATATTTGCGCGATGACGGCTTGATGTCCGCGATCTCTATCTTGTCGAGCTCGCGCTTTCTGCTCGTCGCCTGCTTGGACTTGGACGCGTTTGCCGAAAACCGCGCGATAAACTCGCGAAGTTCCTTTATGCGCGCTTCCGCTTTTTTGTTCGCCTCGCGCTGTTGGCGCAGAATGAGCTGCGACGATTCGTACCAGAAATCGTAGTTGCCCACAAACAGATTGATCGCCGCATAATCCACGTCGCATATGTGCGTGCATACCTGATTGAGAAAGTGTCGGTTATGAGAAACGATAAGAACCGTGGCAAGCTCGAGCGACTTTAAGTATTCCTGCAACCACCGCACCGTTTTGATGTCGAGGTTGTTTGTAGGCTCGTCCAGAAGAAGGATATCGGGCTTGCCGAACAGGCTTTGCGCGATAAGCACTTTTACTTTGAGCTTTGGCTCGATGTCGCTCATCTGCGTATCGAAAAGCTCCCTGTCTATACCGATACTGCTTAGCAGCGTTTCCGCGTCGATATCCGCCTCGTATCCGCCGAGCTCGCCGTAACGCGTTTCGAGTTCCGCCGCAAGGTTGCCGTCCTCTTCGGTAAACTCCGTCTTAGCATACAGCACCTCGCGCTTGCGGCGTATATCGCTCAGCTCTTTGTGCCCGCAAATGACCGCTTCGCGCACGGTGTAGTCGTCGTAAGCGTTTTGATTCTGTTCGAGCACCGACATGCGCTCGCCCTTACCGATCGTGATCTCGCCCTTGGACGGTTCGATCTTGCCGGACAAAAGCCGCAGGAACGTAGACTTGCCCGCGCCGTTCGCGCCGATTATGCCGTAGCAGTTGCCGTTGGCGAATTTAAGGTTGACGTTCTCAAAGAGGACGCGCGCACCGAATTGAAGTTTTACATTGGATACGTTTATCATTACTCGGGTATATTCCTCGATTTTTTATTGATGCTTCGGCTTTGCGCCTTACGCAAAACAAAACGGGCAAAAAGATTATTTACCCTCTGCCCGTTTGCAGACGACGATCAAAGTTTATGCGGCATGCGCCGCCGACTTGTAAATCTTCGACTACGATAGAAATCCATGGATTATTCGCCGCGGAAAGGCAAAAGCGCCATTATCCGCGCGCGCTTGACGGCGGTGGTAACGTCGCGCTGATGCTCGGCGCAAAGCCCCGACGCGCGGCGCGGAAGGATCTTGCCGTTTTCGGCAATGTACTTTTTGAGCCTGTCAACGTCCTTGTAGTCTACGTGGTCGATATGTCCCTGACAGTATTCGCAAACGCGCTTTTTGGCGGGACGGGGGCGGCGGCGGACCTTGTCGTCGCCGTCGTTCATTTTGTTTCTGTTTTTATTTTTATCCATGACGGGAATCTCCTTTATTGATTAGAATGGCAAATCGTCGCTGTCGACGGGTTGCATTTCGGAAACGGAATGGGGCTCTTCGGGCATATATCCGCCTTGCGAACCGCCATCGCGGGGTTGCATATTGGGCTTGGGCGTGAGAAAAACGACTTCGTCGGCTACGACGTCGAACGACGTGCGCTTGATCCCGTCCCTGTCCTCGTACTGACGGCGCTGAACGGATCCGCATATGCCGACCTTGCTACCCTTGAACAGGAAGCGTGCGCAGCGCTCGGCGAGCTGACGCCAGCATATTACGTCGAAATAGTCGGCTACGCGCTCGCCCGCCGAATTGGTGAACGTGCGGTTGACCGCTATCGTAAAGCGGGTAAAGTTTACGCCGCCTTGCGTAGTGCTCGATTCGGGATCGCGCGTAAGATTACCGATAAGAATGATTTTGTTCATCGCTCGCCTCTTACACCCGCTCTACCATGAAGCGGATGACGTCGTCGCTTATGCGCATCTGACGTTCGAGTTCTGCGGGAACGTCGGACGGCGCCGTGAACTTCATGAGAACATAGTATCCGGTAAGGTGCTTGCCCGACATCTTGGTCTGTATGGGATATTCGAGCTTGCGCGAGCCGCCGCCCCATTCTTCGGCGGTGACTTCGCCGTAAGGCGCAACTATCGCCTTGAACTTTTCCACCAACGCCTTTTTGGCTTCGGCGTCCTGCTTGTCGGACAGGATGTAGAGAACTTCGTAATTATTCATAGAACCTCCTTGTGGTCTGTCGGCCCGCATCGTTATGCGAGCAAGGATGCGGCACGAAATATTTTACCGCGTTAATAATTATAACACCGTTTTTCGCCTTTGACAAGCAAAATCGACCACAAATAAATATATAATTCCGCGTAAAACAGCCCGTTTGCGTTTTATACAAAGCGCGCCGCAAGATCCGCCGCGAATACTGCCGCGCAACGGCTTGTCTACACCCCTCTTATTTCCGCCGACGGCACATAGCGCCGCGCGATCTCGAGATACCTGTTCATTACCGACGGATGCGGAGTCGTAAGCGTTTTGGACGGAACGGTATCGCGCATAACGAAGTTTTGCAGATAATATCTTTTCGCGCCCGCGACGAGCCGCGCCGCGCCGTCCATGCTTTCGTCCGTAAAAAGCTCGCTCGCTACCGTAGTGCGAAATTCATACTCGACGCCCGAGCCCATTATGATCTCGACCGATCTTTCTATCGCGTTAATGTCGAAACGTTCGGGCGCAAGCCCCGCCGATTCCGCATAGCGATCGGGAGAATTTTTTATATCCATGGCAATATAATCGACGATACGCTCGGAAATGAGTGGCACGAGTCTGTCGGGCAGATACCCGTTGGTATCGAGCTTGACTTCGTATCCCAGCTCTTTAACCGACCGCAAAAACCTGTCGAGATCGGTGTAGACCGTCGGCTCGCCGCCCGTGACGCACACGCCCTCGAGCACACCACGACGCTTTTTCAAAAACGCAAAGATTTCCGCTTCGTCATAGTACGACACGTCGCCCGCGAGGAGTTCGCTGTTATGACAGAACGGACATCTGAAATTACACGACGGCACGAAAAGCGTGCACGCCGTGTGTTCCGGATAATCCAGCAACGTCAATTTTTGTATTCCGCTTATCTTTATGTATCTGTCCATACAGCCCGCCGTAAAAATTTATCCAAATCATTATACACGCCGCGCACCCGTTTGTCAAGGCACGCGGGGCGTCAGAACATGAGTGTATCGCGCAGCTCGCCCAGATACCACGACGGACCGTCCATAGCTATCCTGTCGAATTTGGGCTTCAGCTTTTCGGTTATTTTGAGCACGTAACAGTACGGCAAAATATCAAACCAATAATCGGGATTGTCCTCGATAAGGGTTTCCAATCTGTCCGCTTCCGCCTGTTCGAGAAATGTCTTGAACGCGCATATCCGCCCGTACACCTCGAGCTCGGCTTTCGATCTTATGTCTATGCGCGGCGATATAACGAACACCGTAAGAAAATCCACAAGGAACGCGGCGACAAGCAAAACCGTGCAGTCTGTAGGAGAAAAAGCCAGCACAGTCGCGAACGGCGCTCCGCCCCACACCGCGAAAAACAAGTATTTGAAGTAGAATTTGATCGGCATGACCGGGCACATTATCATGGCGACCAAAGGGAATATCATTGCGACGTAAACCGTATTGCGGACGCAGACGCCCGATATTATCGCAACGGCGGCAAACACGAGAAAGGAAACGGCGTACGCTGCCCTCGACAACGACTTGCCCCTGTTCGAATTTGTTACTTTCGCTTTCTCCGCGCACTTGTTTTCGAACTCTTCGTAATTCTTGTTGAACGACGACGGCGCGGCGAGCGTATAGAACACGTCGCCCGACGAAAACACGGCGTCGAACAACCGCTTTTCGGCATTATACGAAAATCCGTCGTACGGCAAAGCCTTAATATCGAATTCGATCGCGACGGGTCTTTTGCGTTTGCGTCCGCGCTTTTTGGCAACCGTGGCGTCGATCACGGCTTTTACGGCGTCGCGCCCCGCTGCGACCTTGGCGACTTCGGGCGGTTCGAGCTCTTTTAATTTGGTCAGTTTGAGTCCGCGCTTGCAGTCTTCCTCTATCGTGACGAATCCGCGATCCGCCCAATACAGCATGAGCGGATTAAACAGTTCGCGCGGACGCGACGATCTGCCGTAATAAGCGATCATGACGTCGGCGGGCGAATAACCGCGCGGCGGATAGTATTCGACGGGACGAAGCGCACGCCGCCTACCCGCTTTGCCGATAATGAACGGCACGACCGAAAACAGCAATGCGAAAACTATGAGCAGTATGCACAATATCAGCATCGGCAAACTCATAGCAGCGCACCCCTCTCGCCATCCGTAACATACCACTCGGGCACGGCGCGCTCGCCGAATTTGCGCTTGCAAAACATTTTTATGCCGAAAGCGTATACAAACGGCAGGGCTTCCCAATAGTCCTCTTTTTCAAGCTCCGACGCGGGCGCGAACAGCAAGTGTTTTCTGTAATTTACGAGATCGGAATATTCCGCGAGATTGTTTTTGACCCGATAATCGACGAAGCGTATAAAAAACAGCGCGCCCGTTATCATAAAACACACGGATAAGTACGTCATATAAAAAGGATCGTATATCCATCCCGCCGCGGCGATGTTCACGTATCCGCCGAACGACACACCCAGCCATATGCCGCACCAAATCGCCTTGAACAAAATGGGCATTTCGCGTATAAACATCAAAACGAACATACCGATCAATGCCGTTCCCAAACACAGCAGCATAACGAACTGCCCGAAAAAACACCCCCACACGGCGGACAGCAGCATGGGCGCCACCGCAAGGCACAGCGAGATTATTTTGAGCTTGTAATGTTTGGATGAGTATACGCCCTCGTCTTCGCGTACGGCATACTTGCCGTTTATAGCTTTCACATCGTCCTTGGTAAAAAGCGGGCGCAGTATGTTTACGGGCTTGCCGCCGCGCGATTTTTTTGCCAACAGCAAAAACAGATCGCGCTCGCGCACGTACGTTCCGCGGTCGAAAAACAACGCGTCGGATCGGTCGTGTTCGGGCGGATATTCGAGAATATGCACTTTGACCGTATATCTGCCGACATGTTCTATCATTATATATCCGCGCTGCGCCCAATAAACGAGAAGAGCGCGCGTCAATTTTCTCGGATACGATTTGCCTATGAATATGCGCTTTACGTCGAGCGGAGAAAATCCGTTGGGCAAGCGCGTTACCGATTCCTTCTTTACGTTGCGACGGGCGCGCCTGCCGAACACGGCGATAAGCGCCGCCATCACGGCAATGCAGCCGCAAACGGCGCCGAAAAACGCATAGTATAGACCCGACATAACGGCGTTTACGCTAAACAACGCATACGACATGCGTAAATTATACTACGCCCGATCGGAGTTTGTCAACGATACAATTTAAGTTTGCGTATCAGTTTGAGCCGCATGACGACGGACATATCCATGCCGATAAGGCAATATTCGGCGAGCGACTCGCACACGCTGAATCCGCGTTCGTGTTCGAAATACGCGCAATCGGCGTACTGCGGAAGCGTGTGCACGGGCGGCGGCATCTTGACCTCGTAACCGTATTCGACGAGTTCCGCCGCATGCTCAGCCGCTTTGCACAGAGCGTATTCGGCGGCGTCGCCGCGCGTCGGCGGCAGCACGTTTTCGACCGAACCCGTGATAGCGGCGAGATTGGCACGGCGCCGCGCGCATATCTTGTCCGCCACATCGAGTTGCGCGATATCGAGCGCCGCGACGGCGTTATGCATGGAATAGTCGTGATTCTCGCCCGAAGTGAACACGCGGCGCGTAAACCCGAGCGCTTCGTCTATTTTGTCGTCGCCGCACAGAACGACCGCGCCGCCGCCGTGGACGCGCTTGTCAAACCCGATCACGCCGAAATCGGCGTTCGCCCCGCACGGCACGCCTTTGTATTCGCCGCCGAGCGCGCCTGCCGAAAGCTCTACGAGCGGCACGTTCCACGCCTTGCACAAAGGCAGCAGCACGTCAAAGTCGGCTACCGCGCCGAACGCGTCGTCGACAACGACCGCCGCGGGCGGCTTTTGCAAAAGCTGCGCCCATACCAGCGCCGTTTCGAGCGCGGCTGCGGACACGCACCGCGTATGCGGATCGCAGTCCAAAAACACCGGAACGAGGTCCATGTGCGCGGCAGTCGCTATATACGAATAAAACGTAAACGACGGCACGAACACGAAATCTCCGCGTTCCGCGCCGCACAGATACAGCGCGGTATGTAGAGCCGCGTCGGTCGAATTGACCGCGACCGCTTTTTTCCCGCACATGCCGCCCACTCTCCGCGAAAGCCTGTCGGCGCAGTCCGTATCGGACAGCGCGCCCAAAAGCGCGTTAGCCGCCTCGCCATGCCTGTCTATGAATAACATACGTTTAGTATGTCGAAAATCCGCTCGCAATATCCGACAAATTCCGACCTTTTCAGTGCCGCCGCACGCCGCTCTGCCGAGCTTGACAAATGCGCCGCGCGAATATACAATATAACTCGAAATGAAAATATACCCGACCGCAAACAAGCGCGCATTTATGCCCCTTCTTCTCCTCGCCGACGAACAGCCCGAAATGATCGAAAAATATCTCGATGCGGGCACTATGTACGTGCTCGACGACGGCGGGATCAAAGCAGAGATCGTCACGGTCGGCAACGGGGATACGCTCGAAATAAAAAATCTCGCCGTGCTTCCGCAATTTCGCAATCGCGGCTACGGGCGTGCGCTCATACGGTTCACCGAAGCCGAATATCGCGGCAAGTATACTGTTTTGACCGTCGGCACGGGCGACAGTCCGCTCACCGTGCCGTTCTACGAAAAATGCGGGTTTGTGCGCTCGCACTCGGTGAAAAACTTTTTTATCGACAACTACGATCACGAAATTTACGAAGGCGGCGTAAAGCTCGTCGATATGGTATATTTATCCAAAAAAATATAAGCCCGACCTCGGTCGAACTTATACGTCGTAAATATTTTCGGTTTTAGCTGCCGCGTGCGTCCGTCGGACGCCCACGTAATTTTCCGCAACGGAACCGTCGACAGCACGCGTTTGTGCGTTATATTACCCTGTTATACATTGCGGCGACTTCGGCAAACGTCGGGATACTGTCGGCAGCGCCACGCTTCGAAACGGTCAGCGCCGCAGCCGCCGTAGCAAACGCGCACGCTTCTCTGAACGAATACATACCGATGTGCGGATAAGTGAGAGCAAGCGCGCCCACAAACGTGTCGCCCGCGCCCGTCGTGTCAACTACCGCTGTCTTTCTCGGCGGTATGTGCGCAATGAAACCCGTACCGTCCGAAATGACCGAGCCTTTGTCGCCGAGCGTTATCACGGCATAATGCACACCGCGTTCGTGGAATTCTTGCAATGCGTCTATTTGCGAATCGTAATCGCGCGGATTTATTCCCGTAAGGATCTGAGTTTCCGTTTCGTTCGGTACGATTATATCGACGTTGTAATAAAGATCTTCGGGAAGTTCTTTGGCAGGCGCGGGGTTGAAAATAGTCGTCATGCCTATAGCCCGAGCTTTTCTAAGCGCGTACGCCACGACGTACAGCGGCACTTCGAGCTGACATAACAGCGTATCGGCGCTCGTAGCGCCTTCGAGCGCTTCGTCCACATCCGTCTTGCTCAATCCCGAGTTCGCACCCGTGTACACCATTATTCGGTTGTCCTTGCCCGTAAGCGTGACTATAGCCGTGCCCGTCGGTCTGTTGACGCGGTGAACGAAGTCCGTATTTACGCCGAACTCGTTGAGTTTGTTTATAAGGCTGTCGCCGCCTGCGTCCTTGCCCACATTACCGATAAGCCGCACGGGCGAGACGTCTTTATCGTCGCGCTTGCCGAGCTTGGCTATCGCGACGGCTTGGTTTGCGCCTTTGCCGCCCAGCCCCGATTTAAGGCTGTCGGCAATAACCGTTTCGCCTTTTTTGGGCAAACGCTCGAGCTCGACCGACAGATCCAGATTTATGCTGCCGAGTACGTAAATCATTGCCGTTCCACCTCCGCAGTGCCGCTCTCCGCCGAATCGGAAACCGCCGCGGCTTCGGCGTTTGCTACGGTCTCGTCGGGCTTGTCCGCCGACGCGCGCTGCAAACTGTTTCCGCTGTGCTTTTTCTCGTGCGAGCGGCGCTTTTGTTCTTCAGCTATCTTTTCCATCGCCTCGCACTGCGACCCGGACGGCGACTTGATGGAAAACGCTATATTCGTAAGATGATCGGCGATACGCTCGAGCGCGCTTACCATCGAATAAAAATATGTTCCGCTCTCCACCGAGCACTCGCCGTCGTTAAGCCTCTTTATGTGATTGTCGTCGAGAAGCCGCTTGGTCATATCGACTTCCTCTTCACGGCGCGAAAAATCGTTGAGCCTGCCGACTGCGTTGTTTTTGAATATAAACATCGCTTCGTCGAACATCGCCGTCACCTTGTCGTACATATCCTCGAGTTCGTCGCGCGCTACTTCCGAAAACACCGCATCGTTTTCCTTCATCGCCGCGGCGGCTTCGGTAAAGTTTTCGGCGTGGTCGGCTATACGCTCTATATCGCCGACTACGTGGTGAAGCGATCCGACAAACTTTTCGTCGGCGCGCGTAAGAGAAAGCGACGACAGCTTTATAAGATACTTGGCTACGCCCTTGTTTATAAAGTTTATTTTTTCTTCGTCGCGTGTCACCTTGTCGCGCTCCGAAAGATCGAGAGTTAAAACAGCCGTCATGGCGCGCTTCAGGTTGGTTTTTGCCATTTCGCCCATATGATCGACTTCGCGCTTGACCTGTGCGACGGCGATCGGCGGTGTTTGCAAAAATCTGTCGTCAATATAGTACATGTGCGGCGATTCGCCGTCGCCGCCCCGCTTTTCGCGCACGAGCAGCGTCGCGAGCTTTGTAAGCGGCTTTATGAACGGAACAAGCAGGAGCGTAGTTATCACGTTGAAAAATACATGGAACAGCGCGACCTGCATTTGCGTACTGCGCGACATTTTTCCGAACAGCCACACGATATCCGACTTGAATATCCAAATAATTGCGGTGAACAGGATCGTGCCTATCGCGTTGAACAGCAGGTGTATAACGGCGGTGCGCTTTGCGTTGGTGCTCGCGCCGAACGAAGCTAATATAGCGGTAATGCACGTTCCGATATTGGTACCGAGTATGACGAACAGCGCGCTTTCGAGCGGGATTATCCCGCCGCCAGCCATGGTGACTACGAGCGCCGTCATAGCAGCCGACGCCTGAAACAACGCCGTGCACACCATTCCGATAAGTATAAGAAAAATCGGAAAATCGACGACTTCGAAAAGTCTGCGCATCGCAGAGGCGATGGACGGATCTTCGAACGAACCGCTCATGAGCGACAGCCCGACAAACATAAGCCCGAGTCCTGCGATAGCAGAGCCTATCTTCTTTACGGTATCGTTTTTGAAGAACATCAGCATGACCACGCCTATAAACGCGAGCACCATCATGAACGCGCTTATACTGAACTCAGCGCCCGAAAGCGCGATTATAATACCTGTCAGCGTCGTGCCGATATTAGCCCCCATTATTATCGACGTTGCCTGAAAAAGGGTCATCAGCCCCGCGTTGACGAAGCCTATGACCATTACCGTCGTAGCCGACGACGAGTTGACGAGCACGGTCGCGACCGCGCCCACGCCCACTCCCGCGAAACGGTTGTTGCTTATCTTGCCGAACAGCTTGCGCATGCCCTTTCCGGCGCTGCGCTCCAAGCCCTCGCTGAGCATCTTCATGCCGATCAAGAGCACGCCCAAGCCGGCAATCAAAGCCAATACACTTTTCAATACGTCCAAAGCGGTAATACCCTATTATATGGTATTATCATTATACGACATAATGCGCGCATTGTCAAGCGCTTGCGGCGCGCCGCACGCTATCGCCGCGACTGTTTACAGCATCAGAGGCAAGCAGTACAAAGAAAATGCTTGCGGCACGTACAAACGGCTTTGACTCAGTAATACGCTGCCTATAATGCGCTGAATCGAATCAAATACGCCGCAACTGCCTATGCGAATCTTTTGAGCGCAGGCAGCCCGCCGTCGCCGCTTTCCGCCCACACGCCAACGCCGAACGCCGCGTTCTCGGCGAGCCACGCGAGCGACGAAAGATTTCCGCGCGCCGTCTCCGTCTGCTCGTCGATCGTAAATTCGATGCCGGTCGCGTTTTGGGCGGTTATGTTTCCGCAAACAAAGATACCGGCGAATTTATTGCCCGTTACGCCGTGAACGGGATCGTACAGCTTCGCCGCGAACTTGCCCGTTACGCCGTAAACGGATTCGTCCTCTGTTTCGATCCCCGAAATCTCTATACTGCCCGCGGCAAAGCAGTTATTATATACGCACTCGCTGTAATTGGAAGCCGACAGATATACAAACATGCCGACGCCGAGCCCGGCATATTTTTTCTCGTTAGTGAACAGCCGCGCGTTAAGATCGGCATAACAGTTTTGCGCGCCCGCCGTCTTTATTTCAACGCTGTTGCCGTCTGCGTCCGCATAGCCGCCGCAGTATATGCTCGATGCGAAACCGCCCGCGTCCAAGCCTTTGTCGTAATCGCTTCCGACCGCATAAGCTACGTTCAGCTCGCACACGGCATAGCAGTCGCGAGCAAGCCCCATAAGGTCGCACACAAGCCCGCCCGCTTTGAGAAGCTCGGAATTGTTTGACTTTATCACGCCTTTCGCGTAACATTCGGTAATGGGAAATTCCGAACAGTACCTGACTGCGAGCGGCGCGGCGTACAGACTTTCGCAACCGCCGTCGTCTATCGTGTAGTTCTCGATACCGACATTCAGCAACCGCCCGCCCGTAACGCTTCCGAACAGCCCTTTATAATCGAAGTGATTGCTGTACGCTTTTTCCGCCGCCGCGAACGCGACGTTTTTTATAACGTGCCCGTCGCCGTCGAACACGCCGCGGAACGGTTTTTTGTCAGTTCCTATCGCTTTGAGCGCTTTGCCGCCGCAGTCTATATCGGCGGTCAGCCTGTAGTGCGCGACACTCATTCCGCCGTCGCAGCCGACGAGCGAACACAGCCGTTCGAGCTCGGCGTAAGTCGCTATCGCGTACGGCTCGGCGGCAGTGCCCTTGCCCGAATAGCTTTGTATCCATTTTGCGGCAAACGTTATCTCGCCGCCGTGTTCGGTCGTGAGGTTTCGCACCGTCGCGCCGTCGGCATAGAGATCGCCGTTCCACTCCCAGCCGGCAAAAACGTACCCGTCCTTAACGTAAGCATTGAGCGGAAGCGCGCGTTCTTCGTCATACTTGCACTTAACGCTCGCCGCGTCGCCCTCGCCGCCGTTCGCGTCGAGTTTGACCGTGTATTCGTTGGGCAGCCATTCCGCTCTAAACGACACGAACGGCTTATCGTAGCTGCCGCCGCTGTACCAATTTCCCGTGATCATAAGATCGCTTACCGTTTCGCCGTCGGCATAGCGTTGTGCGGTCGCGCCGTCGCCTCGCGACCAACCGCCGAAACGGTATCCCGTGATATTGTCTTTTCGCTGTTCGTCTATAAGCGTTTCCACAAGAGGCAGCGTATACCGCTCCGCGCCTTTAAGCGCGATCGCTTTCTCGTCGAAAGGCTTGCGAATGCCGCCGCCGAGCGTCAGGTAATATTCTCCCGACGTCCAATTCGCTTCCGCGCGCAACACCGCGCCCTCGACGGCGTTTATATACCTGCGATCGCCGTCCAAAACCTTGCCCGACCAATCGTAAACCGTCCAGCCCGTAAATTCCATATAATCGCTTCGGCAAATTCTGTTTTCAAACGGATCCTTGCCGTATTCGCACGTTATATGCACGGTGACGGGTCCGCCGAAGCCGTCGTACTTTTTGCCGTCGAACTCCGCTCCCCACTGCATGAGATGAACTTCCATTGAGTACCCGATCGGCGTAAACACCGCTTCGACAGTCACCGTCGCGTCCGCTTCGGTAGCAAAATCGGGCGCGACTTCGCCGAGCGCGTACGTCTTGTCGCCTACTTTCCAACCCGTCTGTTCATAGCCCGTACGGCTGTAAAGCGCATAAGGCAGTCGGTGATAGCCGTCGTAAACATACTCGTCAGAATAATCGCATTTGTCGCCGTCTACAAACTTTACCGTATACCGAACAGGCATAAATACAGGCGCTACTTCCACTATGTCGCCGTCTTTGCCCGAAAGATCGATAACCGGCTCGCCGAGCGCATACGATAAGCCTTTGCACGACCACCCCGTATGAACGTACCCGACGCGGACTATTTTGCGCGCGGACATGCTGTGCTCTTCGCCGTAAGTGAATTTTTGTTCGAACACTATGCTGCCGTATTTATAGCGTACAGTGTAAACGGCTTTCCGCCACATAGCAGTGAACGTAACAGACTCCGCCGCGGGAACGTCGAACGTATCGCCCGCGACATAGCTGACGCCGTCAAACGTCCAGCCTGCAAACGCATAGCCATTTACCGGAATGAAACCGCTGTCGGGCAGTTTTATACTGCTGCCGTAATTACAGTAATCGTTGCCCATTTTACCCGTGCCGAACTCGCCGTGATCGAATTTCAACGTGCAAACGTTCGTAGGCGAAGGTTCGGGCTCGACTACCGTATGTCCGCCGCGCAACACGACTATCGCGATCACCGGAAAGAGAAACGTCGCGAGCGTTACAAGCCCGCCGAGCACCGCCGCGAGTATTATGTAAGGCGCGAAAGACTTCGGTTTTTTGCAAACCGTACCCGCGCCTGCCGCAGCGCTTGCGCGTTCGGGTGATACCGACGACGCCCCGTCCGCAAATACGGGCGGCGCGAGTATGATACTGCCGTCGGGCATACTTTCGTTCCGTTCGTCATCGCGCGAGTTTGAATCGGCAGCTGCCGTTTCGGTCTCGTCCGAAGCGAGCCGCAAATATTCGTCTACGGGCACCGAAAGAAGCCTGCATACATTTTCCATGACCGCGATATCGGGCGAGTTTATTCCGTTCTCCCACTTGCTCACCGTCTGATATGTGACGTTGAGCTTTTCGGCGAGCTGTGCCTGCGTAAGTCCCGCCCGCTTCCTGAGTATTTTGAGCGCTTTGCCGTAATCTTTCATTGCCCTTTCCCTACCGTTCCGTTTACAGTGCGGCAGCGCCCAAGCGCCTGCGAATCATTCGATCATAGTCGATCGATATGTCGCAAGCGGGAAGCGCACCGCGATCTTCATTACCGTCGCCGCCGCTGCCGTCGTGACCGACCGCATACGCGTCGTATTCGAGATACGCTTCGAGAGTGACCGTTATCTCGCCGAAGTTATCGTAACCCGTCGTCATAAGATCGGAGACCGTTTCGCCGTCCGCGAAGCGCCTGTCGCTTATCATTGCGGGATACCCGTAAAACTTCCAGCCCGCATAATGCGCGCCCGACATTGCGCCGAGCGTATCGGGATCTATGAGCGTTTCGAAAAGCGGCAGCGTATATTCCTCGTCGCCGCTGAGCGGTATGCGCTTTTCTTCGAAATTGTCGTTGCAGTCGCGCAGTATGAGAGTATATTCGCCCGAAATCCAATTAGCTTCGACCCGTATCGTCGATCTTTCTTCGGACGTAATATACCGAAGATCGCCGTCGTACACATTGCCGTTCGCGTCGTATACCGTCCAGCCATTGAACACGAGCGCGTCGTGACTGCACATCTTTCCCGCGAGCGGATCTTCGCCGTATCTTCCCTTAAATGCGAGAGCGCCGTAATAACGCTCGCCGTCGAATTCGACGGAATTTTGACCGAAGTTTATTTCGATATTATATTCGATAGGCGTCCAAACCGGTTCGAATCGAATTTCCAACGAATCGAACGATTCCAAAAAAGCCGCCCCGCCGAGCGAATACGTTTCCGTTCCGCACTTCCAACCCGTTTGTTTGTAACCGACGCGCGAGAACGTGCGTTCGGAAGTATAATACGCTTCGAACGGGCGGTTTTTATACGTTTCCGTAAAAGATTGACCGCCGTATTCGTAGACTACCGTATATACCGCGTCCTCGAAATGCGCGAATATAAACAGTACGGTCTGACTGCCGACGGACATACTTTCGCCCGCTTGATACATCTTGCCGTCACATTCCCAACCGGTAAACATGTATCCTTTCTTCGGTTCGAACGTGTTTTCGGGAAACACCAGATCCTCGCCTTTTTTCAAGTATATTTCGTAGCCCGTTCCGCTGCCGAACGCACCCGAATATACGTAAACGGTACATGCCGTGTCGGACGGACGGTTGCCGCCCGACGTCCGCCCGCCCATGACCGCCAAAGCGATCACGGGTACGAGCACGGTCGCAAGCGTTACGAGCCCGCCGAGCACTGCCGCAAGTATTATATAAACCGCGTACGACTTAGTCTTTTTAACAGGCGCGACGGACGGCGCGAGGATCGTATTGCCGTCGGGCACGCAGGCTTCCCGTTCGGTTTCGCGCGGATAAGAATCGAACGTTTCGGTATCGTCCGAAGCGAGCCGCAAATATTCGTCTACGGGCACCGAAAGAAGCTCGCATATATTTTCCATGACCGAAATGTCGGGCGAGTTTATTCCGTTCTCCCACTTGCTCACCGTCTGATATGTGACGTTGAGCTTTTCGGCGAGCTGTGCCTGCGTAAGTCCCGCCCGCTTCCTGAGTATTTTGAGCGCTTTACCGTAGTCTTTCATTTTTCACCGCTATACGTTGCGTTACGAGCCTAAGCCCGTTTTCGTCATTATATCACGCGCCGCCGAAAAATGCAATACCGCGAGCCTAACCGATTTGTTTCTTCGACTCACCGAAACGGCGAGTTCGTGTTTTGGGCATTTTGCCGATTGTGAGGTTTTCACGCGCTTGACACGGGACGGCATAATATATATAATAGTTGCGATATGTTCAGACTGCTGCGATTTTTGAAAGGTCATATACCCGCGACGGTATTCGCACCGCTGTGCAAGCTGATAGAAGCCATAGCCGAGCTCGCCGTGCCGATGATCGTCGCCAACGTGATCGACGTAGGCATCGCCGGCCGCGACAAGAGCTACGTTATAACCTATTGCTCTATCATCGCGGTGCTTTCGGTCGGCGGATTTTTGATATCCGTCACGGGACAGTATCTCGCGTCCAAAGTGGCGCTCGGCTTCGGCACACGACTGCGCTCGGCAACTTTTAAGCACATAAACGCGCTGCCCGTTTCGGCGTGCGACCGCATAGGCGGCTCGTCGCTCGTAACGCGGCTCACCGGCGACGTCGTGAGCTGTCAGAACGCGCTCAATATGACGCTTCGGCTCGTTCTCCGCATGCCGTTTGTCGTGATCGGCGCATTCGTCATGAGCATGATAATCGACCCCGTACTGTCGCTCATGTTTCTCGCTATGGTAGTCGTGCTCGCCGCCACTATGACATGCGTTCTGCGGCTTACCATGCCGCGCATCAAAACGGCGCAGAAAAATCTCGACGAACTGTCGCGCAACACCGCGCAAAGCCTTTCGGGCGCGCGCGTGATCCGCGCGTTTTCCAAACAGTCCGCCGCAAAAAAGAGCTTTAACGAAACAGCCGAAACGACCGCGAAAACGAATATCGGCGCAATGCGCATATCCACCCTGCTCGCCCCGCTGACATTCGCGGTAGTAAACCTCGCCATAATAGCCGTTTTGTGGTTCGGCGAGGCAAAGGCGGGAACGGGCGCGCTCACCAAGGGCGAGATCGTCGCGCTCATAAATTATCTCAATCAGGCGTTTTTCGTGATAGTCAACATCGGCAACGTGTTTTCGATATTCACCCGTTCGGCGGCGTGCGCCGCGCGCGTTAACGAAGTGCTCGATATGCCGTTGCCCGAGGACGGAACTGTTACCGACATCGACGAGCACGCCGACTGTGCGCTGCGCTTCGACAACGTATGCTTTGCGTACGACGGCGATTACGACGTGCGCAATGTTTCGTTCACGCTCGGCAAAAACGAAACGCTTGGCATAATAGGCGGTACGGGCAGCGGCAAAACGACGCTCGTCGCGCTTACCGAACGTTTCTACGACCCGGACGAAGGAACTATTTATTTCTACGGCAAACCGCTCTCCTCTTATTCGGTAGCGGCGCTCAGAAAGAACATAGGCTACGTTCCGCAGCGCGCCGCCGTCATTCGCGGAACGTTACACGACAACCTCAAAATCGCCGACGAATCGGTGACCGAGTCGCGCGAGATATTCGCGCTCGAAACGGCGCAGGCAAGCGAACTTCTGCGCGCCGTCGGCTTAAACGGCGAGATCGCCGAGGGCGGAAAAAATCTTTCGGGCGGGCAGCGGCAGCGCGTCAATATAGCCCGCGCGCTCTGCCGCGACAATCTGCTGTACCTGTTCGACGACAGTACGTCCGCGCTCGATTACAAGACCGAACGCGATTTTATAGACGCGGTCAAAAAAACGGGCGGCGCGAAGATATTCGTTTCGCAGCGCATAAGCGCGGTGTCGGGCTGCGACAAAATACTTGTGCTCGACGGAGGCAAAACGGTAGGCTACGGCACTCACGAACAGCTCAAAGCGGAATGTCCGCTGTACGCCGAATTCTGCGCTTCGCAATCGGGTTGATATTATGAAAAACGTCAAAACAAAAAAGCAAGCCGCAACGATACGTCGGCTCATGAAATATCTGCGACCGCACTCGGCGCTTCTCGCGCTCGCGTTTCTTTGCGCCGTAATTTCGTCCGTGGGCATGCTGATGACGCCCGTGTTTATAGGAGAAGCGATCGACTGCATGGCGGAACTTATCGAAAACGGCGTTACGGTCAGCGTTACGGTAGATCTGACGCGGCTTACTGCGATCATATGCATACTCGCCGGCATAATCGCCGCAGTCATGCTGTTTCAATGGCTCATGAACCTCTGTGCTCAGCGCGCGGCATATCTGACGGTGCGCGACGCGCGGCGCGACGGGTTTGCGGCGCTTACCGACGCTCCGCTCGGTTTTATCGACGGCAATCCGCACGGCGATCTCGCGGCGCGTCTGTCTATCGACGCAGATCAGATAGCGGACGGAATAGTTCAGGGCGCGACGCAGATCTTCACGGGCATAGTTACCATAATCGGCACGCTCGTATTTATGATATACATCAATCCGTGGATCGCGCTCGCAGTGGCGGCGCTCACTCCGCTTTCCCTTCTTATATCGTTTTTAGTCGCGCGCGGCTCGCATAAATACTTTACCGAACAGACGCGCGTCCGCGGCGAGCTGTATTCCAAAGCCGACGAAACCATACGAAACCGCGCTCTCGTCGCCGCATACGGCTATGCCGAACGCGCGCAGACAAACTTCGACGTATCCAACTCGGAACTGAAACGCTGCGGATTCAAAGCGACTTTCTATTCGTCGCTCGTCAATCCGTCCACGCGCCTTATCAATTCGCTCGTATACGCAGTAGTCGCGATAATGGGCACCGTATACGCGATAGACGGCCGTGTTTCCATAGGCGGCATAACGCAGTTGTTGCTGTATGCCAATCAGTTCGCCCGCCCGCTCAACGAAATAACGGGCGTGATAACCGAATTTCAAACATCGCTCGCGGCGGCGCGGCGCATACTCGATCTTATAGACGTACAGCCTCAGGACGACGGCGGCGCGGCGCTCGAACGCTGCGGAACGATCGAACTCGAAAACCTCGATTTTTCGTACGATCCCGAAAAGCCGCTCATTCAAGACCTGAACCTCGCCGTTCCGCAAGGTACCATGGTCGCGATAGTCGGGCGCACCGGCTGCGGCAAAACGACTCTGATCAATCTGCTCATGCGGTTCTACGACCCCGCCGACGGCAAAATACTGTTTGACGGCACGGACGCCGCAGAACTGTCGCGCAGCGGCGTGCGAAAAAACTTCGGCATGGTCTTGCAGGACAGTTGGATCTTCAAAGGCACCGTCCGCGACAACATAGCTTACGGAAAGCCGGACGCAACCGACGACGAAATCAGAGCCGCGGCGGCGGCGGCCGATATCGACGGGTTTATCGAACGTCTGCCCGACGGCTACGACACGGTGATCGACGACGGCGACGGCATTTCTCAAGGACAGAAACAGCTTATAAACATAGCGCGCATCATGCTCGTCGATCCCCCTATGCTTATACTCGACGAAGCAACGAGCAACATCGACACACGCACCGAAAAACGCGTGCAGAACGCATTCGACAAACTTCTCAACCCCGAAAACGGCAAAAAGAAAACAGGCTTCGTGGTCGCACACAGGCTTTCGACTATAATAAACGCAGACGTTATACTCGTAATGGACAGCGGCAAGATCATAGAGCGCGGCACGCACGCCGAACTCATAAAACAGAACGGCGCGTATGCGGAACTTTACAACGCGCAGTTTGCCGCAAACGTGCGGTAGCGCACGGTTTGCACTGCGGGCATACCGAAGTATTATTATTCAGAATAAGAAAATCTTTGTCATTACAAACGAGCAACGCGAGCGATGTAGGCAATCTCAACCGTTTTATCGCGAAGCGCGAAATTCGTTACTTACGAGATTCTTCGCTTGCGCTCAGAATGACACAGTGTATTGAGTTTATCTTCTGTCCTACGAAGCAAGCCGCGGGCTTATTCCGCACGCGCGAGCGAAGCGAGTGCGGTGGGCAATCTCAATCACGTGCGTGAATGATCCCGACAATATTCCGCTATACGTTCGAATATCTGTTGATTTAACGGCGACATTATTGTATAATATACGCGATCATGAAACTGCAACAACTTCTGTCTTACGTGCGCAGGTGCGACGCGGATTTTAAGCTCATATCGGACGGCGACAGGATTGCCGTCGGGCTGTCGGGTGGGAAAGACTCGCTCGCTCTGCTTTGCGCGCTTGCCGCTTACCGAAGATTCAGCCCCAACAGGTTCGAGCTTGCCGCAGTGACCGTCGATCCCGGTTCGGGCGCCGATTTTTCGCCGCTCGCGCCTCTATGCGAATCGCTGTCCGTGCCTTTTCACATCGTCAAAACCGACATTGCGCCCATCGTGTTCGACGCACGCAAAGAAAAGAATCCGTGCTCGCTTTGCGCAAAAATGCGGCGCGGCGCGCTCGACAACAAAATCACCGAACTCGGATTCGACACGCTCGCGCTCGGGCACAACGCAGACGACATGGTAGAAACGTTTCTGCTCGGCATGATATTCGAAGGGCGACTGTCCACGCTCGCGCCAAAGGCGTTTATGGACAGATCGGGCATCAAGCTGATCCGCCCGCTTTTGTACGTGCGCGAAAAAGACACTGCGGCATTCGCCGACGGCGAAGCCCTGCCCATAGTCACCAATCCGTGCCCGGCAAACGGCAATACGTACCGAGAGACAATGAAGTCGCTTATAGGTTATATGAACGGGATAGCGCCCATCGCGTTCGACAGGATACATTCGGCGCTCGTACATCCCGAACGCAACAACCTGATAAAAAAGCCTTAGTACGCAAGTACCGAGGCTTTTTAGGTCGTGATAATATTTCTCGCGTCAGTCGTCCGCTTTGTCGCGATCGACCGATATCTGCACTTCTGCGACGCGCTTAGGGGTGGAACGTTTGACGGTAATGTGCATGTTCCCGTAATCGAAACTCTCGCCCGCCACGGGGATCTTTTCCATTTGCTCGGTGACCCAGCCGCCCACCGACGACGATTCGAACTCTTCTTTTACGTCCACTTCGAGATAGTCGAACACGTCGAGGAGCGGCGCATTGCCGTTTATGCAAAAAACGTCGTCGCCCGTCTTTTTGATAAATTCCTCTACCTCGTCGTGCTCGTCGTAAATTTCGCCGACCAGCTCTTCGAGAATGTCTTCCATCGTTATTATACCGCTTGTGCCGCCGTACTCGTCTACGACGATAGCCATGTGTATCTTGCCCTTTTGCATCATGCGCAGCGCCGCCGAGATCTTCATATTCGGCGACAGGCACACGGTGTTCTGAATGCACGACTTGAAATTATCCTTGCCGTCGATGACAGCTATAAGAAAATCTTTTTCGTGTACGGTTCCTATCACGGTGTCGATAGTTCCGCTGTACACGGGCATGCGCGAATACCCGTTCTCGCGGAACAGCTTTGCAACGTCGTCCATGCTCGCGTCGTCGGGCACCGCCGCAACGCCCACTCTGTGCACCATTATGTCGCCGACGTCAAGATCCTCGAACTCGATAGCCGACCTTATAAGCTCCGATTCGTGCTCGTCTATCCCGCCCTCGCTGTGCGCCGTTTCGACGTAAGTCAAAAGCTCGTCTTCTGTTATGCCCGGCTGCTTTTTGAACTTGAACATTTTGAGAAGCAGTTTTCGCCACTGGGAAAATATCCAAGTGAGCGGAAAGAATATTATCTGTAAAAACCGCAATATCCCGCAGTACGTGCGCACAAACCCTTCGGGATGTTCTTTTGCGATCGTCTTGGGCGTGATCTCGCCGAATATGAGTACGGCAAGCGTCATCACCACCGTAGACAGAGTGACGGCAGTCGAATTGTCGGCTACGAAACTGACAAACAACAGCGTCGCAAGCGACGACGCTACTATATTGACGATATTGTTTCCGATAAGTATGGTAGTTATCAGCTTATCGTAATTATCTATCATTTTGCCGGCATGCTTCGCCCACTTTACCCCGTTTGCTTCGAGAGTGTGCAACCGCACGCGGTTCATGCTCGTAAAAGCCGTTTCCGCAGACGAAAAGAAAGCGGACAAAAACACAAGCACGATCAAAACTATAAGCAATCCTATCTGCGTCGAATTGATCGCGCCTAAAAACGAAATACCTGTTCCTATACTAGATGGGTCCATATGGACTGTATCGAATCTCCTGTCGATTATAAATATGTGGCATTATAACACACAATAGGCTCTGTGTCAAGACTTTGCCGCAAAATAATTACTGTTTGCCCGAGCCGCCCAATTCGAACCAAAAAGTCGAACCTTTGCCGAGCTCGGACCGGACGCCGTACTCGGCGCCATGCCCCATAAGAATACTCTTGCAAATGGAAAGCCCGAGTCCCGATCCGACCGTAGTGCGCTTGTTACGCGCCGAACGGTAATATCTGTCCCAAACGCTGTCGATCTCGTCGGGCGCTATGCCCTTGCCGTGGTCGCTTACTTCCACCCGCACACCGCCGTCTTGCTTTTTTGCCACGGATAATATAACGGTGTTGTCGTCGCCGCTGTAATTGACGGCGTTTATCACGAGATTATACAGCACCTGTTCTATCTTCTGCTTATCGCACTCCGCAACGGCGCCCTTTTCTATATGCTTTTCGAACTTGATCCCGTCGCGCTCGCGGAAAATATCGAAGCGCATCAGCGTGGCTTCCGCGGTTTTAGACAGATCGCACGGTTCGAGCTTGTATTCGAGAACGCCCGCTTCGAGCTTGGAATAGTTTAACACGTCGTCTACGAGAACGTTTAGCCTTTCGGCTTCCGATATAATGACGTCAGCCGTTTTCTTGCGCTTTTTTTCGTCAACCGGCATGTCGCGAAGCATTTCCGCATACGCGCGGATCATGGTCAGCGGAGTTCGGATATCGTGCGACACGTTAGCAACGAGATCGCGCTGCATTTTTTCGGCTTTTTTCATTTCGTCCTTTGCGGCATTGAGCGCGTTTGCGAGATTGTCGTACTCGTCCACGCCGTCGCCCGAAAACCGAACGTTAAAGTCGCCCGAAGCGAGCCGTTTCGCCTTTTGCGAAAAGTCGGCTATCTGCCGCGTCTGCACCTTGGAAGCGAACATGGAGAACATGACCGACAGAAGCAATACGACGACCGTACATATAACGAGCACGCCTATAAGCCTTACCGACTGCTGGTTGAATATTTCGTATTTTTTCATTACAAGAAGATAGGCCGAACCGTTGACGGTGTCGTGCACGGTGCCGTAACACATGTACGAACCTTCCACCGTGGACATTTTGCATACCTTGCCCTGATTGTCGTATATCCATCCGATGTCGTCGTTTTCCATGACGGACGAAACAGGCACGTAAAGTTCAGACGCTATGTTGCCCATGGAATCCACTACGAACAGAACGTTGATCATATCGTCGTCCACGGTAAAAACAGCCATGGCAACTTCCTCGCTGCTCGCCATGCCGCGCATTCGGTCGCGGTACAGATCCATACCGTGATCGTCGATCTTTATAGGAAAAGCCTGCGACGCGCGCGCACCGACGTCCTCTATATGCGTGCGCTGCATCGAGCCGTAAACGCTGAACAGAAAAATAAAAAACGCGATCCAAAGCACTATAAGCAGGATTATGGAGTACAGAAGATAATTTATGCTCGTGCGCCTGCGTATAGACCGAACGAACCGCTTTCGCCCCTGCGGAACGCTCTCGTACATAGGGATATCGGTATCCTGCGTGCCTATGCTGTCCGGGGGAACGGGATACGCGTGCTTTTCGTGATTGATTTTCCGTTTGTCTGACACGGGATAATTATAGCCTGTTGCTTCGGCGTTGTCAAGCGGCGTCGTGCAAAGGCGCGCAAAACGCAGTCCGAAAACCCGGCCGCATTACAGCCCGAAAGCCGATTTTATCTGTTCGAGCGGCGTAAGCCCCACAAACCGTTCGACGACGACGCCGTCCTCGAAAAGTATGAGCGTAGGGATAGCCGTCACCTGAAAGTCGGCGGGAAGCTCGTCGTCCTTGTCTACGTCTATCTTTATGACCTTGACGTCGGTAGTGTTTGCAAGCTCTTCCACCACGGGCGCCTGCGAACGGCACGGTCCGCACCAGCTTGCCCAAAAATCGACGAGCGTTTTGCCCTTGCCGGTGAGTTCGTTGAATTGTTCAATCGTGGGATTTTCTGTTATCATGGTTTTTCTCCGTATATTGTATTTTCGGTAATTAAAGTATTTGTATTCGGCGCGGTTTTTAACGCCGCGGCTCGGCTCTTTACATATTTGCGAGTTCGACGGCCGCCGCGTAATAGATCTCATAATTCTTAAAAAGCTGCGCTATCGGGAAGTTTTCGTCGGCACGGTGCATGTTTATGTCTATGTCGATCGGCGTACACCCGAACGCGACCGCGTTGGGAAGTTCGCGTGCATACGTGCCGCCGCCCACTTTGAGCGGAGGCGTCATGTCGCCCGTGATCCGCCTGTATACGCCGAGAAGCGTCTTTATGAGCGGCGCGTCCTCATCTATATACAGATTTTCGTGGTAATCGTCCACCGTCGCTTTGCAGCCGAGCTTTTCCTCTATCTTATCGGCAACGGCGTCGGGCTTGACGCCGAGCGGAAGCCTGAAGTCTATTACGAGCTCGAGCGCGCCGCCCGTCATTCTCGCCTGAGACATGCACATGGTAAGATCGCCGCTCTTGGGATCGTCCGCGTAAATACCGAGCTTGGACGCGGCGAGCGGAGTGCACAGATAATCGTATATCTTTTCGATGTATTCCGACTTGATATCGCCGTTGAAGCTCGCGAGCACGCCGAGAGTTTTCCACAGCGCGCTGTCGCCTTTTTCGGGCGTGGACGCATGCTCGGCGGTGCCGTTGGCTATGATGTTTATCTGCTTGCCGTTTTCTATCTCGAAATCGGAAAAAGCGTTTCCTGCCGTCACTATGCGCTCGGCGAGCGGCTTCTTTTCGAACAGCTCGGAAGTGACCGCGCCGCCACATACGGCTTTTACCGCATTTTCGAGCGCGCTGCCTTTTACTATGCGTATTTCCGATCTGTCGGGCAACGCGTTTTTACATTCGGCGCCGTCGATGTACGAAACGTTTGCCGCAAGCGCCTTATCGTCAAAGCGCAAAGTCATGTGCGCTATGCCCTTTTCGCTGTGTATAACGGGGAACTCGGAATCGGGCACGAACGACATAACGGGGATCTCTCCGCCCGTTTCCACATATCTGCGTATGCACGACGATCCGCGTTCTTCGTCCGCGCCGACTATGAGCCGCACGCGGCGTTTGAGCTTGACGTTGCCGTCCTTTAAGGCTTTGAGCGCCGCAAGACACACCACGACAGCGCCCTTGTCGTCGCCCACGCCTCTGCCGTATACCTTGCCGTTTTCTTCCACCATCTTGAACGGATCGGTCGCCCAACCGTTGCCTGCGGGCACGACGTCGAGGTGACCGAGTATGCCTATGCACTCCTTGCCTTCGCCCACTTCCGCATACGCGCAAGCGCCGTCTATGAGCTTTGCTTCGAGCCCGTACGATCTCGCCTTGTCCACAAACCATTCGAGCGCTTTCAAACAGTTTTTGCCGTACGGCGCGCCATCTTCGGGCGCGGAGTACACGCTTGGTACGGCGACTATCTCGCCGAGGTCGTCGAGTATGCGTTTGATCAACATTTCGTCCATAATAAATTCCTTTTCGCTTGCGTTTTGCGCGCAAAAGCATTACAATTATAACAGGCATGCGAAAAGCCGCAAGCCCAACGATCGCACACGACCGTTACGTGTATTTTACCACGAAGGTCGGAAAGTGTCAAGGAGAGAAACACCATGGTACGCACAAGATTTGCACCGAGCCCCACGGGCTATCTTCATATAGGCGGGCTGCGCACGGCGTTGTATGCCTATCTTTTCGCCAAAAAGAGCGGCGGCAAGTTTATTCTTCGCATAGAAGACACCGACCAAACGCGCGAAGTAAAGGGTGCGGTGGAAGTTATAATATCCGCGCTCGACAAAGCGGGCATACACTACGACGAAGGCCCGATCGTAGGCGGCGACTGCGGTCCGTACGTTCAGTCGGAGCGCAAAGCCATATATCTCGAATACGCGCAAAAGCTCATAGAGAGCGGCGACGCGTACTATTGCTTCTGCACAAAGGAACGGCTCGGCGCGCTTCACGAAAGCGGCGCGACCAAATACGACAAGCACTGTCTTTCTCTTTCGAAAGCCGAAATACAAAAGCGCATCGACGCGGGCGAACCGTACGTCATACGTCAAAACATTCCCGCGAGCGGGAACGGAACGTATCACGACGAAGTGTTCGGCGACGTTTCGGTAGACTTCAAAGATCTCGAGGACAACATTCTGATCAAATCGGACGGCATGCCCACGTACAACTTCGCCAACGTAATAGACGATCATCTGATGGGTATAACCCACTGCATACGCGGCGTCGAATACCTTATGTCCACGCCCAAGTACAACCTTTTGTACGACGCGCTCGGTTGGCAGCGCCCCGTATACATTCATCTTCAGCCGATAATGCGCGACGCCGCGCACAAACTGAGCAAGCGCGACGGCGACGCCGGCTTCGAGGACTTTTTGGCGAAAGGCTTCCTGCCCCACGCGATAGTCAACTATATAGCACTGCTCGGCTGGAACCCCAAGGACACGCGCGAAAAACTTTCCATGCGCGAACTGATCGACAGCTTTTCCGTCGAAGGTCTGCAAAAATCGTCGTCTATATTCGACGAAACCAAAATGCGCTGGCTCAATTCGCTGTATATAAAAGAAATGCCCGCCCGGGAATTTCACGCCGCGGCGATGCCGTTCTACGAAAAGTATATCCCGAACAAAAACATCGACTACGCGTATCTTTCCGAGCTGTTGCAGCCTCGGCTCGAAGTTCTGTCGGACATACGCGAACGCGCCGCGTTTATAGATTCGTTCGACGGGTTCGATCTCGAACTTTTCGTCAATAAAAAATGGAAAACGTCGATAGACATGGCGCGCGACCTGATAGACGGTTGCATCGCATGCACCGAGTCGAACGGCATAGGCGAAGCGCTCGAAAAGCTCGCCGAAGCGCGCGGGCTCAAAAAAGGTCAGGTCCTGTGGATATACCGCATAGCGCTTACGGGCGCGGCGGCGACCCCGGGCGGCGGCGAAGAAATGGTCAAACTTTTCGGAAAAGCCGAAGCGCTCAAAAGACTCGAAACTGTAAAAGCGAGGCTCGCAAAATGAAAAAAACGGAGATATCGACGGACAGAGCGCCGCAGGCAATAGGTCCGTATTCACAAGCCGTTATCATAGGCACGACGCTGTTCGCTTCGGGGCAGATCCCCATCGACCCGACGAGCGGCGTTATAGAAAGCACGGACGTGACCGCGCAAACCGAACAAGTGCTCAAAAACATTGCCGCTATTCTCGAAAGCGTCAAACTCGATTTTTCCGACGTAGTAAAAACCACCGTGTATCTCACCGACCTTGCCGACTTTGCCGCAGTCAATGACGTATACGCGAAATGTTTTCCCAAGCCATATCCCGCACGAAGCTGCGTACAGGTCGCGGCGCTTCCGAAGGGCGCGAAAGTGGAGATAGAGATCGTAGCCGCGCTTAAAAAATAACGTCTTAAAAACACCGCGAGAAAAACGCACCGAGATGATTCGGTGCGTTTTGTGTTGCTTGCTGTTCGGATCGTATTCTAAAAGAAATCGGACGGAAGAACTTTTGCGTCATACTCGGCATACATGCCGCGGTACGCCTGTACGTCCGCAAACACGCCGTGCATTATTTGGGTGTAATCGGCGATATCGCGCTCGCACTTCGCGTCGGCGGCGAGCTTTCTCTTATAGTTTTTGTATTTCGTCACAGCGCCGAGAATGAGAAGAACAAGCCCCGCGGCTACACCTGCTGCGAGCGCGAGCACCGACACTGTGCCGCCCACAAAGTCCGACAAAAAGTTCATGACTATCCCCGCGACCAAAAGTATGCCGCCGAACACCGTAAGCAGTATGAACTTCGCGTTTGTTATTCTCGCCTTTTCCGCGTCGCGCACGGACGCGCAGTGCGCTTTTATGTCCGCGTCCTCTTTTTCCAGATCGTTGAGCTTGGTGTGCGTCCTATACTCGCCCACGGTGACGGTCACTTCGTCCTTATATTCGGCACGGTACTGCTTGACGTATCCGTCGTACGCGTGTCGGAACGACGGCTTGAACTTACCGTACGCAAACTCGACTATTTCCTTTTTGCCGTTGTATCTGTCCTTTTCGTTGAGCCATTCGAACAAACAGCTTTCTATGTCTATATCCGAAACCTTTTCCACTTCCTCGCGCGCCTTTAACGCCATTGCGTCCTCGATCACGCCCTTTGCCGCTATGATCTTTTCCTGATACGCTATCTCGTCGTAGATCTCCTGCGCGCGCGGCGAGTGACAGCTTTCTATAACGCTGTCGAGCATGGCGTCGATAATGTCGTTGCGCATTTTTCCGCCCGTGTCCGTCGCCAGCTTTTTGACGTACGCGCCCACTTCTTCGTTGTTCATCGCTCCGCGAAGCGCCGTGCCGAGCGCGCCCGCTTCGGCTACGTGCTTGTCTATATTTTCGAACTTGGGCGGCACGATCGTCATTGCCGCGCGATAGCTTTTCAGTATAGCGCCCACTATTTCGCCCTTGTCTATCGCTCCGATCTTATCAAGCCCTATATACTCGGCGATAGCCGCCGCGTCCTCGTTCTTCGGCTGAAGCGCGAGAAGAGCGAGCACGCGTATAAGCTCCTTCTCGCTGCCCACCGGCGCAACGGTCATGAGCTTTTTGAGCCACTTGGACTTTTCGGGTCTGTCGCCGCGCTTTAACGCGATCATAAAATAAACCCACACGCTTTTGCGCTCGTCCATTTCGAGCGCCTTTTTGCGCGCACGGTCGGCAGCTGCCGTTTCGCCCGCTTTTCTGAGCTGCAAGTCCATCATTATGTGGCTCAGAAAATAAAACTGCGTGTCGAGATACAGCTTTTCGGACTGCGTACGCACGGTTTCTTCGGAAGCGAACGCTTTGCTCTCGTTGTCGAGCATTGCCGCCAACATACGCCGCACCGTTTTTTCGTTGCCCTGATGATAGCGCAGATCGTTGTTCAGCCTGCGGATCGTCTTGTACGCGTTTTCTATATTCTTATACAGTACCATGCACGCGCGAATATCGTCGCCGACGCGCCCGACGTTCTGCAAAGTATTATCGTCCGTCGTGAGCGTGTTTTCTCCGTTGACGAGCGCGCCTATAGCTTCCGACTCGGCGCTGCTTACGATGCCGCCCGCCCTGTCGAGCGAGTTGGTCATGGCGCGTATCTCGCCTTCCATGCGACTGTTCTCGCGGCGAAGCTCGGCAACTTCCGCTTCGAGCCGTCTTATATCGCCTTCGGTAACCGACATTTGCAATGCCCTCCTTTGCGCTATTTCCTTTTTCCCGACGCGGGCGCAGCGCTTGTTTCGCCCCACCGCCGTATTTTATCTATCTGCTCGCGCCTCGACGCGAGTATGCCCACCGTGTCCGCAAACGCGCGGTCGAGCGTTTCGGGACTCTCGACGCAACCGCCCGTAAACTCGCGTTCGGCAACCGTTTTGACCGCCGCTTCGATATCCGCGTACGAAAACCCGTCGCTATTTTCGGCGAGCCTTCGCACCTGCGCGTCCGAAGGTTTCAACGACAGGCACAGCCCGCAATACAGCTCTATCGCGTTTTTGCGCTCTTCTTCGGTCGGCAGATCTACGAAGAATATTTCGCTCAGCCTGCCCTTTCGGAAAAGTTCGGGCGGCATAAGCGAAATGTCGTTTGCCGTAGCTACCATAAACACACGTCCGCCGTATTCCTGCAACCAGTACAGAAAACTTCCGAGCATGCGCTTTGCGGTGTCATTGTCGCCGCCGCTCGACAGCTCTTTTTCTATCTCGTCTATCCACAGCACGCACGGGCTTACGCTCTCCACGTATTCGAGCGCGAGCCGCATGTTTTTTTCGCTCTCGCCGACGTACTTGTCGAACAGCGCGCCTATGTCGAACCTGTAAAGCGGAAGCTGCCAGCTCCGCGCTATCAGCCGCGCCGAAAGCGACTTGCCGCAACCGGGCACGCCCGCGAGCAGTATGCCTTTGGGCGGCGACAGATGCTTTTTGTCGAGCTCCGCCTTGGGCGCGAAAAATATTTTTCGCTTTTGCTCGAGCCAATCTTTGACTCCGTCCAATCCCGCGACGTGAACGTCGCCTACGGTTATGCGTGTGATCGACGGAACTTTGCCGAACAGCTTGTCCTTTTGCATTGCGACAACGCAAAGATTGTTAAACGTGAATCCGCCGCTCAGCTTCACCACATAGTTCATTACCGTCTTGAGCTGCAGCGCCGTATATCCGGACAGCATCGTCGAAGCGCGCGTTATCTCGTCCGCGCCGAACGCTTTGACCTTGTTTTTAGCCACAAACGTCTTAAGCATGCTCTCGCGCTCAGCCTGCGTCGGAAGATCGAGTTTGAGATACATTCCGAGCTTGTTAAGCCCCTGCCAAACGTGATCGGCGGTTATTAAGATAACAGTGCATTTGCGCTCTGACGCCAGCCTCACAAGCCCCGCCGTCTTTCGCGAAAACGAATTGTCACCGTCGAGAAAGCGCACGTCGCCGAGCGCGAAAATCAATCCCGACTTAATTTTCATGCGCTCTTCCATGAACGCCAGCGGATCGCCGCCCGCGTCCGATCTGCGCTCGCCGCGCCTGAGCTCGACAAACTGATCGCAGTCGGTATAGAAATCTATCTCGACGTTTATTTCGTGCGCTACGTCGGTCAAAGCCGCCTGCGCTCTGTCGCGCTCCTCGGTATCGAGAATGACGAGCGGAGTGCGCGCCGCAATACACGCCGACAGCTCCTCGGTTATTTTTATGTAATTGCTCATCGCTCCTCCGTACGTACCGTGCGCCTTATCGCGCACACTTCGTACAATATGTCGGCATTGTCGCCGACCTTGCGTTCGATTCCGTCGGCAAGCGAGCGCGCCGCTTCGGATACGGAACCCGCGAGCCGTTTTTTGTCCTCGTCCCTTATGAACGCCACGCCGTAAAAAAACATCAGACGTTTGAGCACGGCGTTGAACCGCTTCAATTCGAACACCGCCGCCGCGCCGTCGTCCGCGCCGTCCAGCCGCTTTGCGGCTTTGTTGAACGTGTCGGTAACGTAATCGGACAGCCTGTTATAAAGCGGCGCATACAGGTACGAATCCTTGCGTCCCAGCTCGCCGTGACGCAAAAATTCCGCGTGCGCCGACGTGAGCGGAAGCCGCAACGCCTCGTCCCACTGCGCATATCCGACGGGACCTTTTTTGCGCATTATTTGCTCTTGTACTTAGACGGAGGTTCGATGTTCCACTTAGGCAGCTTTTTATTGACTTCTTTGAGCTGCTCCGTGGACAGCGTGTCCGAACCGAATCCCGCGAGATCGAGATCGAGCCCGATGTCGTCCGCATTGGTTTCCTTCTTTTTGGTTTTTTCGCTCATGATATTGCTCTCCTTATCGGTATCGAGTAGAACCGAATATTAAATATACGCGAGTTTTTGCAACAATTCGTCTTTGACCGCCGTCATCTTTTCGAACTCGGCGCGGTAAGCGTCTATCTCATCCAGACAGACCGTCAAAATGTCTTCGGCGCGCTTGATGCGCTGAGGGAATTTTTTGATGCGCACGACGGTCGTAAGAACCACGATGAGCGCCAACACGACGAACAGTCCGCCGCCCGCTATGTAGCCGTAAAACGTAGCCGCAATGCCCACGACGCAGCCGATGATGAGCGCCGCTATGGCGAGCACGCCGAGCACGATATTGGGTTTGGTCCACACGACGAGTTTGTTGCGTTCCGCCATGAACTTGTTTTTGAGATCGGTCTTTACTTCTTCCCTGTCCTTGCCGTCCGTCGTACCTTCCCAAAGATCGACGGTCAGCTTAAACTCCTGCGGCGCGGCGGCGCGCACGTCGCGGTCGTACGAATTGACGGCGCCTTCGAACCATCCCTTTGTCTTTTGAACGGCAAACTTTTGCACGCTTTCGTCCACGCCTTCCGACGGATACGCCGCCCACATGAACATCTGCTCGCCGATATTGGGCGCGTCCTTGTTCTTTTCCATATACGCCGCGTATTCGCGCTTTGCCGCTTCGACGTTGCCCTCGTGTTCCATTATCATCTTGTACAGCGTCTGTTCGTTTCTGAGCTTGATCTCTTCTTCGTCGTAATTCGTTATGAGGTCGTCGAGAAGCTTGTCCACGCCCGTTTTTACGTCGTCGGCGTAGTTGACTTCCTGCACCTGTTCGAGGTGCGCTACGCGGTTAAGCGCGCCCTCGTATCTTCCCGCAGACGTTAGCGAAGACGCTATCTCCTCTACGTTGGCGCAGTGCGCGTCGAGCACGTTCGTCGAAAAGTCGGTCTTAACGGACGGAAGAGTATTTATGTACTTATTGTAGCCGTCCACAAGCCCCGCCGATATCTCGATGTCCGCCGAAAGCTCGGCGACCCAGCCCTCGACGGTAGACTGAACGTACCCGTCCATGACCGCGTCTCTGCCGAATATGCCGTACAGATACGCCTGCAAAAGGAATGACGTCTCGCGCGGCGGATGCGCGGAATCCACGGCTGCAAAGTATTCTTTGAGCCATTCGGTAGACTCGGCTTTGCGCCTGAACCGCCAATTAAGCAAACAGAAGAACAGCGAAGTCTTTACGGGATCGCGCCGCATCGCTTCGGAAACGGCGTTGTTGCACACCTCCCTGTTGTCCTGCACCCACGCGCTTATGGCGATGAACGCGTAAGACAGCCAATAGCGCGACGACGACATCCACAGTTCTTCGGACAGCTGCGATACTGTAGAGCTGCGCGCGAGATTGATGTCCATATCTTTGACCACGCCTATCACCGAGCGGCGCACAACCTGATACGACTTCAACTGCTCGTTTATCTGCTGTTCGATTTTTAGAATGTTCTCATGCGCGAGCTGTTTTTCCTCGCCCTCTATGATCATTTCGCGCAGGCTCAAAATCTTTTTATTCACGTTGTTGACGGTCGAATCGATCTTGTCGAGCGCCGTATGCACTCGGCTCGCCTGCGTCGATACGCCGCTCTTAAAACTGCTCGCGGTACTGTCGAGCTGACTTAAAAGCGATGAAGTATCAGCCATTGTTCATTACCTCCTTTAATACGTTTATGAGTTCGGCGTGAACTGCGTCCGCAGTGCGGTAATCGTTCCGCCACGCCGCCAAGTCTTTGAGCCCGTCATCCAACATCTTTACGCCGTTGTTTATCCTGAACTCGTAGCTCTTTCGTATCCTGACCTTTTGCGAATGTAACCCGACCGCCGAAAGCGCGATCATGCCTATGCCGAGCACCGCTATTATGATTAGAGTGATGTTCGCCCCCGTGCCCCAACCGACGATAAAACTGACCGCCGAAAGCACTGCAAACAATACGAACAGCGCCGCTCCGCCGCCGAGCACCTTTTTGACGCTCTTTACGCTCTTGTCGGTCTTTATACTGTTTTTGACGATCCCGTCGTAATATTCGAGAAGTTTTGGCTTGTTCGCTTCGAAGCTGTTCTCGTCGCCGTGCAGTTTGCACCCGTCCACTTCGAAATCGTACTCTTTCTTTTCGCGCGAACGGTAGCCCGCAAACTTTTCCGCACCCGCAAGCGCTTCCGGCCCGATATATTCGAGCGCATACTGTTTGACGCGAACATCCGCCTTTGACGCTCTGCCGAGCGCCGTGTGCGCCATGATGAGCGCGAGATTGTGCGATTTTTCCTTTTCTTTCATGTACTGCCCGAACGATGCCTGCGCCGCGTCGAGATCGCCGTTTGCCTTTACGACAAACTCCTCGTACTTGATCTTATCGAGAAGTTCTTCTTCGGCGACGTCGTACGAAGATATGAGCGCGTACAACGCGTCCTCTATGCGCTCGGACAGCCTGTCCGACAGCGGCGACGACGCGGTAAGCACCGACTTGAAATAATCGCGCAAAAGTTCGTTTTTTTCGGCAAGCGACAGGAGCCCGAGCATTTGCGGATAGTCGCCGCAGATATGCTTTAAGTCGAGATACTCCTTACGCGTTACCGATATGTACGACGAAAAGTATCCGTCCACGCTGTCCTGCAATTCCTTGCGGCGCATTGCGTCCGATTTGGATTCGGCAAGCAGTTCGGTCATGCGCGTTTTTACCATATCGGCAAACTCCGCGTCGGGACCGAGCGCGCCGCATAAAAGCACCTGCAAGATGTAGATTATTTCTTCGCCCACGCCGCCCGAATCGACAAGATCGAAATACACCCTGTACCACTGCTTAGCCGCCTCGGTACGGTTGAACCTCAGACTCGCGAGCAAAAAATACAGCGCCGACCGCCGTTCGTCGATCTGCATGCTCTTGGACACGGCGCGCTCGCACGCTTCCTTTTCGTCGCTCGCCCACAGCATTACCGCCATCGTCGCATATGCGAGCCAATAGTCGGTGTTTGCGAGATACATCTTTTCGACCGTCTTGCGCGGCGCGTCGCTGTTCCATATGTTGGCGTCCAAACCCACGACGTAACCGAGCGAAACGCGGCGCAGATCGCTGTACAGCCCGTACTTGGTGTAATACGTGTCGTAATCGCCCGTCAGGTTCTTAGACGCGGTACTGCCGTTTTTGAGAAGTTTGTACTTCTCTACGAGATCGTCGATCGTCATCGACACGTTGGAAGCTATAACTTCCTCTTTGTCGGTTTCGTCGGCGGTACTCTCGAGATGCGGCATGACCGCGCGTTTAAGATCGGATATTATGGCAATGCTTTCGCCGATATCCTGCTGACAGCTCGCGACTTCGTACTGCAATCGGTTAAACCTGTCGGCTTCGTAATTCTGCTCGCGTACGAGCGCGTTATATCGGTTTATCAGTTCTTGCTGCCGCTGCGCTTCCGCTTCATCCATGTACCGTTTACCTCCGTAATTATTTTAATACCGAGTTGTCAGAGCCCCCTTTCTCCGCTCTTTCAACGCTATATCCTGTTTATTTGAGATACTTCTTTATCTCCGTCTTTACCGCCGACGCGACGTCACATTCGTCAACGAAATCGGCGAACTTGGTCTTTTTGCCGTATGCGACGATCTTGTCGTCCGGCTTCATTCCTTTTTTGCGCAGCACGGTCACCACTTCGGACGACGACGGCGCAAAGCCGCGCAACGACAGAAGATACGCCTGCAAAAGATTACATTCGGCGCCCAAACACCGCACGGTGAGCTTGTGCGGTTTTTCGACGAACCCGATGAGCGTTCCTATCAGTTTGTCCTTGACGGCTTGCTCGCCCTTAAACTCGCATACGAACCGCACTACGCTTTCTTCCGACATGCGTTTTACGTAGCCGAGGATGTTGGGCAGAACGCGCTCGTAACCTCTTATCAGCCTGTCGCAATGCTCGAAAAATATGTCGCGGGCATGAACGGGATAGTTTTGAAGATACACGTCCAGCCAATGCTCGTACGTTTGGTCGTATTCGTCGGGATATATTGCGAGATACATGCCGAGCGCACGCTCTCCGAACGGGAAATCGCCGAACATCGCAAAGATAGCGCGCTTGTCGTCATCGTCGTCGCGCCCGGCGAGATAGCTCTCTATAACGGGATTGTAGCTCGCAAACTTGCCCGTCTTTGGCGCGAGAAAACTCATAAGCTCCTTTTTGAGCGGATCGTTGCCCAAAAGCAACCGCTCGTATCTCGCTATGTCCAAAAGCGGAACGTACTCGCACAGTATGCGCACCGTGTCGAGTCTGCGTTCGCCGCCCTCCCCGAGCGAGTCTATGAGCAGCGCTTCGGCGAGTTTTTTGTCGATGTTAAAATCGAATAGCCGCGCCTTTATGCCCGCAAGCCCGCACCTGTTTATCAAAAGCTGCATGTTGCGCGCACCTATATCGGCGATCCCTGCGTCGTAACGCAGATAGCGAAGCACCTCGTTGGCGACTTCCGTTCCTCCGTTTGCCGCCGTCATTATGAGCCTGTCCACCGCCGCACCGTCGATTTTGCTTTTGCCGAAGTTTTCGAGCACCGTGCGCATCGCGGCGCCGTCCGCGATCGACGAAAGCGCCCCGTCGCCGCCCATCGCCGTCGCCGAAAGTTTGAGTCCGCGCCGCGTCATGACAGACGTTACGGCGAGCGCAAGCCCGAGATCGGGTTCGGACGAAAGAAAATAATTGAGATCGTCCTCTATGCCGTCGTCGCAATCGAGCTTGTCCGCAATGTCGAGCAAAAGCGACTGCTTTTGTTCGCCGTTGTAATTTTTGAGATAAGACAACAGCACGTAGTTGCCGTCGAGCTTGGGCACTTCGCGAAGCACGAGCCGCACATCCTCGCTTCTGCCGTTTGCGAACATCATGCCGATAAGATCGTTTATAACATTCGTCTCGTACAGCCGTCCGCAATCGACGAGATCGAGCACATAACACTGACGCCTGTAATCTTTTATCACGCCGAAGCATTTTGCGAGATAAACCAAAAGTTTGGGCGCGGTTATTGCCGAATACACTTCGCGCTCTTTAAGCGACAGCGACGGCGCGTACTTGCGTATGCGCGACGCTATATTGTTGAGATCGGCGACTACGCGGTTGCGCTCGGCAAGATTCTTTGCCGCGACGGCTTCGGACATTTTGCAAAGTTCTACGCACAGCGACGCTATGAGCGCGAGTTCTTGGGGATCGAACTTGCCGACCTGCTCGGACACTGCGCGTTCCGCCTCGAACGAATTACCGCCCGACGCGCACGAAAGCGCCATCACAAACGCTTCCGTCAGACTTTTAGCCTCATACGACCGTGCTCCGTATCTTTCTACCTGCGCTATAGCCTCTGCTATCCTGCGGTTTGCCGCTTCCGCGTCAGCCGCCGAAACTTCCATTTCGCTGTCGGGCTTATCGTCGGCAAACGCAAGCGCGGCGGAAAGCCACTTGCCGTCGTCGCTGTCTATGATGTCACGCGTTTTGAATCTGTCGCGAAGCGAGCGCGGCGCGACCCGCATATCCACAGAACCGATTATCTGTATGCGCTTGTCCCCGTCCGCTATGAACCGCTGCCATATGCTTTGCGTATCGGCGAGCGCTTCTGCGTCCGTCGCCGCTACGAACATGATTCTCGCACTCGATATAGCGGGATAAATATAAGCCTCGGCGTTAAGCCCGCCGCCCGCGCCCTGCTTTTGCGGCACGAACACGCGCTTGCCGTTTTTTTCGAGCGCCGCCGTCAGTTCTTCGGCAAGCTCCGTTTCGGTACGCGATCCGCCTCCGCAAACAAACACGTCGTAAGGCGGCTGCGTTCTGCTTATTTCGTAAGACTGCGAACGTATATGCTCAATCTGCTCGGCACGCAAAACGTATTGCGCACGTTCGCCGCCGTCGCATCGCTTTAACAGATCTTTGAGATATTGAGAATCGAGCGCCGAAAATCTGCTGAGCGTATGGCAAATCGGACGGTAAGCGTCGCCGCTCTTAACATATTCTATGCCGTAATCGGAAAGGAACGCTCCCCAATACGCGCGAGTCGAATCGGGATAATCGGAAATTATCCCTTCGTACATTTCGAGCGCGTCCTTAAAACACCGTCTGCGTCTGTATTCGTCCGCGCCGTTGAGCCGCATTAAAAGCTCGCTTGGGATCTCTTCCTTATCCGAGTATTCGTATTCGGCGGAACAATACAAACAATTGTATTTGCCGTTTTCCCGTTTGACAAGTTCCCCGCCGCACTGCTCGCATTGAAGCCGTAAAAGTTTGCCCATGAAATCCCACAACAACGCATTTATTTTAACCTATTTTATCATATGTGTACAACCATGTCAATCAATTTACATAATTTTCACAAAAAACCGCGAAGTTTGTCCGATTATGTAGACAACAAGATCGCGACGGTTTTGTGAAGCATCAAACAACATTTTTCTTGTCATTCCGAACGAAGGCGAAGCCCGACCATAATGCGCGAAGCGTAAACGGCGTTACTTAGAGATTGCCCGCTTCGCTCAGAATGACACAATTAACTACTCTGTCATTCTGAACAAGCGAGCGCAATCAGATACAATTAGGAATGTAACGCATGAAAAAATCAATCTTCGATTGCGCAGTGGGCAATCTCAACATTAAATAATATTTTCTCTCAATCTGCTTATAAGCACCCACACGTCGGCGGGAGTGACGCCCGGCACGCGCGACGCCTGACCTATAGAAAGCGGTTTGGCGGCGTTCAGTTTTTCACGCGCTTCGAGCCTGAGTCCGCCCACGGTCGAATAGTCTAACTCTGGATCGAGCTTCATGTTTTCCAAGCGGGATTTCTCTTTGAGTTCGGCGCTCTGACGTTTGAGATAGCTGTCGTAACGCACGGCGGCATACACTTCGAGCCGTGCCGACGGAAGAATACCGTCGAACAGCTTCGTATGCCAATCGAACAGTTCGAGAGTGACGCGCGGGCGCTTTAACACATCGAACGCGGTCATGGCGCGCGCGTTCTCTTCGCCTGCTTCTTCGAACAGCGCCTTTACCGTTTGCTCGGGTATCTGCGCACATAGCAGCGCTTCGCATTTTTTTATTTCCGATTTTTTCTTTCGGAGCAATTTGAGACGCTTATCCGAAACCGTACCGTACGGAACGGCAAGCTCGGTCAGACGAAGATCGGCATTGTCCTGACGCAGGCTCAACCGACACTCGGCTCTGCCCGTGAGCATACGGTACGGCTCGTCGCTGCCGACGGTCACGAGATCGTCCGCCATAACGCCGATATAACTGTCGGTGCGGTCGAGAACGAGCGGAGCCATATCTCTTAAATACGCCGAAGCGTTTATGCCGGCGAGCATACCTTGCGCAGCGGCTTCTTCATAACCGCTTGTACCGTTTACCTGTCCGGCAAAAAACAGTCCGCTTATCCGTTTTGACATAAAGCTCGGGAACAGTTCGCGCGCGTCGATACATTCGTACTCTATGGCGTACGCGTCGCGCACGATCTCGACGTCTTCCAACCCCTCTATAGATCTGTAAATATCGCGCTGGACGGCAGGCGGAAGCGACGTGGATATGCCCTGTATATACCACTCGCTCGTGCCCGCGCCCTCGGGTTCCAGAAAGAACGCATGCCGAGGCTTGTCCGCAAACCTGACGACCTTGTCCTCTATCGAAGGACAGTACCGCGCGCCCGTGCCCGTTATAAGTCCGAGCCTGCGCGGCGAAGTGCCGAGCGCGGCACGTATTATATCGTGCGTGCGCTCGTTGGTATAGCCGAGATAGCAAACGGTTGTGTTTTTAGGCTGTTTTTTTGTAAGCGCCGAAAAAGTGTACGGCACTTCGTCGCCACGCTGAACTTCCAATCGCGAAAAATCTATCGTCCGCCCCGCAAGCCGAGCGGGCGTGCCTGTTTTGAATCGGCGCAAACCGAACCCGAGCGCGCCGAGCGCCGAAGCAAGATAGTCGCTCCGCGGAAAACAGACGGGACCGCGCTTTTGCACCGACCGTCCGCATATGATCGTACTGTCGAGATATACGCCCGTAGCAATTACGACGGCGCGGCAGCGGTACGCGCTTCCTGTGACACATTCTACGGTAAAATCTTTGCCGTCGCGCACGATCGACTTGACTTCGTCTTGGCGCATGGTCAGATTGTCCGCCGATTCGAGCGCAGACTTGGTAAAGGCGTGGTACTTGTACTTATCCGCCTGCGCGCGAAGCGAACGCACGGCAAGTCCTTTGGACGAATTGAGCATGCGTATCTGCGTAGCGCACGCATCGGCGGCTACGCCCATAAACCCGCCGAGCGCGTCGAGCTCGCGAACGAGATGACCTTTGCCCGTACCGCCTATCGACGGATTGCACGCCATATATCCGACGTTGTCCACGGTTATGGAAATTACGAGAGTCCTAACCCCCGTTTTTGCGAGCGCGAGCGCCGCCTCTATCCCCGCGTGCCCCGCTCCGACGACTATCGCGTCGTATGATATATAAGAACTCATAATACGATTACGAAATTACACCCGAATTGAGCGCCGCGCCGCAAACCGGCGGAAACGGGCATGCGGTCAGGATATTTTAACGTCTATCCACATGCTGTCGAGCTCGGTGCTCCACGCCTTTCCGAAGTCGCGCATTACTCCGCAGCGCGCAAGAACTTCGGCGGGCGGGAACATCATGTCGAGATACATCTGCTTAAACTCGGGATACGTGCCGGCAAAAAACTGCGTGTCGGCTTCGAGTTCCGATTTTGCTTCGTCCATCACGCTCTTTACGGCGAGCGTATTGCCGAGGTATTCGAAATTGGTTTTGGCGTATTCGTGCGTATTGATAAACTCGAGGAAGTAATTTGCGGCGTCCGCATTACCGGCATACTTGGGAATAAGCCAGCCGTCCACCCAAACGTTGCTGCCCTCTTTGGGCACTTCGTAATAAAAATGCTTGCCGTTCGTTTCGTTCATGATTATGCCCGAATCGCACGACCAAAACAGTCCGAGCCAGGCGTCCGTGGTGCCGGCGAGCATGTCGTTTTTGCCGTCGTCCACTTCGTACTTCAACAGCCCCGAACGCTGCGCTATAAGCGTCGCTTTAGCGGCGTTTAGAGTATCGGCGGAGATCTCCGAGAAATACGAATTGAGCTCGGCGCGGTACTCGGCGTTGTAGTCGGTAAAACCGTCGGAAAGTTCGGACAGCCGCGCGCGGTTTTCGTAAATGCGCGCGACGGAATAAGCGTCGCGCACGCTGTTCTTCATGAGTATGCGCTTGTTATACTTGCTGCTCGGCCACAGCGCTTCCCAAGTCTTCATGTCGTCCGATCCGACGGCTATCTTATCGGTATCGTACATTATGCCGAACGTGCCCCAGATATACGGCACGAAATATTCGTTGTTCGCGTCAAACGGGGTTATCATCTCCGCCAGACCGTCATAAAACAGATCGTCTCGGTGCATATCGAAGATCTCGGTGTTCACTTTGCTGACGAGATTGCTCTTTATCATGCGCTCCGCCATGTAGTCGGACGGGCAAACGAGATCGTAGTCCTCTTTCTGAACTTCTATGCGCGTTATCATATCCTCGTTGGTATCGAACGTGTCGTATTCAACCTTTATTTTCTTTCCGGTGGTCTCCGAATACCAGCTTTCGAACTCGGCGATAAGCGACTCGTCCATATAATCGCCCCAATTATATATGCGCAGTTTTTCGTCGCGCGGCGTGCAGCCCGCAAATACGAACGCACTCGATACCGCGAGCGCTGCGGCGGTTATTACGGCTAATGTTTTTTTCATGATAGACTATGACCTCCCGTCATATTAGAATAGCGATTTATTTTGTTTTGGCAAGCGTCTTTTTGCGCTTTTTGGCGCTCGCTACATTGAGCGCTATCAATACCGCGAGCACCGCCACAAACAGAACGGACGACAGCGCGCGAAGCGTCGGATCGACGCCCTTTTTTACGAGCTGCGTATACAGATATATAGGTATCGTCACGACGCTGCCGTTTATAAACTTGGACACGATAAAATCGTCCAGCGACAGCGCAAATGCCATTACGAACCCGCTTATCATTCCCGGCACGAGCTGCGGGATTATCACGGTGAACATAGACCGCACCGGCGACGCGCCGAGATCGAGTCCCGCTTCGTAAAGATTGGGATTGAGCTGAGACAGCTTGGGCGTGACAGAAAGTATGACGTACGGCACGGTGATTATCGTGTGCGCTATAATGAGCGCGGGCCAGCCGTACGGCAGTTTGACTGCGAGAAAGAACATCATGAACAGCACGCCCGTAACTATCTCTGCGTTTTCCATGGTGATGTTCGCAACAAAATGCGCAGCCGTCTTGCGCCACTTGCGCATATAAAATATGCCGACCGCCGCCGTCGTGCCGAAAAGCGTTGCGAGCGCGCCGCTTACCGTCGCGAGTATGAGCGAGTTTGCGAGCGCCTTCATTATGCGCGCATTGGAAAACAGATCGGCGTACAGCGAGAATGTAAACCCGTCCCAATCGCCGAGCGCCCTCGCGCCCGTGAACGAGAATACTATAAGTATTATTATCGGCACGTACATAAACGCGAGCATTACGAGCACGAACGACCAAACGAGTGCGCTTTTGACCTGTTTCTTCACAGCACACCCCCCACTTCGGTCTTGCCCTTGTTTATAACGTTGGCGGCAATTACGGTGACTGCTATCAGAATAAGCAATATCAAAGAGTATGCGGAACCTTTGTGCCAGCCGCCGCTGTTAAGGAAATATTCGTTTATTATATTTCCGAACATGTACGTTTCTATGCCGTTGCCGAGTATATCCGAAATCGCGAACGTAGATACCGTGGGCATAAAAACCATGAGCACGCCCGACACTATGCCGGGCACCGACAGCGGAAGACGCACCGTAAACAGCGTGCGCACCGGCGACGCGCCGAGATCGTGCGCCGCCTCTATAAGCGCTTTATCCATGCCCGAAAGCACCGAGTACAGCGGCAGCAGCATGAACGGGAAAAAATCGTACACCATGCCGATCGTCACCGCCGCCCACGGGCTTGTAACGTTGAGCATGTACAGCACTATCTTTACCGCATACGTCCTGAGCAGAGAGTTGATCCACATCGGCATTATAAACAGCATTACGAGTATAAACTTCTTATTGAGCGCCGACGAGCTCAACGCGAGCGCGAGCGGATACGCCAAAACAAAACACACGACGGTCGTCAAAAGCGCGACAAGAAACGATCTGCCCATGATCTTCAGCCTGTTTATATCGCTGAAAAAATCCAAAAAATTCCCGAACGTAAACCGACCGGTCTTGAGATCGGTAAAAGCATAGTACAGCATAATAAAGAGCGGTACTATAACGAATATCACGCTCAACGCGAGATACGGCATTGCAAACGCCGACCGCCGTATTCCGCGTATCTTGCGCTTGCGCGATTTTCCGCCCTGCCCTTCGGGCTCGAGCGTCACGGCGCCTTCGGTCTTATTTGCCATCGGGCACCTCCGCTTCGCCGACGCCGTCCGCTTCGGCTGATTCTTCCGCGGCTGCGGCGTGCTCGCTCTCTATTCGGGGTTCGCGCCGCACCACCGTCACGTCGCGTGGATCTATGCGCACGCCCACGCGGTCGCCTATATCCCACTCGTCCACGGTATCTATAAAGAAATCGTTGTCGTCGTCCGTGTATATCTGCACCTGATAATAACTGCCCTTGTAAAACGTCTGCGTCACGTTGGCGCCGATAACGCCGTCCGCTTCGTCGTCGGTAAGCTCGATCTTATCGAACGGGATCTTGACGCGCACTTCGTCGCCCTTCTCGAACGCGTCGTAAGGCACGAATTCGAAATCGCCGCCGCAGAACGACACGACGTTTTCGGCAGCGATAACGCCGTCGAACTCGTTGACGGTTTTCAGCTTTTTCATTATGTGTATGCCGTTCGGCTCTACGGACATATACACCGTTTCGCCCGCGCCGTATTCGACGGTGTTCTGCACAGTAAACTGATAGTCGTTGGCAAGTATTTCCATTTCGTAATACGTGCCCTTGAATACGGACGAAACGACTTCGCCTTTGAGCGCGCCCTTGTTTTTATCGACGGTGATATCCTCGGGTCTGACGACGAGATCGACGCGTTCGTCCTTGCCGTAGCCTTTGTCCATGCACTTAAACGCAGTGCCGCAAAATTCCACGAGAAAATCTTTTTTCATAACGCCCGAAAGTATATTGCTCTCGCCTATGAAATCGGCTACGAACGCATTGGCGGGTTCGTCGTATATCTTTTTGGGCGTGCCGTACTGCTGCACCGCGCCGTCCGTCATGACGACGATCTTGTCGGACATGGTGAGCGCCTCTTCCTGATCGTGCGTAACGTAAATAAACGTGATGCCCAGATTTTTGTGCATGGCAGCAAGCTCGTGCTGCATCTCCTTGCGCATTTTAAGATCGAGCGCGCCGAGCGGTTCGTCGAGAAGCAGCACTTTGGGTTCGCAGACTATCGCGCGCGCTATCGCGACGCGCTGCTGCTGTCCGCCCGAAAGCCCCGTCACGTCACGGTGTCCGTACGCTTCAAGTCCGACGAGCTTGAGCGCCCGCTCGACCTTTTCTTTAATTTCGGATTTGGTAAACTTGCGCGTCACAGGCTTGCCGTTCTTGTCGAGCTCGCCCGTCTGTATGCGCTTTAATTTAAGCCCGAACGCGATGTTTTTGAAAACGTTTATGTGCGGAAAAAGCGCATACTTTTGAAACACCGTATTTATGGGACGCAGGTGCGGCGGGAGCGTGGTAACATCCGTTTTTTCCAAAAATATAGAACCTTTCGTCGGCATCTCGAACCCCGCGATCATGCGGAGAAGAGTCGTCTTGCCGCAGCCCGACGGACCGAGCAGCGTTACAAACTCGCCGCGCCGCACGGCAAGATTGACGTCGTCTACTACGGTGATCCCGTCGAACACTTTGCTGACGTTCTTTATTTCGATGATATTGTCGAATTTCTCTCTTGCACCTGTCGCCATAATAGGTAATCCTTGCTAAAATGTGGGCGGGCACGAAACCCAGAGAATCTTGCTTTTGCCGTTTGCAACGTTCTTTACGCTGTGCTTGCGGTCGGACGAAAAATAAAACGTCTCACCCTTGCCTACTACCGCAGTCCTGTCGCCTACCGTAACTTCGACTTTGCCGTCGAGCACGTAGCCGAACTCCTCGCCGTCATGCGGAATGTCCGAATCGGTGGAACATCCCTTTTCCAGCTCGACCGTGATCGGCTCCATTGCGTTTTTCTGCGCCGTCGGCACGATCCAAGTAACCGTTTCGCCGTCCGTCTTTTTCTCGAAAAAGTCGGCTGCGGTAAACGCGATCTTGCCGTCGTCGCCGTCCGAAAAGAACTCTTTCAAACTCGATCCCAAAAGCGTCAGTATGTCGATAAGCGTCGCTATCGACGGCGAATTGACGTCGTTTTCGAGCTGGCTTATAAAGCCCTTCGAAAGCTCGGCGCGGTCGGCAAGCTCCTCTTGCGTAAGTCCGTTTTTGAGCCGCAGATCGCGCAGCTTTGCACCTATTGAAAATCCGATCGATTCGTCGGTCACACGTATGCTCCCCGTAAACTGAGTTAATTTTACTTAAACTTTTTGTTTACATTTAGTAAACCAAGGGAAAGTATATATTATACTGCGCGATATGTCAACGGATTTAAGGTCGTTTTAGAGAAAATTTTGCAAAATTCGAAACTCGCGTATACCGCAAAAGGCATACGCGACGATATACGCACAAAAAAAAGGCGCACGCTATCCCGAAATGCGGCTGTACGCATATATGATCCGAGCTCGCGCCGCGACGAGTTCGATTTCCCCGATCGAACGAGTCTTATAAGAATTGGGTCAGATTTCTTATGTACTTGTATATTTTTTCGGGCTTTACGTCGGCATTTTCCATATCGGAAAGCCGCACCGAATAGAACAGGTTATGCGGATAAATGTCCTGCCGCACCGAATAGACGTAGGCGTTGAGTATTTCCGCAGTTATCACTTCGTACGGAAATGACAGTCCGTTAGTGCCCATCGCGCCTATAACGAGATTTTCCGCCGCGGCGCCGAGTTCGGCGCATTTATTGAAAACGCGCAGTATTATTATACGCGAATCTATACCTTCCACATCGTCGAGATCGTTGTTTTCCGCATAAGAGCTTCGCTTGTTGGAATTACTGACAAGTAATAGCCTGACACTGCGCCCGTGCTTTACGGGAACATTAACGAACACCGTTTCGCCGTACTGCATGGGCAGATCTTCTGACGCGTGCTTCAACTGCGTCATCTTCGCTTTGTTCACATAGTCCTGCAAGACTCCGAGCGAGATATCGTACTCGTCGCGAAATAACTCGCACACGTACTTTAATATGCCTTTATTGGACGACAGATCGAGCCGCGACGATCCGTCCATGCCGATCGCAAACACGGTTTTTTCGGTATCTATAAGCCCCGTGTCTATCATAAACTTCATGTTGTGCTGAAAATCGCCCTTGATCATCGTGAATCTGCGCTTGCGGTCGATCTCGACGCTGTATATGCGCGCATCGACTTTCAGTTCGCCGATAAGCTCCGAAAAGTCATCATGTTCGAAATCCGCTTTTTTGATCTGAACGTTTTGCAGCAGATAGTCGTACTCGTCGGTCAGCTCGATCGTTTCGCCGGACACGCAGACGGGCACGATCCTTTTTCCGTACTTGATTGCGAAATTGACTTCTTTGGATATGTGCGAAGAATGTTGACTCGCATTTGTCAGCAACAACAAAAACGTTTCGCAGCTCTTTATCGCGAAAGGTATTTCTTGCGCGAAATTATGTCCGACGGGCACATCCTCGGGCGCTATCCAGCACTCGATGCCGTGCTCTTTCAAGACCTCTTTCAGTTTGAGCGCATACTCGTGATCGGCGTCGAATTTGTGACTTATGAAAATCATGCTTCGATTTCTCCGTATACGGCGTCCCAGCTCGCGCTCCAGCGCTTTATATCCGCGCTCGGCCGTTCGAGGACCTTGTCGTTGCCGCCGGGGACTTTGGAGAATATAACGCGCGTTCCGGCGGTTGCCTTGCACGCATACGGTTCGTTGGGAGTTATAACGAACAAATCGCCGGTGCCGAACTCCTCTTCGCGCTTTTCGGAAAGAAGCAGCACTTTTATCCGACCTTCTATCACGTAATTGTATTCGTCGTTAAAAGTATGACGGTGCGGTTTTTCCGCGGTGTACTCTTTGTATTCGGTTATGCCGATCTCGTACGCGTCGGTATGTATGTGCTCCGATTCCGCAGCAATGCGTAAATTGCCGCAAAGATACGTCCTTTGCGAGCGTTCAAACCCCTTATCTATTTCGGACTTTTTCAGAATCTTCATATCTCGGCTCCGATCGAAACAAACATCAAAATAAACCCAACGCCATTCATTATAAATCATACCGCGGTTTTTGTCAATACGGTATTCGTTTTATCCGATCGAAAAACGTATTAACGGATATGTCATTTGCGTTTAGCCCGTAAAAACTCTTCGATCTTTCGACCGTCGCTCAAGCCTTTTGCATACAGCTTGTCTAGCGCGTCCCTGTCTTTGTGAAGCGTGTCCACGCCGAAAGTGTCGTCCGGCGACACTATCAGCAATTTCCCCTGCTCGGCGTATTGTCGAGCCAATGCCACACCTTCGTTGTAGTGCTGCGCACGCAGAATCAACTGCTCCGCCGCTTTCGGATATCTCTTTTGGATACGCTTGGCGATTTTGGGATCGTTACCCTGCTCGCGCGGTTTGTTTTCGGGTTTTGTAAGAATGAGCACGACTAAATCGCAACCGAGCGAAAACGCCTTCGCGACGGGCACGGGATCGCCGAGCGCACCGTCGTAATACGGCTTCCCGTCAATGACGTACGGCTTGTTTACAAACGGGATCGACGACGACGCTTTGAGCGGATCGTAACTGTCCTGAGTCAAATCGCTCTTGTCGAAGTATACCGCTTCCCCCGTTTCCGCGTCTGTAGCTATAATGATAAACTCGGCAGGATTGTCGCGCAGCGTCGGATAATCGAGCGGATCCTCGCCGTCGTGCTTACATAGCGTGCCGAAAACATACTCCATGTCGATATACGACTTTTTGAATATGAAGTTGCGCAAGCTCGCATATTCCTTACGAAAAGCGTACTTGGTGTAGAAAGTATAATTCCGTCCGCGCTGACGAGAAAGAAAAGACGCCAAATTCGCGCTTCCTGCCGATATTGCGAGAGCGACGTCGAACTTTATACCGTTATCCTGACAGTAGTCCAGAACGCCCGTCGCATATATGCCGCGGAACCCGCCGCCTACGTCTATTACGCCTACTTTCATATGCTTGCCTCTTAATTCTTTCGCACACGGTTATAACGCCATGTTCGTTCGGATTATAACCCAAAATATTAAACAAGTCAAGTATTGATTGCCGCCAGCCCGCTGTCCGCAGATACGCGCATATTATAATCGGAAACATTATAGATCACAACTAAACCGGTCGATACACTTTTTCATGAAATCGCTTTTTAATAGTATTTATCCCATCGTTTTTTTGTCAGCCTGATTAACCATATATTCGTAATACTAACTTATTCTATTAACAAATTCCTGTTTTATAAAAATCACTTCATCGTATTCGGGCGAATATGCTATAGTTATCACGCAATGCACAGTGTTGTGTGCATTCTCTTTGTCGTTTATTTTTGTTTTCGTATAATCCGAAAACTTGATTTTATTTAAGTCGATTTGCTGTTTGCGCACAAGCGGCATATCGTTATTTACCCACGCCTCGATATTCATTACGCACCAAAATCCGCTTATGCTAGGCTTTTTGTATTTCGTATTCGGTCAGTTCTTTCATATTCTTTTTTTCTACTTTTTAATCTTCGGGTGGGAAATCGCAGTCGGATTCTTTTTCCGCACAAAACATGAAGCACGGATATACTATCTCGTCCCAAATGTCTTTTAGCACCCGTCCGTTGATATTTGCGTTATTCACAAAATCGTTAACGTTTTTATATATTTGTTCTGTGACTCTGCTTTTCTAAAAAATCCCCGTGTCGCAATAACGCACGGCATAATATTTGTTGTTATGCCAGAACAACATTTCCTTATAACAATTCAGTCCGTCTATAAAGTCCTCAAATGTTGTCTTGAACTTTTGCCTTTTTATATTGTTCTCTCGCTCGCGATAACGGCACAAGCTTAGGGAAACTTATACCGTGCCATTTTTCCATTAGAGTATTTTGCGTACAGCCTTCCCAACCACAATTAACACACTTATCTATATTACCATAATCGTCCATAAACGCAAGCTGTCCACATACCTGACATTTAACCGCATTATTATATTCCATAGGATTATATTTCTTTTCCGTATACTTACTCCTCACTCGGATAATTTATGTAGTCTGACGGCAAATGCTTCGTACCGCGCATTATAATAGCAGCAATATTACCCTCTTCATCAATGTATGTCTCGGTACATTCCGACCATGTATGATCGTGAATGCCGAATTCGGTTTCGGTATAATCCCTGTTGCGGAAAGCTATACCGTTGTGATCATACCAACGGCTTGTACTCGTACTCCGTTTGCATAATATAAGTCCATTCTTGAATTCGGCTTTGCTCCAAATCGCGGCAGACTGCCTACCCTCCCGTACTTTTTGGTAACGCCTCCGCTCGGTATTCCTCCCGCCCCCATTATACAATTCCTCCTTTTGTTTTGTCAATGTGTCTTACTTTTGTTCCCATAATTACCTCCTTTTTGGGCAACAAAAAACGGAAACCGTTAAGATTCCGTTTCAATAAGGGCACAATATTTCTCACTTACAGTATAACATACCTTGTCAAGGCCATGAAGTCATAGCTATTTTTCTTGATAAATATCCAAACAAGAATTCTCAATATTTAGCCGCGCTAAAAGCTCGCTTAACTTTAAGCGGACAGCTTTAATCACTTTTCCGAAATTCTCATAACTATATGTTTGTGCAAACAATTCGGTCGTTCTCTTGTACGATAAAACATCGGCTCCATGCATGCCGAATCCGACGTCAAGTATTTCAAGCAAAGATATTAAATCAACTATTTCGTCGGTAAATTCCAAATCCACTCACTTCAATAAAAAATCGCCAATCGTCTTTTGTATATTCGTAATTGCATTGGTATAGATTTCTACTTTACTGTCTTTATAAACAATCAGTACGATATACTATTGAACAAACCATATCCTACAATCATTCCCCCGTCGCTACTTGTATATTGAGAGATTATCTTTTTGTTAACCGTCTTGCTGCCCACGCAATACAAACCTTTTGAAACCGTATGTACTATTCCTTCATCTTCAAAACGGTTAAATATTTTGCGCAAAGTTTTATACGGAATATCCTTGAATATGCTATTCCTTACAATAAAAATATCTATTATGGAATTGCTATGCCGATCGCAGTATTCTCTTACTTGCTTGGTATAATTCACTTTTACACTCATTACTAAATCATTATATAACAGTTTTTATATAATAAAAAGTCGGCACTCTCCGTTTTACAGGAAAATGTCGACTTTTTTCTTGGTGAAGCGGATTATTGCAAATAAGAACATAGTAATATTCAAAGTGAACAATACGGAATTATTCTGCCAAGTGGAATTGCCGCTATCGGATTACCCGCTTTACGGCAAGCAAATAGCCGCAAGTTAATCTTGCGGCTTGTCGGCTGTCTTTTCGGTACTAATGGCTGTCATTGCCTCGCGGTAAACGAGCCTTGACAGCTTTTTTGCTTGCTCCTTGTCGGGCGGTAATTCCGCATATATATTTTTGTCTTTATCGTCGAAAAAAATGATTGTCAAGCCGTTCGGTATATCGCTCATAAAAAATACTCCTTGATTTTCCCACCCGTACCCGCCCTAAATGGTACAACAAGGCATAAAGAGTATTTTGTCATTTTTTATTAGATAATAGCCGATTTTACATTAAACGCCCCTAAATGTGTTACACGTTACGGGGTGGCGTGTTAATACTATACGCCACAGTGCGGGCGGCTGTCGCCGCCCGCACTATTTGCCGTTTATGTTCCGTGCGACGCAGTGCCTATAAGGTAATAGTAATAGGCACTGCGACGCGGTTTTTTGTCAAAAGTGTTACAGTGTGACATAGTGGCGTATAAAGTAATACTACATAACAAATGAGGGCGAGACGAATACTACATAAATATATTTACTTTTGAGTTCAGCGTATGACTTATATTTTTTCTATAGTAATATCTGTGGAACTTGTCCAGGTTACTCTAATTCTGTCATTGACTTGTGCATTTATATGTGCAAACCAAGTTCCTAATGCTTTTAAATCGTTATTTACAGAAAACTGTTTGGCGTAATTGCCGCCAGCAGCATTATTGCCTTGCGCTTTTAATTGCCCTGTAAAAAAACCGTCAGCAGATGTACAGTTAAAAATATTTTGTCCTAAAATATCTCTGCCACCAGTCGCATTTGAATTAACTATGTTGTAACGTCTAGCATACTGTGCGGGAATTGGAATATATCTTTCTCCACTAACGGGACCTCTTGTGTTGGTATATCTATATGTTCCCCAACCCAAGTGTGATTGCTTTAGCGTAATTACATATGAATCACCTGTATTTGCCATAATATCCTCCAAAATTTTTACAAGTCACTTAAAGATACTTGTCTATTCAATGAGAAAATATCTTTAATTTGTGCGTGAGTATAGGGTGTTTTCTGTTGCTTTTCAACCATTTGAATAACATTAGAAACAGAGAGCGCGCTACCATTCACACCCGTTTCATTGAAAATTTTCATAATCTGATTGTTGATTTTGTTTCCAAAACCGCCCGCGATATATGAGAAAAATGCCAAAGGCTTTGAAGAAGTACAATAGTTATTTAAGCCCTCAATATAATTATGTACCATCCTGTTGTGGTGGTCGTTGCTAATAGTGTAGCTACTATATGCCTTGTTGTCAATTATACCGCAATAACCCGCAGAATCAGATAAAATCAAAACGTCTGGGGTTAAACCGATTTGTCCAACGTGGTGAGATTCAAAGCCAAAAACATCATTAAACAGGCGTGCTGTAGCTTTTTCAAATTCCGTAGCTTCATCGCGACCTTTAAAAGCCATTTCAAAGTACTCCGTCATAAACGAACCAACTGCACCGTGCGGATATAACTTTAAAAGGGTTGCTTCTACAAACTTCTCTTCAAGTCCAGTTTGCTCAATAATTTTATCAACTAATTGCGTGGTAATTTTAGTAATAGGAGTTTTTAATGATTCACCGATAAATGCTTGCTTAATTTTTTGCTCAGCTATGATATTGTCTGTAATAGTCTTTGTTTCTGTAAGGTTGCGCGTATCTTTTAAGTGTTTTGGGTCAAGTCCATATTTGCGTTGATAATATTCGTGCTGTTCGGGACGGTCAATGAAAGGAGTAGAAACATTTAAAATTTCCGTAATTTCTGCGTGTTTATCATTAATGACACGAATAAAATGATCCTCGCTACGCTTTGCAAGCTGTGTATACTCTAACCAATTCATTAGTGTGTTTGCGATATCAATTAAATGGCTATAAGGGTGTTCTGCATTAACTTTGCCTGTTTTTGGTGCATATTTTACACTAAAATCTGCTTCTAACGACTTGTCACCAAGTGAACGAAAAGCCTTTAATTTTTCTTTCACGTTTTTATAGCAAGATTCAGTTTCGTTTTCAGCATTAGTAATAATAATTTTCGCAATTTCTTCTTCCGTCAGATATTCTATTTCCTCGTCCATAAGCAAGCGAAGCAAAAATTTAAACGGACGTATTTTAAATCTCGGTGAAACTTTTACACCGCGACTTAAAGAAAATGCAGATGGGAATTGATATTTTAATATTTGATTTTTAAGTATTTCAACAGGTGAATCGCCGTTCATTATAGCTTCACCTGCAAGTGTTAATTTTAAATTACCAGTAGATTGCTGTGTAAAAATTAAACCAAGGCTTGCCACCCAAGCCACATAAGTTCTGCCACCGCCACCAGTCTGGTCTCTGCGTTCGCCTGTTCTTTTTAGTCTTGCGGCTTCTAGCGCTTTTTCTAGTGAAAGGTGAATACCTCTTTGTCCGTGCCACGTTTGATTTAAAGAAACATCTGCAAGCGTTGCAAGTACTTCGGGAATAGAATTAAGTTTACGTTTCGGGCGCGTTACCCACCAAGTGTTAATCATTGTCATTTTCCTCTTTTATTGTAGGCTCAACATATTCGTATTCAATACCAGCAAATGTTTTTAATATAGCTTCAAAGATTATTTTTGCGCCACGACAAGGCACAGCCATTCCTATTTGTTTTCTGACAGATTCTTTAGACCCCTCAAAAATATAATCGTCGGGGAAAGTTTGAAGTCGAGCACGTTCTCTGTTGGTCAATGCACGAGGTTCTTCCCAATGATAAATATGAGTACCGCCGCCACCAGAGCCTGTAACAGTATAGGCGGGTTTATCGGGGTCAAGTCGCTTATATATTTGACTTATTTTAGCTCCACGAACTTTCAATTTTAATTCTTCTGGCAAATCCGCATTGAAAGCGTTTTGTCCAGGTCTAATATGGCGTAAACGTTCAATTACTTGCGCAGACTGATTTGTTAATTCATTGTTAGGCGCATTTTCTGGAATAGGAGGAACTTCTATTGCTGTTTGACACGATACATCCATATTTTGATAAGGCAAATAGCTTGGAATTTTAAATTCAAAGGGTAAATCATTTCTTATTCCGACAATGATAATTCTATGGCGTGCTTGCGGCACTCCATATTTTTCAAAACAATAAAGATTAGGATACACTCGATAACCTGCCGCTTTCATATCGGAAAGAATTTTATTAAAAGCGTTTCCATCATTTGCACTTTTAAGACCGCCAACGTTCTCAGCCAAAAACCATGAAGGCTTATATAATTTTAAAACTTGTACACCGTAAGAATAGAGAGGACCATAATTACCATTAAAACCTTTTTGTTCACCTACGACAGAAAAATCATTGCAAGGGAAACCATAAGCTAATGCGTCAATTTGACCGAGATTACTCAAATTAAGTTTTCTTACGTCGCAACATATTACGCTATCATCAAAATTCGGACAAATATTATGCGAATATGTTCTGCAAGTATCGACATCATAGTCATTTGCCCAAGTATGAACAATTTTATCGCCGTTTCCGATATCCGCAGTCATAGCACCATAAGCTATACCGCCAGGTCCACAAAATAATTCACCAAGTTTGTATTCCATAATTAAATCTCCGTCCCGTCTGCAAATTCAAAAGCCAAATTCATTTTAATATCAAGAATATCAGCTATTTTAAGCAATTCTTCTACTGTGAAGCTATCTCGTTTCATTTTTGCCGAGAAACTCTGCGGTGAAGTGCCATATCGTCTTGCTAACTCTGCTTGACTTATGTTTAATTTTGCACAAGCCATTCTAATTTTTTCAGCCGCCATAAACATTGCTCCGTTGCTAAAATTGTACCTTTATATTATAAATATTTTTATTTATACTGTCAAGAAAACTATTAGGTAATTTATTATCAGTTAAAAATATTTTTTATTCGACAAATAAGATAAAAAATATATGTTCTATTCGTGATAAAATCAACGTGAGGTTTTATATTCTTTTCCATAAAAATTTTGTAGATTTGTTATTCGCTTGTGCTTACCGTCTGGGGACGGAATACGCCGCCTTGACAAATTGTAAAGGGCGACGATTTATCTCCCGTAAGGCATAAAACCGTCGTCGCCTACGGCGCAAACCCTTGACAATTTATCTGCGGCGGCATTTTTTGCCGGTTAAGACGGTAAGCACCAAAGCGAACAACAAAATTTTTAAGCCGCAGTCCGCACACACGCAGACGGCGCAAAGGAGCAAACGCTATGAAGAACGCAGTTATTTACGCCCGTTTCAGCTCACACGCGCAGAACGAGCAGTCTATCGAGGGGCAACTTTCCGAGTGCTATAATTTTGCACAGCGCAACGATTTGCGCATTACGCACGAATATATAGACCGTGCATTGACGGGTACGACGGACAAACGCCCCGAATTTCTGCAAATGGTTGAGGACAGCAAGCGCAAAGGCTTTCAATATGTGCTTGTCTATCAGTTAGACCGTTTCGCCCGTAACCGTTATGACAGCGCAACGTACAAAGCCAAGTTAAAGAAAAACGGCGTGCGCGTGTTATCGGCAAAAGAGAACATAACCGACGACGCGAGCGGTATTTTAATTGAGGGCGTACTTGAAAGTATGGCGGAATACTATTCGGCGGAGCTTTCGCAAAAGGTTAAGCGCGGTATTGCTATGTCGGCGGCAAAGTGCAAGTATTTCGGCGGCGTTATTCCGTTGGGCTACAAAGTAAACAGCGAAAAGAGTTTTGTGCTTGACGAGGAGCTTGCGCCCGTCGTCAAGACTGTTTTTGAAATGTTTGTCGCGGGGAGCAATTACGCCGAGCTTATCCGCTATCTGAACGGGCGGGGCGTTAAGACCACCAAAGGCGGCGAGTTCAACAAAAACAGCTTTCAGCGCATTTT
>CAJULK010000005.1:122434-123225 GCA_910587455.1 uncultured Christensenellaceae bacterium | reverse complement strand
AAAGTGGCACGCGAGCTGGGTTCAGAACGTCGTGAGACAGTTCGGTCCCTATCCTTCGCGGGCGCAGGATATTTGAGAGGATTTGCCCTTAGTACGAAAGGACCGGGGTGAACGCACCTATTGTGTACCGGTTGTCGCGCCAGCGGCACTGCCGGGTAGCGAAGTGCGGAGCGGATAAACGCTGAAAGCATCTAAGCGTGAAACCCACCTCAAGATTAGATATCCCATCTATGCGCAAGCATAGAGTAAGACTCCATGTAGACGACGTGGTTGATAGGTCGCAGCTGTAAGTGCAGCAATGTATTCAGGTGAGCGATACTAATTAGTCGAGGGCTTGATCATAACCGATTGCCTAAAATGGGCGATTGCAAGATTAAACCTTATCGCAAAAGTTATGTGCAGTTGCCTTTGTTCGACAGGACGAGGGACGGACATTTACATTCTATAAATCCGCAAAGTAGAACTTGTGCCATTGCAGCACACAGGCAAGAGCGCATGATCCTCGGTAGCTCAGTAGGTAGAGCGTTCGGCTGTTAACCGAATTGTCACAGGTTCGAGTCCTGTCCGGGGAGCCATTGCGGTGGTCATGTCGTAGGGGTCACACCTGTTCACATTCCGAACACAGAAGTTAAGCCCTATGGAGCCGAGAGTACCTGTCTGGTGACGGACCGGGAGGGTAGGTAGCTGCCGCATTTCACTGAAAAGACGTTTGAGAGATCAGACGTCTTTTCTTTTTTGCGTTTTATTACTACGCGTGAAGAAACTTGAGCGTATGGTCGGAATGACAAAAG
>CAJULK010000005.1:53959-122334 GCA_910587455.1 uncultured Christensenellaceae bacterium | reverse complement strand
GGATTGCCCGCTGCGCTCGGAATGACACAGCTGACGGGCGTGTCAAACAAACATCTTTTTGCCATTCTGAACGAGGGCGAAGCCCGACGTGAAGAATCCCGACCGTATTATCGCGAAGCGCGAATACAGCATTGCTTATGGGATTGCCCGCTGCGCTCGGAATGACACAGCTGACGGGCGTGTCAAACAAACATCCTCTGTCATTCTGAACGAGGGCGAAGCCCGACGTGAAGAATCTCGATTGTTTTCATAGCGAAGCGAATACGCAGTGGAATAAGAGATTCTTCGCTGCGCTTAGAATGACAGAATGGGATTCTTCGCTGCGCTCGGAATGACACAGCTGACGGGGTGTCAAATAAACATCCTCTGTCATTCTGAACGAGGGCGAAGCCCGACGTGAAGAATCTTGATCGCATTTTTCGCGGCTATGGATGCATTGACAAAATTGCTTGCGAGTGCTACAATACCGTTATGGAGCTGAAACGCTTAAACAGTGAGTGCGACGAATATTTTTCGTCGGCTATGCGGTTGTACGAAACCGCGTTCCCCGAGATAGAAAGGCGCGACCGCTCAGATTGCGTCGCCGCGCTCGGCATGCCGAATTTCCATGCCGATTGCGTGCTCGACGGCGACGAGTTTGTCGGCATAGCTTTCTATTGGGAATCGGACGGGTTTATTTTCTTGGATCATTTTGCGGTGGCGAAGCATCTTCGCGGCTCGGGATACGGCAGTGCTGTTCTGCTTATTTTGAAAAATAAAAACAAGCAAATCATTCTCGAAATAGAGCCCCCCGAAGCAGACAGTACCGCTGCCGCGCGCAAAAAGTTTTACGAGCGCGCGGGATTCGTGTTCAATCCGAATATAGACCACGTTCAGCTGCGGTTCCGAAAAAGCGACGCGCCGTGCCGACTTAAGATCATGTCGTATCCCGCGGCGCTGTCGGTGCAGGAGTATACGCGTTTTCGTCAATATATCGAATCGCATGTCCTCCATGCATAGTTCGCAGTTCGGCGGTGCGTATATCATAGGATGTCTGTGGCCATATACCGTGTGCGGTGATAAACTGTCAATATCTAATGTGTGGGTAAATCAATGACTAATTTGGAACTTATGCGAATATCCGAGAATTCCGACGAGGACGCTTTCGAACATGACGATTTCGAGTCGAAGCCGAAGTCTGCGAAGGAACGTTACGACGAGTTTTACGACGATGTAAAACAGCCGTCGCGCTATATAAAGGAAGATTGGTAATGCGCTATGCGCCGTCGGTTTAAGTTCGATCCGATCGGCGCGCGTATTCGCGTATTGCAGGGCTGTTTGAGCCGCTTTCGGCTAAGCTCGACAAAGTGTCTGAGCAGTCGGTTCGTGTCGCAGAGAGGCTGTTTTGAGCTTACAGACGGCATGAGCGCGGCGCTTGTTGCCGTTGCGCCCGATAAGCGGCAGGATTTACGAACAAAACGGCGATCGTGCCGTTTTGTTCGCGTGCAGTCGTGCGCCGATATTTTGACGAAGGCGGATCCGAAAAATATTATTGATAATATTTCGGATATATATTGACAAGCGGTAAATATATGTGATATAATACAAAACAGAGTCGGAATACCGACCCGAAAAGGATAGGGGAAATGCAGCGGTTGCGTCGTTACGGAGTGCTAATAGCTACGGCGATTGCCTTTGCGGTGCTTTTGAGTACCGCGGTGTTTTCCGTGTCTTTTGCTCGATGGAGCGGCGGCGAGACGTCCGCTTCGGCTAACGGCACGGTCGGCAAGTTTTATGTGGAATATCCGACTCAGTACGATCTCGACACGGATACATATTATCTTAAAGCTACGGGCGGATACTACGAGTTCGTCGCGAATCCGTCCAACGGCGCAGAGGTCATGCTTATCTCAAAGCTCGAAGCGGGCGCGTCTTTCGGGCTTGTCAAGGGGTATTCTTCGGTGACGTTGACGTCGCTCAAAGCCTATTCCACGGGCAATATAAGGGTGGACGGCGGACAGCTCAAAACGTCGGCTGCGGGTATTTATTCGTTTTATTATGTGCCCGATGCGGCGGATATCTATGTCGGATACGAGAATGATAACAGATCGGAAATATCGTTCAGTTTGGAGTTTTCTCAAGCCGACGCTGCGCAAACGGTAAGCGGTACTGTCGATTATATCGACCCCGCGCTCGGCGTGCCGCTGTCTATGTACGTATATAGCGGCGACAGGCAGATCAGCGCGGATTTTCCGGGCACGGTCCCTGCGGACGGCGTTATAAGAATAGACATGTCGGGCTGCGATATTGCCGACGCGAATACTTATTTCATATTCGCGTTCGGAACCGATAACAACCGTAAGACCGCCGATCTTAAGTTTACGGAATATTTCGACGGCGGATACGGCGATTATTCTCTGCGGCTTAATTACAATACGTCGGGATATTACGAGTGCGAAAAATACACGCGCAACACCGCCGAAATTATTGCTCCTACCGAAAACGACATAGTGGTGCGGTCTGTCGCCGCGTCAACTAAGCCGAGCGACGTAGAAAACGAATACGTATACCGCAATTACGTTTGCGTATCGCGCGATAACAAAGTGGGGACGGACGACAATTCCATAGCGTTCGTCAATTTCACCGTGGACGGTGACGACGGCGTGCTTTCGTCGACGCATATAAAATCGTTCAACGTCAAGCGCATGCGCACCGATCCCGACGGCAGTCCGAGCGGCGGCAGCGACGATTTTTTGGTGTACAACTCGCCGAATACGAAAACGCTTGCAGATATAAATTACGACATTATCGAACAGGACGGAAGTCTTGCCAATGCGCTGCCCGAATATATGAGCGGCGGCACGTATCTCATACTGTTTTTCGGTGATTACGATCAGCAGTATTTCGCGCTAGACATAGAGATAGTCACTGATGCGGCGGCCGATTTTACGCTCACGGCGACGGCGAGCAATATTAACGGCAGAAACCGTTTTAAGGACGGGTTCGGTATGCCGAAAGGTTTTTATCTCGGCGGGCTGATGAACAACGTGTTGCTTTGGGATCCGCGATTCACTACCAATATGACGAACGCGATCGAATCGGAATACGAGGATATGACCATTTACGACGATCGCGTGCATATGAACCAGGTCGTTTCTTATCCGAAGAACGTGGATCTATCCATAAACATAAATCTTACCGAGGGCAGTAAGATCAAGATGTATATGCTCGACGAGACGGGCGACCGCGACGGCAAGGGCAACAAGACGATATACTTTATTCCCAAAAAAGTCCTATCCAATCCGTCTTCGCTGTATCCCGATCATACCGCGCGCTTCGACGACGATTTCAACCTCGACATACACGCGACGGGCGATTACAAGCTGCGGCTCGTCGGCACTACGGAATACGGCGCGGGTAAAGAGTACGTCAAAGCCGACGGTACGGTGCTGATCGTTCCCGCGTTCAACTTTTTGATAGACACGCTGTACATAACGGGACCGGATGCGCAAAACGGCTATGCGGTCATGTTCGAAGCAAACGGCGGAACTCTTGCCGGCGACGCCGTACAGAACGTTGCGTTTGCCGAAAACGCGGTGAAGCCCGACGATCCGACTAAGGACGGCTCGTCGTTCGGCGGTTGGTATACCGACGAAGCCTGTACCGTTCCGTATGATTTTTCCGCACCCGTAACCGCGGATATAACGCTTTACGCCAAGTGGACCAAACAGTATTATATAAACTATGTGACGGGCGACGGAGCCTCGAGCAGAATCGAGTATGCAGAAACAAACTTCCCGTTGACGCTTGCCGGCACTGCGCCCGAGATACCCGTTCCCGACGGCAAACACTTCGTCGGCTGGGCGAAATCGGAAAGCGCGGCGGAAGGTATGAGCGTGGTAAACCTGACCGACTTTGATGGCGGCAGCGAATTGACGCTCTATCCCGTATTTGCCGAGGAAGTCTTATACACCGTCACGTTTGATATTAACGGCGGCATAGGCGAGAATATCGAATATAACGACGTTCGTATGGGCGAGACGATCGAGCAGCCGTCGGTCATGCCCGAAAAAGATTTGTATGAATTCGACGGGTGGTATACATCGGCTACGGGCGGAGAAAAAGTAACGTTCCCGATAACTGTCGGCAATAGCGCAACATATTATGCGCATTATGTCGCGTCGAAACTCCGAGTTAAAGTAGATGTGTCTGAGCTTGTAGGCATAAACGGCGAAAACGATTACCATATCCATGCGTGGAAGACGGTGGGCGGAGAAGATACGACGCTGACGTCTGACGGGTGGAATACGCGCCCGACGGCGGAAGTTAATGATGACGGTCTGATAGTATACGAGTTGGACGACGCTCCGAGCGGGATCATAATCACAATGGATAAAATCGGCACGAGAACGGAAATAGGACGATATGCGATTGTATCTTCGGCGGATTTCGTTCTCGGCACGGAAGTATCCTATGTTATGACCGTAGACAAACTGTCTTTCGATCCCGATCTTATAAACAGAATAGGCTTGGCATTCAACGACGGATTTATCGTCCTCAATGCAAGTTACGATACAAACTGGACTGTTTCAAGCAGACCGAATAAAATATTTATGAAAGACTATGTAGACGGCGCCGATGTGAATATAACTTCGGGGTGGCCGGGCGATGCCATACAATACGGTAGATTTGTGAGATACAATTGTAATATGTCGCAGGTGTACGAGATAAATCTCAACAAAGACGGAGACTCATGGACGGGCGGAATCACGCCTAACCGAAATTGGAAGCCCGCGCTTGCAAACGGCAGTATATACGATATCAAGTATGATACGTTTATTAAAAATTAGACAACTTTGTCGGGCAGACGACGTAAAAAATTGCAACAACGGTTTTAATGCCGAATGCGGCAGGGCGCACAAGGCTTAAAATAAAAATAATTCCATTTAGGAGAGAATAATGAAAAAGAAAATCGTAAAACCCTTAGTCATCGCGGCTTCGGTCGCGGCAATCGCCGGCATCGGCGCGGTATCGTTCGCTGCGTGGAGCGGAAACAGCAATAGTAATGTAACGAGTAGCGGAAACAATACCGGCAACATAACAATGATCGGTTTCACCGGCACACCCACGCTTGCGAATATCGAGGGGCTTTTGCCGTATAATCAAGGAAGCGGTAAAACAATAGGTTCTGTACAGCTTCCCGCATACGAGGCAAACGAGGCATATACGATAACGGTTACGACGACGAGCTCGCTGACTTTGTATGTCAATGTCGGTGCGGAAATTACGACCGCGCCTTCCGCTACAACGGCAGAGGGTTGGAAAGCAATTACCGCCGCCACGTTTGATTTTACCGTAACTGCCGCCGGAACGACGGAAACGGTAAACGACAAGTATCTTAACATCATACTCGATTCGAGCGTATCGACCGATATGAATCAGACTTTCGATATTACCGTAACGCTTGCCAAAAAAGCAGCTTAACGCAATCGACAACATAAGTTCAAATTCGTGATACCGTTACATACAGGTATAAAGTCAATTTAACAGCGATTCCCTGAACGCATAGGATCGACAAAGCCGAACGACCGTTCGGCTTTGTTTTTTGTAAAACAAAGTTCGTCGAACAAAAAAGTCGCCGCAAAAAAGCGGAAAATATCCCTATAATATTGACAACGGTGTTTGCGGAGTGGTATAATATACAAAATGTCCGATTCAGCGGAAAATAAGACGCAAGCGAAAAGCGGTGCGTCCGTCAAAAAAAACAGGCGCGTAGGGGAGGCGTTTAAGATAACGGGAATGATAGTTCTTCTCGCTATCGTTTTGGGCTTGCTCGTAAACGCCATGCTCGTCGTGTTCAAGAACGATTATTACACGACGTTCGGAAGATACCGCTTGTTCGCGATAGTGTCAGATTCCATGGAGCCGACTATCCCCAAAGGCAGTATGATAGTAGACACAAAGCCGACCGACGCGAACGAAATAACGGTAGGTTCCGTAATTACGTTTAAGGTAAGCGGCGAAAACGGTGAGACGCTTATCACGCACCGCGTCGTCGAAATAACCGCCGACGGAAAATACATAACGCGCGGCGACAATGCCGCAGGCAACGACGGGTACCGTACCGAGTTCGGCGATGTAGTCGGCGTGTATACCGGAAACAAGTGCGGATTTTTCGGTTCGCTGTTCGGATTTTTCCAATCTGGACAGGGCATAGTCACGCTGATAATAATACTGTTCATAATTGTGATCGCGCGCATTGTTCTTTTGTATTATGCGCGCACCGAAAAGCGGCACGCGCTCGAAGTCGCGGCGCTCGGCAAGTGCGCAAAGGCGCTCTCGGGCGTGAATCTGCGTTACGACAATATCAACGAAATAACTGCGGTCATGGACGTTTTGGACATGATAACGGGCGAGCCAAAAAACAGAAAGGAAAGACTCGAGATCGAAGCGAGGCTCAAAGCGTTTACCGAAGCGGAAAACATAGAGCTGCCGCAAACGCCCGAAACGGCGGCGTTACTCGACAACCTGCCCGCACCCGATACGCCCACGTCGCTCGTGGCGGCGCTCGCGTCCGGCGCAACTCTGCGTCAGGCGGAGGACGGTCAGACGCTCGTTCTCACTACCATTTCGGGCGGTAAGAACATTTTGTTGACGCCCGTTCAGACCGAAGACGGCATTATACTCTGTCAGCAGGGCGTAAGGCTGCGCACCGATCTCGCGCCAAATATCGAGGATGTGGGCATTTCGAGTATGCCTGCGTCGCCCGAGTTTTTCGAGGGGCAGCCGCTCAAAAAGAGCGTTATATATCCGGAACTTCCGCAGCCGTCGGCTCGGCTCGGTTCTGACATGATTTCGCCGTACACCGCGCAATCCGTGTCGGTCGGCAAGATAGAAGGCGCAAAGCCGCCGCTCGCCATTGCTCCAGCAGAGGAAGCCGTAGCGGCGCTTTTGGAACTCGGCACGCCTACGCGCGAGCTTCAGAGCGCGTTGCAGCCCTCCGCGCAGACTGCGGGCATTGACAGGCAGGGTGTTATCGCAATGCGCGAAAAAGCGGACGAAGTTGCGATCCCGCTCGAAACGTACGGCGATAACATGCCTGTGCGCGACCGTGCGGCAAAGAACGCATATGCACAGTACCGCGAGGTCGCGGCTCAGCTCGAACTGCGCCAAGCCGAGGAATTGAGCGCGTTGCTTGCCGACGCGTCGCCGCTCACCGAGGCAGAAAGGAAACGTATAGAGGAATATAAAGCCGCCAATCAAAAGCCCAAAAAACCGCGCAAGCCGCGTACGCCCGAACAGATAGCCGCGGCAAAATCGGCTGCGGAAAAGCGCAAGATCGCGCAACAGGCGTTTTTGAGCGCTTTAAGTCCGGAGGACAGGGAGCTGTATATGACCGAGCAGAAACTTTCCAAGTCGAGAACGGCAGCGATCCGACGGTTGAAAGCGATCGCGCGCGACAGAAAGCTGCTCGAAAATTTGGATAAAGAATAATACAGTCGACCGTAACGTCGCGCACTGTGATAAAACTTTCTTTTTGTGCTTACAATATAATTGTTGATTTATGCGCGCGTTGTGTGGTAATATAATATAAATATGTTCAGAAAACTGATAAAACTCTTATCGCAAAAAGCGGCGATAACGGTCATATCTTTCCTGTTGCAGATAGCGGTAATAGTGTTTTCCGTTCTGTATGCGGCGAGCTATTTTGTATGGATATGGATCGTTTTCGAGTTTTTCAGTTTTCTTATTTGTCTGTATATAGTATCGCGCGACATAAATCCGAGCTATAAACTATCGTGGTGCATGCTCATTCTTCTCGCGCCCGCATTCGGCGGATTGGTATATTTGTTTATAGGCAGGCAGCATACGCCGCGGCGGGTGCGCAAGCGTTTGTCGCGAGCGTCCGACATGTCGCAGGTTATTCTCAACATGCGCAACGCCGAATATCTCGCAGACAACCGCGCGCTCAATCCTACGGGCACGACGTGCGCCGATCTCGTTCTCAACGCTGCTGCGTATCCCGTTTACGGCAACACCGCGACCGAATACTTTTCGCTCGGCGACGACTTTTTCCCCGCGCTCGTGCGCGACATCAAGGCTGCGGAAAAGTTCGTATTTATGGAATATTTTATCATCGAACCGGGCGAAGTGTGGAGCGAGATCGAAGCCGCGCTTATAGAGCGCGCACAGGCGGGCGTGGATGTAAGAGTGCTGTACGACGATGTGGGCAGCATGTTTACGATAACGGGCAAAGTGTTGCGTAGGCTAAAACGCGGCGGAGTGAAGGTCAGACCGTTCAATAAAATCACGCTGTCGTTCGATATGCGGCTTAATAACAGATCCCACCGCAAGATATCGGTAATAGACGGCAAGATCGCATATACGGGCGGAAATAACATCGCAGACGAATACGCTAACAAGAAGAAACGGTTCGGGCATTGGAAGGACACTCATATGCGCTTTTGCGGCGAAGCCGTGTTTGGATTTACAACAATGTTTATTACGTTTTGGGGCTTATCGTCGGGCGAAAAGATATCGTACCGCGATTATATGAGCATCGGGGCTTCGGCGGAAGCGCACGGATACGTACAGCCCGTGTCGTCCGGACCCGGGCGTGAGGACAATATCATAGAGAGCGCGTTTATCAATATGATATCCACTGCCAAGCGCTATGTGTATATCACGACGCCGTACGTGATTCTCGACAACGAGATACAGACGGCGCTCGTAAATGCCGCGCTCGCGGGTGTGGACGTTCGGCTTATCATTCCGCAAATACCCGATAAAAAGATAGTTTACAAAACGACAAAGTCGTTCATTCCGGTGCTTGTCAAAGCGGGAGTAAAGGTATACGCATACACGCCGGGATTCATACACGCAAAAATGATGATCGTAGACGACGAGCGCGCGTTTATAGGCACGTGCAATATGGACTACCGCTCTTTTTATCTGCATTACGAATGTGGCGCGCTGCTTTACAACACGGATACCATTCCCGACATGAAAGCCGATTTCGTCGCCACACAGGACGTGAGCCGCGAGATCACTCATGCCGAAGCCGAAAAGGTTACGCTTCTCACTCGGTTCGTTAGAAGTATTCTTCGGTTGCTCGCGCCCATGATGTAACGCTTTGCGGCTGGCGTTATGCAACGATTCTATCGTAATATGTAATTTTGCTATTGATTGAAAAACACCGCCTAAAAAACGTTGACGCGCGGTTTGTTCGGTGGTATAACGTAGCATATGAAAAACGGGCGCGTTTCTGTATTACGTCGGTCTGCCGCGATGGATCTTACCGTCGGAAAACCTCTCGGCAGGATATTGCTGTTTATGCTGCCTCTCCTTATAGGCACTGTATTTCAGCAATTCTACTCGCTTGCGGATACAGTCGTAGTAGGGCAGACGCTCGGAAAAGCCGCGCTCGGCGGCGTAGGGTCTACGGGCTGTATTTCATTTCTGATAACGGGTTTCGTCGGCGGACTTACGCAGGGATATTCGGTCGTAACGAGTCAGCGCTTCGGTGCGCGCGACGACGACGGCGTGCGGCGGTCGTTCGCAAACGGGATAGTCCTGACCGTTGTGATAGTAGGGTGTGTGACCGCCGTTGCCGTGCCGGTCGCGGGGCCGCTGCTGAGAGCTATCAATACGGACGCGGAGTATTATCCTTATGCTCTCGAATACATAACCGTGGTGTTCGGCGGCATGTTGCTGTCCGCTATGTACAATCATTTCGCGTCCACGCTGCGCGCGGTGGGCGATTCGGCGGTGCCGCTGTATTTCCTCATATTTTCGAGCTTTGTCAATATCGGGCTCGACTGCCTGTTTATACTCAAATTCGATTTGGGCGTTAAGAGCGCGGCGCTCGCTACGCTCGTATCGCAAACGCTGTCTGCGGCTTTGACATTTGTGTATATATGGTTCAAGTATCCGTGGCTGAGACCGAGCCCTCGGCATTTTCGTCCGAGCGCCAAACGGTATTGGGAGCAGCTTAAACTCGGATTGCCTATGGGGTTGCAAATGTCGGTGATTTCGATAGGCATGATATTCGGACAGAAAGCGCTCAATACGCTCGCCGCCGACGCCGTGCCGGCATACACTACGGCGTCAAAGACGGACGGCTTGGCTACGTCGATCATAGGCAGTTTCGGTTCGGCTTCGGCGACTTTCGTCGGACAAAATTACGGTGCAAAGCGCTACGACAGAATAAAAACGGGCTTGAAACAGTTTACGCTGTTCGGTGCGGGGCTTTCCGCGGTGCTCGGGATAACCGTCATAGCGCTCAACCGTCCCATGCTCATGATGTTTATACCCGAGGACGAGCGCACGTCGCAGATGTTCGATTACGCGCTCGAGTATCTCATATTCAACGGCGGATTTTACGTATTGCTGTCCACGCTGTGCATTTTCAGAAGCGCGCTTCAGGGCATGGGGCGCGGCACGGTGGCGCTTGCCGGCGGTGTGGCGGAAGTGTTTATGCGCGTCGGCGTGTCTATAATTGCCGAGCATTGCGGCGACTACACGGTCGTATGTCTGCTAAACAGCGCGTCATGGATGGGCGCAAACGTTATATTCGTGCCGTGCTTGCTGTGCGTGCTTAAAAAGTATATAGCGCATGGAAAAACGAACATAAGAAAGTTGAGGCTCGAAAATCCGTCGGATCTGCCTGCGCAGTATAAAGCGCGAGTAAAACGCGCGGTGAAGAATGGCGAAAAACGTCGAATAACGGTCGATGTCTGAGCGCGAAGCGTAAGTTAAAAATGCTTGCCTTTTGCGGCGGTTTGTGGTATAATACGTGCATATGAAAATCGGCATATCCACTTCAACATTTTTCAATACGGTTGCAAATGAAAGTATGTTCGAGTTGATGCGCAACATGCGCGTCGATACGTCGGAGGTCTGTCTTAACACTTTTTCGGAATACGAAAAACCGTATGTCGATTCGCTTGCATCCCTTCGCGGCAATATAGACGTCACGTCCGTTTCGCCGCTGTCCACGCAGTTCGAACCGCAGTTGTTTTCGCCGAATGCGCGCGTGCGTACGGACGCGGAACTCATATTCAAAAAGATCTGTTACGCTTGCAATGTTTTCGGTGCGCGTTTTTACACGTTTCGCGGTCCGATCAATCTGACGGGCGAGACCGAGTTCGATTACATGCGGCTTTCGCAGCGTTACGCGCAGCTCGCGAATATCGCCGCACAGTACGGCGTGCTTCTTTCGCTTAAAAACATGAGCTGGTCGTATGCGGCTACGCCCGCGTTTTTCAAGCGTATGCTCGAAGAATGTCCGAGGCTCTTTGCCACTTTCGATATGTACCAAGCCGAAAGCGCCGGTTACGACTTGAGAGAGTATTTGGACGTATGTCCGCCGCAACGCGTAAGCCTTGTCGAGGTGTCCGATGTGGGCAAAGAAAAATGGTGCTTGCCGGGAAAAGGCAAGTACAGATTCGATCGGCTGTTTTCCGCGCTCGAGAGGCGCAAGATAACCGCGCCCGTGCTCATTTCGGCGCGAAGCGACTGTTACAGCGACTTTTTGCAGGTGCGCGACAGCTTCGAGTATCTTATTGCCGAATACCGCAGCGTAACGACGTAGTATATTCATGATCACGCAGACGCGGTTAAAACTTAAAATAATCCCAAAGGAGATATTTATACCATGAACAAAAAGACAATTTGCGACATCGACGTAAAGGGCAAGCGTGTGCTTGTGCGTTGCGACTTCAACGTGCCGCAGGACGAAAACGGCAATATCACGGACGAAAACCGCATCATCGGCGCGTTGCCCACGATCAAATATCTTATTGACAACGGCGCCAAAGTCGTGCTCTGCTCGCATCTCGGCAGACCTCATTCGGTGCTTTCAGCCGAAGTCAAACTGTCCAAAAAGGACAAGAAGAAAATCGAAGCGCTTCCCGCCGAAGAACAGGCGGCGGCTTCGCAGGCGGTGATAGACAAGGCGAAAAAGACGGAGCCGACAAAACTTTCGCTCGCTCCCGTCGCAAAACGTCTTAACGAGCTTCTCGGCAACAAAGTGACGTTCGCAAGCGACGTCATAGGCCCCGACGCGCAAAAGAAAGTCGCCGCGCTCAAAGCGGGCGAGTGCGTGCTTCTCGAAAATCTGCGCTTCCATTGGGAAGAGGAAAAGAACGACGAGGGATTCTGCAAAAAGCTCGCCGAGTACTGCGATGTGTACGTAAACGACGCATTCGGCACCGCGCACCGCGCGCACGCTTCGACGGAAGGCGTTTCGCATTTCGTTAAGGAATCGGTTGCGGGCTATCTTATCGAAAAAGAGATCAACGTGATGGGCGGCGCGCTCGGCGATCCCAAGCGTCCGTTCGTAGCTATCCTCGGCGGCGCAAAAGTTTCGGACAAGATCGGCGTTATAACCAATCTTTTGGATAAGGTAGATTCGCTCATAATCGGCGGCGCCATGGCTTACACCTTTGCAAAGGCACAGGGCGGCAAAACGGGCGACAGTAAGGTCGAAGCGGATAAGGTCGATCTCGCAAAAGAGATCATAGAAAAGGCTAAAGCAAAGAAAGTCAAGATGTATTTCCCCGTAGACAATGTTTGTGCGGACGACTTTGCGCCCGACGCAAATTCCAAAGTGTGCAAGGCGGGCGAGATACCCGACGGCTTGCAGGGGCTCGACATCGGACCCGAAACGTGCAAACTCTTTACGGACGTTATCAAATCGGCAAAGACGGTCGTTTGGAACGGACCGATGGGCGTGTTCGAGTTCGAAAAGTTTGCGGTCGGAACAAAGGCAGTAGCAAAAGCGCTCGGCGAGCTTAAAGGCGCTACGACGATCATAGGCGGCGGCGACAGCGCGGCGGCGGTAGAACAGCTCGGCTTCGCGGATAAAATGACGCATATAAGCACGGGCGGCGGCGCTTCGCTCGAATTCCTCGAGGGCAAAGTTCTTCCCGGTATCGCCTGTCTTAACGACAAATAATCAAACGGATAAGGCGCCGTCGGCATAATGCGCGGCGGCGCTTTGCTTTTTCGGTAATTGCAATGAAAGATAAAACCGCAAGAGCGCTCGCAATAGTCGCGCTCGTATTCGCAGCCGTATTCATTGCGGCGCTTATAGCAACGCTTGTAGATTACACGCTGTTGAATAACGGCGTGGGGTTTATCGCGCTTGGTGCGGGCGTATTCGTGCTTATGATTTTTATTGCGCTCAAAGCAGACGGCAGAACATATTCGATTACGAAAATGAATAACGATATCGAAATGGCTAAGATCGAAAAGGAAATCGCCGAGCGCGAAGCGGCGCAAGGCGCAGCCGAGCAGAACAAAGGAAAGACCGACGGCGATGCGCAGCCCGACACTTCATCTGAGGACTGCGGGCGTAACGCCGCAGAGTCGGAGATCGTAACGGAAAGCGAAAGCGCGACTCGCGGATCGGGAAATAACAAAACGAAAAATAAGTAATGCGGTAAAGCGCGCCGGCTGTATATGCCGGCGCGCTTTGTTGTATCGCATGGGCAGAGACACCGTTCGGAATACTTTGTGCGTTCCGAGGGAAAAATCGTTTGCGCGGGATAGGCGCAATAGGACAAATTTCGGAAAACTTCATTTCCCAAAACAGTTGATTTAGCGCGCATAATGTTGTATAATAAGAAACAACCGCAGTGCGGCGAAATCGCCGTGCTCGGGCAGGTGCTACTATGGACACGGACGGGCTCAAACGTAATCTTTATGCGGTGCGTTCGTCGCTCGAAAAAGCGAGCGGCAGCTTCGGCAGGCAAGTGACGCTTGTAGCCGCGACAAAAACCGTGCCTGCGGACTTGATCGACGAGCTCGTGCGTCTGGGCGTAGACCGCGTCGGAGAAAACCGCGTGCAAGAGTACCTCGCGAAAAAAGACGCCGTTACGGGCGCAAAATGGCACTTTATAGGCACGCTACAGCGCAACAAGGCAAAGTACCTTGTCGGCGACGTCGAGCTTATTCAGTCTGTATCTTCTGCGGCGAACGCGTGCGAGATAGACAGGCTTGCGCGGCTTCGCGGAGTCGTCCAAGATGTTCTCGCGGAATTCAACGTCGGCGGAGAAGAGTCCAAAACGGGCGCGGACTTCGGCGAAGCGGACGAGCTTATCGGGAAATTGCTCGATCTGAAAAACGTGAGGCTTCGAGGACTTATGACGGTGCCGCCGCGTGACGCGCCGGACGGGATTTACAAAAAGATATACGCGCTCTATTCGCGGTACGAGAGCGGAGCCTTCGACACCCTGTCCGTGGGAATGAGCGGTGACTATGAAAAAGCGATAGCGTTCGGAAGCAATATGGTGCGGCTCGGCACGGCGCTGTTCGGTCAAAGAAATTATTAGGCGGTGAGCGGAATGGCAAACGAAAGTTACGAAAATTTTTTGAGCAAAGGAAGCAATTTCACGGGAGGCGAGCCTGAGTTTTACGAGGACACGCACGATGTGTACGGCAATTATATAGGCAGCAGAAGAACTGCCGATCCGTTTTCCGCGCCCCAACAGAATTTTTCGGGTTTTGCTTCGCAAAAGCAATACGCACCTCCGCCGCAGCCTCAGTACGCACCTCCGCTGCAACAGCAATATGCGCGCCCGGCGGAAGCTGTTTACAGAACGGAACAGGCACTCGGGCAAAAACCTCAGTTCAAATATTCCACCATGCAGACGGACGGCAAAAAATCCAAAGCCGCGCCGCTGCCCGGCACGGATGAGTTCGTATTCCCTCGAATGTATCAAAATATAGTGCTGTATGCGCCGCGTACGTCGGGCGACGTCGAGCGGCTGATAGACTATATGCTTAGACGCGAGCCTGCGGTCGTAGACCTCGATCCCATAGCCGATTCGCCGGACGCGCAACGCATACTCGATTTCGTTTCGGGCGCCGTGTACGCGCTCGGCGGAAGAATAATCGGAATAAAAACGAATATGTTTTTGATAGTGCCCGAGGGCATAGAAGTCGCAAGACCCGAAGGATATTAGCGGCATGGAAGAGGAAAACAAAGCAGTTAGCAAAGCCGCCGCGGTTTGGGCGTTTATAAAGAAGATCGCAGTCCGCGTATGGAAGTACGTCAAGATCGCGAGAATGGAGCTTATCATAATGATAGGCTTTTTCCTGATAGACCTTATATCCAAAATCATCGTCAAAAACGTTATGCCGGTAGGTTCGTCGGGGCGTGTTACGGTCATTCCGTTCGTGCTCAATTTCGTATATATCCAAAACAAAGACGCGGCGTTCGGTTCCAATTTCATAGTCAACCTTTTCGGCGGAAGCGAAATGGGCGCGCGAATATTTTTCAGCGTGTTCGCGGTGGCGGCTTCGGTAGGTATAATGCTTTATCTCATTCACTGCCGCGGCAGGCACAGAGTGCTGCGCGCGTCGCTTGCGCTGTTTATCGCAGGCGCGATGGGTAATTGCATCGACAGAATGGCTTACGGTTATGTGGTTGATTTTATAGAGCTTGTATATTTCGGCTTGACGATATTCGGGCGCAAGACGTTTTACGTATTCAATATTGCCGATTCGGCGCTCGTTATCGGCGTGCTGATGCTTCTCGTATACTTCATATTTATGAACAATGACAAGGACGCCAAGCGTAAAGCAGCAGCCGACGGCAGCGGCACGGACGCCGACGCCGCGGATCTCGCTAAAGAGGCGACGGGTGAGACTGACGGTTCGGGCGAGCAAACCGCGGCAGACGCAAAAGCGACAGACAGCGGTGAGGCGGACGGCGGCGGCTCTATCGAAAAAACCGCGTCCGACGAAGCGATGTCGGACGGATATGCGGAAGAGCTTCCGCTTAACGAACGCATCGTCGATCACGAGGAGTTGCTCGGCGGCGAACAAATAGTCGATTTACCCGACGATAAACAAAAAACCGATAGCGTTTCGGGAGACAAAGGATAGAAGAATGACGACCGTTTACTGCACCGACGGCGGCGCGAGGCTCGACGTATTTTTGACGGACGAAACCGAACTGACGCGCTCGCACATAAAAAAGCTGATCGACGCGGGACGAGTGTTTATCGGCGGCAATGCGGTTTGCAAAGCGGGACAGATCGTAAAGACGGGCGACGAGGTTTCGTTCGACGATATTATGGAAAGCGCGGACGTCAAGGCGGAAGATATACCGCTCGACATAGTGTACGAGGACGACGACGTGGCTGTAATAAACAAGCAGCGCGGGCTTGTCGTCCACCCCGGTGCGGGCAACGGAACGGGCACGCTCGTCAATGCGCTGAAATACCGTTACGGCGATCGGCTGTCGAGCGCTTACGGCGAAGTGCGCGCAGGGATCGTGCACAGACTCGACAAGGACACTACGGGGCTTATAATCGTCGCAAAGACCGATTTCGCGCATTTGAGCCTCAGCCGACAGTTCGCAGACAGAACGGTCAAAAAGTTTTATACTGCAATAACCGACGGCAATTACAAATGCGATGTAGGCACGGTTGACGCGCCGATAGGCAGGGATAAGCGCAACAGGCTTAAAATGGCGGTCGTGCCCGACGGTCGGCGCGCCGTCACCGAATATACGGTGCTCGAGCGGTTCAAGAAAAACTGTTACGTTCGGTTCGGGCTGTTGACGGGACGGACTCATCAGATACGCGTGCACAGCGCGTACATAGGCAAACCGATTTCGTGCGACGCGCTTTACGGCGGCAGCGCGCGTTTGGGCGTTGCGGGGCAGTTGTTACATTCGCATACCGTTACGTTCGCGCTCCCGCGCGATAATGCCGTGCGCACTTTTACTGCGGACGAGCCCGAAGATTTCCGTTCGGCGCTCGGTTTTTTGCGCGCACACGAAAAACTTGGCTAAACAATAGCAAGGAGAGAATATGAAACGTAAGGACATTCTCGGAATAAAGGATCTCGGCAAATCCGAAATAAACGAGATATTGGCGGTGGCAAAGACCATGCGCGAATCGTTGATAGCGGGCGAGCGCGTGCCGTATCTGCACGGAAAAAGCGTCGCCACGCTGTTTTACGAAAACTCGACGCGCACGCGCAACTCGTTCGAGATCGCGGCTAAAAACCTCGGCGCTACGACTACGAGCATATCGGTTGCGACGTCGTCCGTACAAAAAGGCGAGTCGCTCGTGGATACGGGCAAAACGCTGGACGCGCTGCGCACTGATATAATAATCATACGGCATCCTGTAGGCGGAAGCGCGCGGCTTCTTGCGGAAACGGTGCGCGCTTCCGTCATAAACGCAGGCGACGGGATGAGCGAGCACCCGTCACAGGCATTGTTGGACGTTATGACGGCGCAGCGGCATTTCGAGAGCCTTGCGGGACTTAAAGTCGTTATAGTCGGCGATATCAAACATTCGCGCGTGGCGAGAAGCGATACGCTCGCGTTCACCGCGCTCGGCGCTCAGGTAACGGTATGCGCGCCGTACACGCTCATGCCCGTCGGCATGGAAGAGCTGGGCGCGACGGTGGAAACCGATTTTGATAAAGCCGTAGTCGGCGCGAATATAATCATGCCGCTGCGACTGCAGCGCGAGCGCATGGATCAGGCGTATTTTTCGACGCTCGAAGAATACCGCGAATATTACGGCGTAACCGAAAAGCGCGTGCGCCGCGCCGCCGATGACGCTATCGTAATGCATCCCGCGCCCATTAACCGCGACGCGGAAATTTCTGGCGAGATCGCCGACGGCGGACGAAGCGTCATAGAAGAACAGGTGACAAACGGCGTCGCCGTGCGAATGGCAATGCTGCAACTTCTCGCAAATAAAGGAGGCGAGCTGTGATATTACTCAAAAACGCCACGGTTGTCAATGCCGACGGCATGATGAAAACGGACGTGCTTATCGACGGCGAAACCATTGCGCGCGTCGAACCGGACATAGAAAGTTTCGGGACGGAAGTCATAGACTGCGACGGTAAGCTCGTGTTTCCCGGGTTTATCGACATGCACTGCCATTTGCGCGATCCCGGTCAAACGCATAAGGAAGATATAGAAAGCGGGACTGCAGCGGCTGTCGCGGGCGGATATACGGCTGTGTGCTGTATGCCTAACACGACCCCTCCGCTTGACAATGCCGCGATGATCGATTATGTGATTGCGCGCGCGGAAAAGTGCGGTAATGCGGTAGTTTATCCCATAGGCTGCATAACGCGCGGTCAGGGCGGAAAAGAGCTTTGCGAGTACGGCAAGATGAAGAAAGCGGGCGCGATCGCAGTGTCGGACGACGGCTTGCCCGTTGCGAGTGGCGCGGTCATGCTCAATGCGCTTAAATACGCCAAGACATTCGGACTGCCCGTGCTGTCGCACAGCGAGGACAAGAGCATTTCGGGCTCGGGCGTAGTCAACGAGGGGGAGAACGCTACGGCGGCGGGACTTCGCGGCATACCCAAGGCGGCGGAAGCGGCGGGCATTGCTCGCGACGTGCTTCTCGCCGAGGAAGCGGACGCGCGCATCCATATCTGTCACGTGTCTACGGCTGCTTCGGTCGATATAATCCGCGCGGCGAAAAAGCGCGGAGTCAAGGTGACGTGCGAAACGTGTCCGCATTATTTCGCGGCGACAGACGACGATATACTGTCATATAATACCAACGCAAAGATCAATCCGCCGCTGCGTTCGCAACGCGATGTGGACGCGGTGATCGAAGGGCTTGCCGACGGCACGATAGACGCGATCGCGACAGATCATGCGCCGCACCACGCCGACGAAAAGAACAAGGAGTTTGACTATGCGCCGTTCGGCACGGTCGGGCTCGAAACGGCGTTCTCGGTCGCTTACACAAATCTCGTGCTTACCGAGGCGATAAAGCCCACCGATCTGAGTCGGCTTATGAGCGGTGCGCCGGCGCACATACTCGGCATTGAGGGCGGAAAGATAATCGACGGCGCGCGCGCGGATATAACAGTGGTCGATCCCGACGCGGAATATACGGTGGACGCGCGCACATTCAGATCGAAAAGCAAAAACTCGCTGTTCGACGGTTGGCGGCTCAGAGGCCGGATCGTTACTGTGTTCGTAAAAGGAGAACAAAAGCAGATATGAAAAACATTACCGATATGCTCATCGACAAGATCCGTGCCGTAAAAAATCCGACGGTCGCGGGGCTTGACACAAAGATCGACTACCTGCCCGACGAGCTAAAAAGGCTGGTTAAGACGCCTGTGGACGCAGGAAAAGCGCTCTTAGAGTTTAACGTCTCGGTCATTGACGCGCTCAAAGACATCGTGCCCGCCGTAAAAATACAGTCGGCGTATTACGAAATGTATTCGTATCACGGCGTAAAGGCTATGTGGGAAACCGCCGAATATGCCAAAAAGAACGGGCTTATAGTAATGGCGGACGTAAAGCGCAACGACATCGGAGCTACAGCGGAGGCGTATGCCGAAGCATATCTCGGCGCGGACGGCTACGATTATATTACGGTCAATCCTTATCCCGGATATGACGGAATAAAACCGTTCACCGATAAGTGCAAGCAGTTCGGCAAGGGTATTTTCGTGCTTGCGAGAATGTCCAATCCTTCGGCTGCGCAGATACAGAATCTCTGCGTGGACGGCGGAGAACCGCTTTACATGCACGTCGGCGAGCTGATCTCGCAGTGGGGAAGCGATACGGTCGGTAAGTACGGCTACGGTGCGGTCGGCGCGGTTGTCGGCGCTACGTCGCCCGACGAAGCCGAAAAACTGCGCAGGAGATTCAAGTCTGTGTTTTTCCTCGTGCCGGGTTACGGCGCACAGGGAGGCAGAGGCAAGGACGCCGCAGCTTCGTTCGACGCCGACGGAAACGGCGCGATCGTAAACAACTCGCGCGGTATCATCGCGGCTTACAAGACCGATAAATATAAAGGCATGACTTACGCGCAGGGCGCGCGTGCGGCGGCGCTCGATATGCAGGCCGACCTCGCAAATGCGATCGGGCTGTAAACCGCAAATCGAAAACATAAGACAAGGAATATCATGCAGGCTGTCAAATCAAATCTTATAATAAGCTCAATCGAAAAATTCGGCGCAAACTTATACAGGGTCGAGTGCCGATCGGAAACCGAACTTCCCAAAATAAATGCGGGACAGTTTGCGCATTTGCAAGTGCCTAACAAAGACTTGCGCCGTCCGATCTGCGTATACGACAATACGAAAGATACGATATCGTTCATTATGGCGAACGTTGGCGACGGCACCGCGGCGTTTACCGCGCAAAAAAAGGGCGCGCGGTTCGACGCACTGTTGCCGCTCGGCAACGGCTTCCCGATACTGCCGGACAAAACCAATATCGCGCTTCTGGGCGGCGGCACCGGCTGCGCGCCTCTTTTCAAGATAGCCGCGGATAATCCGAGTTTGAACTGTACCGCACTTTTGGGTTTTCCCGATTCTGCTGTGCGCGACGCATACCGCGACGACTTTGATAGAGTTTGCCGCAATGTGTGTTATTGTACGGACGACGGAAGCGTAGGGTACCGCGGATATCCGACAGAACTGCTCACCGAGATCGCGCCCGAGGTGCTTTATGTTTGCGGTGCGCGCGGCATGATGAAAACCGCGCAGCAGTACTGCAAAAAGCTCGGCGTCATCGGGTTCGCGAGCGTCGAGCAGAGAATGGGCTGCGGCGTGGGCGCTTGTCTTGTGTGCGCAGTGAGGATATGCCGCGACGGCGAAGAAAAAATGCTGCGCGCGTGCGCCGACGGGCCCGTGTTTCCTTTGGAGGAGATCGTGCTATGAATATGAAAACGGTTGTTGCCGGCGTCGAGTTCAAAAACCCCGTGATCGCCGCGTCGGGAACGTTCGGCTTCGGCAGAGAATACAATGGTTTCTACGATGTGGGCAAGCTCGGCGGTATATGTTCCAAAGGGCTTACCTTAGAGCCGCGGCAGGGCAATCCGCCTGTCAGAATAGCGGAAACGCCGTCGGGTATGTTAAACTCGGTCGGGCTTCAAAACCCCGGAGTTCACGCGTTTATCGAGCATGAACTGCCGTTTATGAAGGGACTCGGTACGGTAGTTATAGCGAACGCGGCAGGTGCGTGCGAGAGCGACTACGTAAAAATAGTCGAAATATTAAGCGGAACGGATGTGGACATGATAGAGCTCAATATATCGTGTCCGAATGTAAAAAAGGGCGGAATGGCGTTCGGCGTGGAGCCGAGCGGCGTCGAGAGCATTACGCGCGCCGTAAGAAAGGTGTGTAAAAAACCTCTTATCGTCAAACTGACTCCCAATGTGTCCGACATTGCCGCAAATGCGCGTGCGGCGGAGCGTGGCGGCGCGGACGCCGTAAGTCTTATAAATACGGTGGCCGCGATGGCGGTCGATTTCAAAACGCGCAGACCTGTGCTGAAGGTTACGGGCGGCGGGCTTTCCGGTCCTTGCGTCAAGCCGATAGCGCTCAGAATGGTGTACGAATGTTACAAGGCGGTAAAGATACCGATCATCGGCATGGGCGGTGTGATGACGGGGCGCGACGCGGGCGAGTTTATGCTGTGCGGCGCGGCAGCGGTGCAGGTGGGATCGGCTAACATTTTCGATCCGTATGCGGCGTTAAGGATAGTAAATGAGTTGACAAACATCGTCGAAAGTGATAACATAAAAGATGTACAAACGTTGATCGGAGGACTTTCCGTTGAGTAATAAAGTAATGGAACTGTTCGAAAAGTCTGGTGCGGTGCTTCACGGGCACTTCATTCTTACGTCCGGGTTACATTCGGACACATATATGCAGTGCGCAAAACTGTTCGAGCACGGCGATATAGCGCAGGAACTTTGCGCTATGGCGGCAGATAAACTCAAAAAGTACAAGGCGGACGTCGTGGTTTCGCCTGCGGTCGGTGCGATCATATTCGGCTACGAACTCGGCAAACAGCTCGGTATACCCAATATGTTCGCGGAACGCGAAAAGGACGGCAATTTCGCGCTCAGACGCGGGTTCGAACTCGAAAAAGGCAGCCGCGTCGTTATAGCCGAAAACGTAGTTACTACGGGCGGTTCGGTCAAAGAGGTAATAGATCTTGTAAACAGTCTCGGCTGCGAGGTCGTAGCGGTTGCGGAAGTAGTAGACAGAAGCGGCGGCAAAGTAGACTTCGGCGTTCCCAACGAATCTCTGTTGCAAATAGACGTAAAAACATACAAGCCCGAAGAATGTCCTATGTGCAAAGCGGGCACGGCGGCAGTGAAGCCCGGCTCGAAAGGGCTTAAATAAGCAGGGCGTACGCTCCCGAATAAAATATCTTTCAAAGAGGTATAATTATGGCAAGGCAGAAGAATAAAAGAACAAGGACGATTCGCACATCGTCCGGCGGACCTCGAATAACGCTCAGCCGTTTTTCGTTTTGGGTAGTGATCGCGATAGGTATCGCGATGGCGGTATCGGGATTTTTCAACTTTTTCGATTGGCAATGGGTAGACAAGGCGTGTCATTGGATACAGAGTCTTTGCTTTGCGCTCGGCATGGTTGTTCCGATAATCCTATCGTATAACTCCGCACGGCACCGCGGCACGGGTATGTTCGTACTGTGGATAATCATGGTCGTACTTGTTGCGTTCGGCGTGGTCTCCACTATTATAGGTCTTATCAGAGCATTGGTATAAATCAAATCGAAATTAAAGGAAACGGTTATGGCATTGGCACGTAAAAAGAAAAACATTTTCGTAAGATATTTCACTCCGTTCGGACTCAGGCAAGTCTGCGACCTCGTCATGCTTGCGGGGTTTGTGTTGCTCATAGTCGGACTGTGCACAAACGACAGCGTGCTTCTTGCCGGCTTTATCGGCTATGCTGTCGGCGCAGCCATGTCGGTCGTGCGCTGCTGTCTCGTACTGTTTTCAAAAAAGATAAACCACCGCGATCCCGTATACAAATCGGCGATCATAAACGTATGTATCATGGGCGTGCTTTTGGCGCTCGCCGTGTTCGGTATTATTTGGATAGCGATATAGCTTGATATGATTCGAGATAACGACCGCCCTCACGGGCGGTTTTTGTTTGCCGAAAAACGCGGAGCGTATTTCGTGTCCGTTTATTCTTGACAAAACTCGCTCGGCAATCTATAATTTCTGTATGGTAAAGCGGTACAAAAAAGACGACGCTTATTCGTATGCGCTCGGCGCGACGGTGGCGATGGAACTTTTGAACAGACGTCCGGAGTGCGCGCGCCGCATATACGTTTCGCCGCGCTCGGAGGTGGAAGCGGTCACGCAAAGAGCCGAGGCGCTCGGCGTGCCGGTGACTGTGGGCGAAAAGCCGTTCAATATTCTGAGCCCCAAAGAAAACTGCTTCGTGATAGCCGAATTCGATAAATTCGCCTGCGATATATCGAGCGAAAGACATCACGTCGTGCTCGTCAATCCGTCGAACAGCGGCAATCTCGGTACTATTATGCGCGACGTTGCGGCGTTCGACTGTGCCGATCTCGCGGTAATAACGCCTGCCGCGGATCCGTTCGACCCCAAAACGGTGCGGGCGAGCATGGGCGCGGTGTTCGGCATTGCGCATAAATGTTTCGTTTCGTTCGACGAATATCTTGCGGCGTTCCCGGGGCGCACGGTAATGCCGTTCATGCTCGGCGGCGCGCCGTTCGGACGTGTGAACTTCGATAAAAACAAAAAATATTCGCTCGTGTTCGGCAACGAGGCGACGGGACTCCCGCACGATTTCGATAAGTTCGGCGCGGCTAGGATAGAGCAGTCGGATAAAGTTGACAGTCTCAATCTGTCGGTAGCCGTGTCCGTCGCGCTGTACAGGCTGTACGTGTCGTGAAAACGCTGTTTGTGACCGATCTGGACGGCACGCTGCTCGGTCCCGAACAGAAAGTTTCGGCATACACAGAGCGCGTCATAAACGAGTTCGTCGGGCGCGGCATGCTGTTTACGTACGCCACGGCGCGCAGCGGCGAGACCGCGGCGCAGGTGACGGAGGGGCTTTTGACGAGCGCGCCGCGCGTGCTGTATAACGGTGCGTTCGCCGTCGGCGCGGACGGGAGTATCATCGTTAAAAACACTTTCGAAGATACGGCTGCGCCCGTTATCGACAGCTTGCTCGAAGCGGGCGTGTATCCGATCGTATACTCGTTGATCGACGGGCGCGAAAAATTTTCGTATATGCCCGATAAACTTACGCAAGACGGCGCGGAGTTTATCGCCACGCGCAAAACGTCCGTGCGCCGAAATCCCGTGCGGTCGGCGACCGATCTGTATAAAGGCGACGCATTCTATCTGACGTGTATCGACGCGCCGACAAAACTTGCGCCGCTGTACGAAAAATTCAAGCGCGATCATTCGTGCGTCTATCAGCGCGATATATATTCGGGCGCGCAGTGGTTGGAGATCATGCCGAAAGCGGCGACCAAAGCGAACGCTATTTCGGAGATCAAACGCATGCTCGGCTGTCGGCTGGTCGTGTTCGGCGACGGAAAAAACGACGCGCAAATGTTTCGCGCCGCCGACGAGAGTTACGCCGTAGAGAACGCTTGCGAAGAACTTAAATTCATGGCGACAGCCGTCATCGGCAAAAACTCCGACGACGGCGTGGCTAAGCAGTTGATAAAATTATATTCTCAGGCAGCTTCCGAGCGCTAAAAAGCGACGGCTATATCGGCGGTATAAGCGAGCCGAGTCGTCCGTTTATTTTTTCGGCGTTACTATGATCGTTTTGTATTCGAAATATTCGGCTTTGCCGCCGCCGTGCGAAAACACGTGCTTTGCGGCGGTGTAGTCTACCGCGACGTTGTCCGCGCCGCGCATTTCCGAATAGAATGCGGCGATTTGCGCCGCGCGGAGAAGTTGCTCGTCGGTAGGCGAAGAAGTTTTGAGCACCGCGTGGCAGCCGTGCGCGTCCTTTACGTGCAGCCAAATGTCCGTCTTTGCCGCGCCGCGCGTGATCCTGTCGTTTTGCGCGTGGTTCTTGCCTACGAGAAGCGTCGCGCCAGAAACGTCGAATTTGTACGGTTCGGACGGCGTCGGCTTTTCCTTGCGCTTTTTGGTTTCGGGTCGGATCAGCCCGAGCGAAACGAGCTCGGCGCGCACTTCGTCGAGTTCGCGCTTGTCGGTGCAAAGTTCGAGTTCGGACGATATTCCCACGAGCGTGTCGAGCGCTTCGGCGGCGGCTTTTTTCTGCGCCTCGGCATATACGGCGGCTTTTTTCTTCTTGTTGTACGCCTTGTAGTAGGCGGCGGCGTTCTGCTGTGCATTCTTGGTGACGTCGAGCGCTATGTCGATCGTGCCGCCGTTTTCGTCGTAGTAGTTTTGGACAGTGACCGATCTGTCGCCGCGTTTTATTCTGTAAATGTTTGCCGTTATCAGTTCGCCGAGTATGCGGTCGCGGTCGCACATTTCGCTTTCGGCGAGCTTTTGCACGGCGTCGGCGAGCCGCTTTTTGTTTTTCGTCACGGCTGACTTGACTGCGTTTTTAAGCGGCTTTATATACGCCGCGAGATCTGAAGCGGAAAACAGCTTGGAATAATATTCGTCCATCGCTTCGTTCAGCGTGGAAAAACGCCTTACCGTGCCTGCGCACGTGGCGTACGGTTTCAAGTAAAAGTCGAGCGGTTTTTCGCCGTCAAACGTTACCGACGGCGCGAGCGGCGCGTAATATAGCGCTTGCGCGCCGTCTATGAACTTGTCCGCGGCGTCGGCGTTTCGCGCGTTTTCTTCGCATAGCCCTAGCGAATAAACAAGCTCGTTTACCGTCGAGCTTGCAAGGCCTGCCACACATTTGTCGGCGGCGAAAGACAGCTTGACGTCGCCTGCTTCCGCTATGCGCGCTTTAAGCCCGTTGCGGTCGAACACGCCGATGCGTCCCGTGGGGTTGGGCATAGCATAGTCGAGCCCGGGGAACACCGCGCGCTTGCCGGGCGCTTCGGCATATATCCTGCGCAGACAGTTGCCTATCTTTCCGTTGTTTTCGACGAATACGACGTTTGCGCACTTTCCCGTCAGTTCGGCGACGAGCGCATACTTGACGCGTTCGCGAAGTTCGTCGAATGCCGAAAATCGAAACGTGATCATGCGCTCGCATTTGTCTTTTTCCACGGCTTCGAGAACGGCGCCCGTGAGCCGTTTGCGAAAATACATCAGCGTGCCCGTAGCCGCTTCGGGATTCTTGTACGTGAGCTTTGTTATGTGCACGCGCGGCAGCGAAGGGTTGCACGAAATAAGCAGCCTGTGATTGCCTGCGCTCGTATGAAAGAGCAGGATCATCGTGTCGCCGTTAGGCATCGCGACTTTATCGACGCGTCCGCCGACGAGCATGTCCAATTCCTCGGCAGATCTGTAAATTGTAAGAGCGTCCTTGGGCATAAGACGATTATATCACGTCGTGCGGCGTTTGTAAACAGAATGGGCGGAAAATAGTAGCGGCATATGCAAACGCGGAGAGGGTGACGTTTTTGTCGAGTTTGAATGTCGGCGATTCGGATTTTTCGGATTTTGCCCGCAATGGTAATTCAAAAGATTGACAATGCCGTCGTATCATGATAGAATAGTAAAGTTACGTATTTATTTGGAGGAATACATGAAGTCAACATTTGAGAAAAAAGAGAGCGCGGCTGTTTTTAAGATCTCGCTCGACGCCGCCGAGTGGGAAAACGAAATGACCGAAGCGTACAACCGCACGAAGGGCAGATATAAAGTTCCCGGTTTCCGCCCCGGTCATGCTCCGCGCCGCTTTATAGAAATGCATTACGGTCAGGGCGTTTTCTTCGACGCCGCGATCGACATTGCGATCAACCGTGCATATAACAAGGTGCTTGCGGAACATCCCGAGCTCGAGATATTCGGTCAGCCCGAACTTTCCATGGATAAGCCCGAGGACGGCGCTGCGCTTGCTTTCTCGCTTACCGCTACGCTCTATCCCGAGATAAAGCTCGGTGCATATAAAGGTATTAAACTGCCTAAGATTGAGTATAATGTAAACGACGACGACGTAAACGCTTCGATAAACGCCGATCTCAAACGTGCTTCGCGGCTAGTCAAGGTTGACCGTCCGGCAGCGCTCGGCGATGTGACCGTAATAGATTACGTCGGCACGGTGGACGGCGTGGAGTTCGAGGGCGGCAAAGCCGAAAACCACGAGCTCAAGCTCGGCAGCGGCGCTTTTATCCCCGGTTTCGAGGACGGTTTGGTAGGCGCGTCGGCAGGCGAGGAACGCGACGTCAAAGTAAAGTTCCCCGACGAGTATCACGCCGAAAACCTTAAGGGCAAGGACGCAGTGTTCCACGTCAAAGTCAACGAAGTGCGCATGGAGGAGATACCCGAGCTCAACGACGAGTTCGTCAAGAACCGCGGCTTGTATTCCACTGTCGAAGAGTACAAAAACGCCGTGCGCGAAGGACTTGAAAAGTCAGCCGCACAGCGTATGCGCAACGAGCGTATAGACGCCGCAATGAAGGCTGTTACGGACAACGCCGAAAGCACCGAGCTAAGCGATAAGATACTCTCCGCGGAGATCGACAGAATGTACAGAGAGTTCGAGCATCAGATGTCGCATTACGGCATAAAGCCCGAGGATTATCTCAAATACAGCAATTCGTCGGTCGAGCAGTACCGCGAAGAGCGCAAAGAGCCTGCCGCTCGCAATATAAAAATGCGTCAGGTAATGCGCGCTATAATCGCGGCGGAAAAATTGGAAGTCACGCCCGAGGAAGTTAAGAACAAACTCAGAGACCCGATGGCACGCGCAGAGTTCGAGCGCGACGCAAAGAGCATGAACGGCTCTGTCGAGGAAGTCGCCATGAACGACATCATGACCGACAAGTTCTTCGATCTGCTTCTGGAAAGCAACGAGTTCGTGCTCGATAAACCGGCGGAAGAAGAAAAAGCCGAAAAGCCCGCAGCAAAGAAGCCGTCGGCAAAAAAGTCTCAGTCGGATAAGACCGAAAAACCCGCAGACGGCGAGACGGCGGCTAAAAAACCCGCAGCCAAAAAACCTGCGGCTAAAAAGCCGGCGGCGCCCAAAGCGGAAAGTAAAAAATCCGAATAGTATAAAAGCGAGGAGACGTTATGAACAGAATAGACCGTATAAAAAACGATTTAGTGCCCATGGTCGTAGAGCAGACCAACCGCGGCGAGAGGTCGTACGATATTTTTTCGCGGCTTCTCGAAGATCGCGTCGTGTTCTTGACCGGCGAGGTCACGGACATAACCGCCGACCTTGTCGTCGCTCAGCTCATGTATCTCGAGAGCAAGGGCGAAGATCAGGATATTTCGCTTTATATAAACAGCCCGGGCGGCTCTGTCACTGCGGGAATGGCGATTTACGATACAATGAATTACATTAAGTGCGACGTGCAGACCATATGCGTCGGCATGGCGGCGTCTATGGGTGCGTTCCTTTTGTCGAGCGGCGCCAAGGGCAAGCGCTTTGCGCTTCCCAACAGCGAGATCATGATCCATCAGCCGTCGGGCGGCGCGCAGGGACAGGCGAGCGATATAGCTATAACCGCCGAACATATTCTTCGCGTCAAAAAGCGCATGAACGAGATCCTCGCGAAAAATTGCAATCAGCCGCTCGATCGTATCGAACGCGACGTCGAACGCGATTATTATATGTTCGCCGAAGAGGCAAAGGCATACGGGATCATCGACGGCATAGTCGAACGCCGCGCTTAAAATTTTAGGAGAGTTTTCGTTTAATGGCAAAAAAGACTGTCGGACACGACGAGCCGCATTGCTCGTTTTGCGGTAAGCCCGAGGAAAAAGTCGAGCACCTTATAGCCGCGCCCGGTGACAACATCTATATTTGTAACGAATGTGTGGCGATTTGCCGCAAGCAGCTGGACGATCAGTCGCGTGCGCCCGTTGCCGATAAGGTGGCGCTCTTGCCGCCCGAGCAGCTCAAAGCGGAGCTCGATAAATATATTATCGGACAGGACGAGGCCAAGCGCGTGCTGTCGGTTGCGGTGTATAATCACTATAAGCGCGTCAATTACAACCTGCGCAATGTGTCGGGTATGTCGCGCGGCCGCGACGACGAGCGCACCGTTGCCGAGCGCAACGTTTCGGGCGACGTCGAGCTTAATAAGAGCAATATACTCATGTTCGGTCCGTCCGGTTGCGGTAAGACTTTGCTTGCGCAAACGCTTTCCAAAATACTCAAAGTTCCGTTCGCAATGGTGGATGCGACGACGCTCACCGAAGCGGGGTATGTCGGCGAGGACGTAGAAAACATTCTTCTCCGGCTCATAAAGAACGCCGATTACGACATCGCCGCAGCCGAGCGCGGGATCATATATATAGACGAAGTAGATAAGATAGCGCGCAAGAGCGAAAACGTTTCCATAACCCGCGACGTATCGGGCGAGGGCGTTCAGCAATCGCTTCTCAAGATCATAGAGAGCACTGTGTCGAGCATCCCGCCCAACGGCGGAAGAAAGCACCCGCAGCAGGAGTTTATCCATATGGACACGACAAACGTGCTGTTTATTCTCGGCGGTGCGTTCGTAGGTCTCGACAAGATAGTTTCGGACAGACTCGGCAAAACGCGCATAGGTTTCGGCAATGCTACGCACAGCGAAAAGACCGATCCCGATACGATACTCCCTCAGGTTCAGCCGCAGGATCTTATAAAGTTCGGACTGATCCCCGAGCTTGTCGGGCGCGTTCCCGTCACGGTAGCGCTCAAGGATCTTAAATCGGAAGACCTTGTTCGCGTGCTTACCGAACCCAAAAACGCCATAGTCAAGCAGTACGTAAAGCTGTTGGATCTCGACGGAGTTCAGCTCGAGTTCGACGAGAGCGCGCTGTCGGCGATAGCGGACAAAGCGATCGCGCTGCATACGGGCGCGCGCGGACTCAGAACGATCGTCGAAAACGCGATTCTCGATGTAATGTACTCCGTACCGTCCGATAAGACCATCAAAAAGGTCATTATAACCGCCGAAACGATACACGACGGCAAACCGCCCAAGATCGTCAAAGACGCGGCGTAAACAGCGATAAACACAAAATAAAAAGACTGTCTTTTACCGTAGTTCCCATAGGGGGATTTGGTAATCCTCAGATTAAAAATGATCGGGCGCGGCGTGAAGCCGCGCCTTTTATATTATAATTAAGTTTTAGGTTTTCTACGGGAGTGCATTTGCGGACTGTTCTTTTTTGCATGCGGCTATTCCGAAGCCGCGAAATCATGCGGAATATTCGAGAATATCTATGCCTTCGTAAAAACAAAACGAATCGAAACAAACGTTCCGATTCGTTTTGTGGCACCGCCACCGGGAATCGAACCCGGGTCTTCGGCGTGAGAGGCCAACGTCCTAACCTCTAGACTATAGCGGCAAAACCTAAATGATTATACCATAGACCAAAGCATTTTGCAACCGTTTTTGACCGCTTAGCCGAAAAAATTTCGTAATGCACGTTTTTACTTCATAAAGAAGCGTATCATTTTGTCCTTGGATTTCGTATACGGCGTGTAGCGAATGGGAAGATCGATCGCGTTCGACTTTTTGAGCACCGATTTCATGTGCGAAAATGTTTCGAAACTCTTTTTGCCGTGATAGCTCCCGATCCCCGAGCTTCCGACGCCGCCAAACGGGATAAGCGACGACGCTATATGTATAACGGTGTCGTTTACGCAGCCCCCGCCGAAGCGCACGCGCGGCAGAATATATCGTTCGGCTTTCTTTTTGGAAGTAAAAAGATAGAACGCGAGCGGAGTAGGGTTTTTGTCCAAAATTTCGAAAAGTTCTTCGTCTGTTTTGTACGTCAGCACGGGCAGTATCGGTCCGAATATTTCCTCGCGCATCGCGGGATCGTCGAGGCTTGCTGGGAATATGACGGTCGGCTCGATCTTTTGAGTCGCCGCCGAATAGTTTCCGCCGCATACCACGTTGCCGCAAATTAGATCCTTGACCCGCTCGAAATGCCGTTCGCTGATGATCTTTCCGTATTCGTCGTTTTCGAGCGCGCGGGGGTAGAGTTTTGCGATGTGTTTTTTAAGACATTCCACAAACCGTTCCGCAACGCTCTCGTGCACTACGGCATAGTCGGGCGCGACGCAAGTCTGTCCGACGTTTAGAAACTTGCCGAAAACGACGCGCTTTGCCGCAAGGTCGATCTTCGCCGTGCGGTCAATAACCGCGGGGCTTTTGCCGCCGAGCTCGAGCGTTACGGGCGTAAGGTATTCGCTCGCAGCGCGGTACACTTTTTTGCCTACGTCTTTGCCGCCGGTAAAGAAAATATAGTCGAACTTATTGGCGAGAACTTCGTCGTTTATTCCGTCGGTGCCGTACGCGCACGCCGCGAGTTCTTGCGGGAATACGCGTTCCAAAATCTCGTTAATAACCGCGCTCGTGGCGGCGGAACTTCGCGACGGTTTTAGCAGGACGGTATTGCCTGCGGCGATTGCCCCGACGAGCGGCTGCATGGACAAAAGAAAAGGATAGTTCCACGGCGAAATTATAAGAGTGTTGCCGTACGGCGACGGCATAATATAGCTTTTGGACGGGAACTGCGCGAGCGGCGATTTCCTGCGCTTCGGTTTTGTCCAGCTTTTAAGGTGTTTGACGTGAAACCCGAGGTCCTCGAGCACCATGCCTATTTCGGACAAGTACGATTCGGACGGTGATTTTCCGAGATCGGATTTGAGCGCCGCGGCTATGTCGGCGGTCCTTTCGCGTATTTCGCGTTTAAGGCTCTTTAAGTACGCGAGTCGTGTCTTTACATCGAGCGTTTTGTGCGCCGCAAAGTATTCGCGTTGCGCGTTTATAATGTTTGCTATCATAATTTCACCTTGTAATAAATTTTTTCTAGCTCCTTTCTTCCGTACAGCTTGGGAACGGGGTAGAGCGGATTTCCTTCCTTATCGGCGTATTTTGCCATTTGCGGCACGTCGGTTTCTTCTATCTCGGAAAAACCTTTGGGTATTCCGAGATACTCGTTCATGCCGTATACGAACGAAATAAATTCCTCGGCGGCGTCGGCGTTGTTTTTTGCCGTCGATACGCCGCTCGCTCGCGCGAGTTTTGCGAGTCTTTTGTACGTGCGTTTCCCATAGCTTTCGAGAACAACGGGAAGAAGCACCGCGCACGTCAGCCCGTGCGGAAGTCCGTATCTGCCGCTCAGACTGTGCGCTACGGCGTGAACGTATCCGACGTAGCTTTTCGTAAACGCTATGCCTGCATAATGCGCCGCATACAGCATGTTGTTGCGCGCATTGGCGTTTGACGGTTCGTCATAGCACGTTTTTAAGTTTTCGCGTATCAATCTTACGGCTTCCACGGCTTTTGCGCGGGTTTCCTTTGTCGTGGATCTGCCTATGTACGCTTCCACTGCGTGCGTGAGCGCGTCCATACCTGTGTATGCCGTTATCGTTTTCGGCAGCCCGATCGTAAGTGAGCTGTCGAGCACTGCGAAGTGCGGGATGAGCGAGAAATCGTTTACGGCATACTTGCGGTGAGTTTCGCCGTCCGTTATCACTGCTGCAATAGTGGTTTCGCTGCCTGTTCCCGCAGTTGTGGGAACGGCAAAAAGCGGCGGCAGTCTTTTGCGAACGTGCAGCAGTCCCGCCATTTTGTTAAGGTTCTTTTTGGGGCGGACGATGCGTGCGCCGCACGCTTTTGCAAGATCCATCGCGCTTCCGCCGCCGATCGCAGCGATAGCGTCGCACCCCGCCGTTACATATTCGTTTCTCGCGTCCTCTACGGCGGCGACGGTAGGGTTTGGCATAGTCTTGTCGTAAATGATATTGTCTATGCCGTTTTTGCCTAGCGCCGAAACGAATCGGTCACAAAGACCCGCGTCGCGTACTCCCGCGTCCGTTACGATGAATACGCGCTTACTGCCGAGCGCGTGCAGCTTGTCCGCAGCGGCTTCTACCGATTGCAAAATTTGTGGACGCCTGTACGGCAGTATGGGTATGGCAACCTTAAAAACAAATTGAAACGTCCGACAATACAGTATTTTGAAAACGTTCATGATAGCTCCTTTCGAATGTTTCTGTCTTGTGATATTTTATCATCTCGTCCTCCGAAATTAAAAATACTTTACGGCTCCACGGTCGATATTCCGCCATATAAGACAAAAAAGGTTACATTTTGCAATGCGTGTATACACAGATAATATGTGACTCGTGCGCTATATTTGGGGATTTTCAATGTTAATTTCTGCGGAAGCGATTTTCACGCTTGCCGATCTTGACGAAAACGCGGTAATAGGCTTTGCCCATATTGCCGAAAACGAAAGTAACAGCCGCCGCAGGCTCGCAATGGAGATGCGCCGCGGTAGCAACAGCAATATCGCATAGCCAACATTGCGTACGCGCATAACTTTGTCGGCAATTTCTATTGGGACGGCAATGCGGGCGCGTTCATTAGGAACGTCGAAGATTTTCGCGACATTCAAAAGTGCTATGAAGATTCCGTCAAGATAGCGGCAGCGCGCACGGCGAATATTTCTATATATGTTCGTCAACGACAGCATCGTTGCCGATTATTACGGATACGGCGAAAATGACGCTCAGGGCGCGAGATACACCGTTACGCTGTCCAATCCAGATTTCGTTCAGACGCGCACCTTCGAATGGAATTCATATAATTGGGAAAAACCGATCATACCGCTGTGGAACAATACCGGCGTTTCGGGCGAATTTGCCAATGTTAATGGTATAAGACGGCGCCGCATACCCTGACTGCCGCAACCGAATCGAGCGATTTCGATTTTTTCGCATTCGGCGAGCCGGTACTCGGCAAGAGCGCCGAAGCGTATGACAGGATAGAGGGTGCGGACGAGAACAAGCGCACGCCGTAAACTCAAAGCGGGCTTAAAACATAACTAACTGTCTATTTCCAAGGCAGTCGGAATATATATTTTCGCACATTGAAAAGTGAATAATCGCATCTTGACAATCGTATAGAATTGCTGTATAATCTAATAAAAAGCCTTATCGATTTTTTAACATTAAGTTTACTTTTGGAGATAAATTATATGAACACAATAGAAAATCAGGATTTTTCTGCACAAATTTTAGAGCATGTTTTACATACACAAAAAGCAGTTAAGAAAGCCGGAGGGTTATTTTACCAATACCGTCCTTGTCGTCGAGATGATTTCACCGTTTATGACATTGAGAATATTCGTCATCGTGTTGTTTACGCGCAAACCCCATTAAATATGAACGATCCGTTTGATTCGAAAATCGGTTTTTCGGAAGATAAACTATACGATGAGCTAATCGACCTTGTACTAAATGTTTTTGATGCAAGCGATGAATTAAAAAGTATTATCGGTTTTGTCGTTAAGTTTGATTTATTGGGCGAATTTACACAATTAATCATAGCGTTAAACGATCTTAAGAAACAAATCTTGTTGATGAAAAAGGCTATGCATAAAGAGCATTTGTCGTATTATGACTTCTTTCGATCATTTCATTCTCAGATTTATGCAAAATTACCCAAAATGCTTAAAGGTGTTTTCCCGAAACAAGTATATCAACAGTTTGGTTTGCTAATCGGTAAACTAGAAGATGTAGATATTACTGAAGATAATATAAATGAATTGTTAGGATCAAAAGAAAAATTCGACGCAGTTAAAAGACAAATAATCGAGATACGGGATACTAAATATATTCCGTTATTCAAGCATTTTTTGTCTACAATCAACGTCTCTTGTTTTAGCGTCAGTGGGTGGGATAATGCTTTGATGTGGTCGCATTACGCTAATTCATATTCCGGTATTTGCGTCGAATATGATTTTAGTGATGTTAGTCAAATCACTACAATTTTGAAGTCTGTAAAGTATTCAAAGAAACGTCCGACAATCGCATTAAAAGATTTCGGCGTAGCATCCGTTAAAAAGAGTGAACAAGGCGAATATCAATTTGTCCAGTGCGATTTTAATTTATTCAATATTATTGATTATCTGTGTGTTAAAGATACTGTTTGGGAGTACGAAAAAGAATGGAGATTTATTTGTCCCGTATCTGAGCCCAATAAACATAATTTTATTGAAATTCCTAAAATCAAGTCGATCACGTTTGGGGTAAATGTCGATCCTTTATGCAAACAGTTATTATTAGATGTTTGTAATGAAGGCAATATTGAATGTTACGAATTGAAGCTTGGCGAAAGCGATTTCAAAATAGATAGAGTTAAAATAGATAGCTCTCAAGAAATGTTTGATGTAAATAATATGGCAAACTATATGCTGTTGTTGGCGAATGATATAGAAGTCAAAGTGAAGAAGTGCAATGAGATGTTAGAAAAAATACAACGTATGCAAAATGCGGAGGATTTTGATGCCGAGGCGGTTATGTATGCAAATCAGTATTTGATCGATTATATTTCCGACGCTTATTATTGGAAATTGGGAGTCAATCGATTGCTTTCAAAATATCCGGATATTACAAATACTTTTGATATCGGTAAACTCCAAGAGCAAGCAAAAGGTACTGATGAGCGCGTGAGCGAAATGCGCGAATATTGTTTATCTATAGGGGTAAGCTTGGTAGGCTTATTATGTAATACTAATATGACGGTATCCGATATGAAGAAAATCGGTCAACAGTTGACGAGAATGAAAGCATTAACTGACCGATATGCCGAAATGCGTTGGCTAATATCTTTTTGAATGGGTTAGTAGCTGGTGTTGTTTATCCGTATATTGCCATATATCTCTGACGCATTTTAACGAAATATTCGTAAACAGTGGATTGCACTCTACCAAGTATTCGACCTATTTCGGGATAACTCAAACCTGCCATTCGACATTCGAGTGCGGTGCGCATATTGTCCGTCAAGTTAAGATTTTTCACTATTTCGTCGCATTGAGAATAGTCGTAATCGACTTCTTCTTTGAGTTCAATCAACGGCTCATCTTCCGGCGCTAAACTATCTACACATTTATTGCGGTAATAATCGCTTGATTTTCTATTTATAAGATTCATCATCTTTTTGATGCACATCATTCGAAGCGTTACTTGTTTGCCTTTCTTGTTGACACCTATAACATCGTGTATATGTTCGCCGTAATGTTCGCATAAGAATAATACTCCCTCGTGTACCATATCGTAACCATCACTGAATATGTGGTTTATATCGTTCTTATGTTTTATGTCTGCGTACAAATCGGCATACATCTTTTGCATACGGATTCCTATATAGCCTATTAGAAAGCGCGTTTGAGTAAATGCTACTATCTCGGATATTGCTATTACATTATCGGGAGAAATTGTTTCGTCGAGAACACTGAAATTAAAGATTCTGTTATTGCTCATTTCAGATCACCTCGTTGAAGTCGTCGATATATACTTTCTTTTCGTAGAACCTGCCGTATTCGAAATAGCATCTACCGTCTTGGTCTTTCATGAGCTGGAACGTGTCTTGGGTAATTCTGCCGTTATCCGTTATTGCTACCGTAACGGTTTCATAGAAGAAGTCGATATCCACAATGTCGAACGTTACGTCATAATCGACATCGCTCATTTCGAACTCCGAGAACAACAGACAATCTCTTATCTCGTTTTCATTTTGCACTTGGTTTTTCATTAGGTTTTTACCTCCGAATTTATATTGCCTTTTCGGCAACAACAAAACAGAGCACGGGTAAAAGCTAAAATGAAAGACTGTTTCAAATCCCGATTGACCGATGTCAACGACCACAGCGAAAAAATTTGCATACAAAGCAAAAGTCAAGTTCAATTAAGAACTCGACTTTTGCTACACTACATATTCTCCGCAAAATTTTTCGCGCGTTGACATCGGTTTTTAGCTGTGCTAACCACACCAGCCGAAAAGGCAATAAATTCGGATGGCGTGAGAAATAATCACAGCATAAAAATAGACGCATTCGTCATATAAGGTACGAAGCGTCTGTTTTTGATTTCTATTACTATTCCGTTAAATAAAAAACTACCCGAACGCCCTTTATACTAACATAAAGGTTCGGATAGTTACTGTTTGGTGGAGATAAGCGGGTTCGAACCGCTGACCTCTTGAATGCCATTCAAGCGCTCTACCAACTGAGCTATACCCCCACGCGGGCATATATGGTTTTGCCGCTTCCGATTGATTTCGTCTCGCTTAGAAGCCTAATCATTTTATCATAAGCGCGTCGGCTTGTCAACTGTTTGACTCCAAGTTTATTGACAAAACCGCGTACGCGTTGTATAATCTCGGTATGAACGTAAAAGAAGTTATCGAAGCTGAAATAGAGTCGAGCGGTATGGACGGAGAGGGTGTGGCGCGCGTTGACGGCAAGGTCGTTTTTATTCCGTACACGCTCAAAGGCGAGCGTGTGCGCGCAGTCATAAAAAACGTCAAAAAGAAATACGCTACGGCGTCCGTTATCAAAGTGCTGTCGCCGTCCGAACACCGCGTCGCGCCCGCGTGCCCGCATTTTTACAAATGCGGCGGCTGCGATATGGGGCACGTCGGCGCGCAATACCGTCGCGAAGTTCTTTCTGCCGAGCTGGAAAACAATCTTAAAAAAATAGCAAATCTGAGCTGTGCTCCGAGTGAGTTTATTTCGAGCGACGGATCTGCCGTCGTTAGAAATAAACTGTCGTTCCCGTTCGGTACGTCGGACGGAAAAACGGTGGTCGGGCTATACAGGCGCAATACGCACGTCGTAGAGCCCGTCGAATGTGTTTTTGCGAGCGACGGTGTGCGGACTGTTGCGAAAATCGTATGCGATTTTGCGGACGAGCGTAAACTGCCCGTGTATTCCGAAGCTGCGGGCACGGGGCTTTTGCGGCACCTTGTCGTGCGCGAGGCGGGCGGACGCATGTCGGCGACGCTGGTAATCAATGCAGAAAGTTTCGACGGGGAAGACGCTCTCGCCGAACGTTTGCCCGATAATGTCGATTTTTTCGTATCACCGAACATGCGCAAGAACAACGTTATCATGGGTGAAACGGCAAGGCTCGTAAAGGGCGAACCGCGCCTTGCCGTCGAAGTGCTCGGCGTTCGCGCGGAGCTTTCGCCGCTGTCGTTTTTTCAGGTGAACGACGTTATTCGCGACAGGCTTTATTCGGCGGTGACGGAAAGCTTGTCTTCGGATACGGTTGTCGATCTTTACAGCGGTATAGGCATTACGAGCAATCTCGCCGCAAAAAAGTGTGGGTGCGTCGTAGCGGTCGAATGTGTGCCGCAGGCGGTAAAGGACGCCGACAGAACGGCGGCACTGAACGGCAATTCCGGCAGAATAACCAACGTTTGCGGTAATGTCGAGTCGGTTCTGCCGCAAATAGCAAAAGACGTTGCCGGCGCGGACGTGATCATAGATCCGCCCCGAAAAGGCTGCGGTGCCGCGGTAATGAATGCGATCGCCGGTATAGAGCCCAAACGACTCGTTTACGTATCGTGCAACCATGCCACAATGTGCCGTGACATAAGAATATTTCTCGATTCGGCAACTGCGGAATACAAGGTCGCGGCTTGTAAAATTTTCGACATGTTTCCGTGCACGCATCACGTCGAGACACTCGTCGTGCTCTCCAAAAAAATTCCCGACACTCATATCAACATTGACGTAGAATTCGGGGAGAACGAGGGACAGTTTTCGTTAAAGAAAATCAAAGAGCGAGCCGATGAACGCAAGCCAAAAGATAAAGTAACGTATAAGAAGATACAAGACTATATCGAAAAGACTTATGGCTTCAAAGTCCATACGGCATATATTGCCGAAGTCAAACGGGGTTTGGGATTACCTATGTATGACGCGCCTAACGCAGTAGAGGAACTTAAAAGACCAAGAGCGCATCCAACCCCCAAAATGGTCAAAGCAATAAAGGAAACACTAATGAATTTTGAAATCATTTAAGAGGTTCAACAAGGAGTAATAAAATGATATTCAAAGGAACTGACAGAGATGCTTTTGAGAGAGCGTCAAAGGGCTTAACAAAAAAGTCACGTAGTAAAAAATATCAAAAATATAAAGAGCAAAACGAAAAAAAGCGAAAAAAAGAAGCAGCTTCGCCGAGTTTTTTTCAATCGACATATATACATAAAATCCCAAAGCAAGCAGTAAGAATAACGCCGCCAGTTATGCGGACTCAAAATGTGAGTGCTAAAAGATTCATTGAAAAGAAAAATATTTTAGATGACATAAGAGATTATCGCAGTTCAAAAATTGTTTCCAATGTATCAAATAGTCTTGCAACTTTTGTCGTTAAGTGCGGTGGACGGCAGTGGGATAATGATACTAAGAATTTTGTCCGTTCTTCAATTGCATTGGCAATATCGGAAGTGACAAATAAAGTTTTAGAGAAGCCGCAAGAAATAATAGATAATGTCAAGCTATTTATTAAAGTGGGAAAGCTAATTTACAAAATAATTGTTTGGATTGACAAAGCTACAAACTTGTGGGAAACAAATGAAAAATCCATTAGTATAGTTAATGAAAACGATATTGAGTATGTTGAATATAAGCATAAATATCCACGCTTGGCTAAATCATTTCAAAATGCAAACGAGATGAAGTATAAAATCGGTGATATAGTTTTACTTAACAATGGACATTTAGTACGTATAATTTCAGTAAATAGAGATGAGAATAATTATAGCGCAATTAGTATGGGTAAAGATAAAACAGAATATATAATTACAGACGCAGAGATATTACGGCTATATTAAGTTTTTATGACGGCTTTACGAAAAAGTAGAGCCGTTTTGCTTATAAGATCTTCTCCAAATTTTGGAGATTATCTTGCGTTTTGCCTTTGGGTGTGCTATAATATAAATATCCTAAAAAGAGTAGGAGATATTTGATATGGCGGCAAGCTATAAAAAGTTATGGAAACTACTGATTGATAAAGATATGAGAAAAGAGGATTTGCGTGTTGCGGCGGGCATAACTACAACCGCAATGGCGAAGCTCGGCAGAAACGAGGACGTTAAAACGTCTGTCTTGCTTAAAATTTGCAAGGCGTTGGAATGCGATATATCCGATATTATGGAAATAGTGGAGGACTAAATATGGAGGAGTTAGCACAAAAGATAGACGAAATTATAGCGACAATGAATTCGAATTCTTTACCGTTATGGGTCTCGATTGTTGGCATTTTTGTTCCTATATTGCTTTCTGTTGTTGTAATTGTTATTTCCATAATGCAACACAAAATCAATAAAAAGTTACAAGAAGAAATTGCTAAACAAAATATAAACATGCAGGAGCAAATTAACGAGAGGGATATTCGTATTCAAATGCATTCGGATATTTTAGGAATTTACAATGATTTTTGCTCGGCTCTGGAAGCGATATGTTTTATGGATGGTCGTTCATATTTAATTTTCTCTAATTTTTTTGTTGAAAACGGGGCACAATTACCTGCAATATTTTCAAATGGTCTTAATAATGCATTAAATATTGTATGTCAGGCAGTCAATAGAGCAAGACTTCTATTGCCGCAAAGTGATGATGAATTAAGAAAAGTATTATGTCTATTATTTGATAAGTACAAGTTGTTAAAATTAAAAGTAGATGAATATCTTTATAATGGTGTTGCCATAAATATTTTTCAAAATGCTTGGTCTAAAATTAATGGTGGCAATTTTGGTCAGTTTACTAATTATGCACAATTAGTAAACAATCAGTCTGCTTATGCAACATATTTAGAATATTGTAAGACCGAAAAGACAAGAGAAATAGATTTATTAATAGTGGAACTTAGAAGTTTATTTGAGTATGACAAATTTGATAAATTTTTTGAGCCGTATTTAAGGTTGTATGTGGAAAAGGGGGTAACTAATGCCTAATCTATCACAAATAAAGCGCAAGCGGATGCTTGAGTTTTTGGAAAAAATTAAAGAAGAACACAAGAACGACGACGAAATGCTTATTGCGCTCGGCGAGATCGAAAGCGAGCTTAATGCAAAAAAGTATGGGCTTGTGTGGGAAGAACACGAAGAAAAAGTCGACGTTCAAATGCGGACGCATATACCCGTTTTTACGGAAGTGAAAGAGCGGGAAATTGCTGCCTCGCCCGATAAGCCGTACAATTTTTTGCTTGAGGGCGATAATCTACATAGTTTATATCTTCTTGAAAAAACTCACAAGGGAAAAATCGATGTTATTTACATTGATCCGCCTTATAATACTGGTGGCTCGGATTTTAGATATGATGATACTATTGTTTCAAAAGAGGATGGATTTAGGCATAGCAAATGGATTTCGTTTATGCAATGCAGACTGAATATTGCACGAAAACTTCTGAGTGAAAATGGTGTAGTATTTATTAGTGTAGATGACAATGAAATGGCGGCATTGCTGTTATTATGTGATGATATTTTCGGACAAGAGAATCGTGTAGAAACAATTATATGGAAAAATAAATATGGCGCAGGGGCAAAAACAGTTGGATTTATAAGTGTGCATGAATATATTCTCTGCTATAGTAAGAAGCCGATAAAAGACTTAACTTCTGAGCTTGATGAAGAAGGACAGGCGGCATATAGCAAGAAAGATGATAAGTATTCGACAAGAGGCGGTTATTTGACTCAACCTTTAATGACGACGAGCTTAGGAGATAGACCTAACTTGGTTTATGATATTGAGTATAATGGTGATATAATTACTCCAAGAAAACAATGGGTATGGAGTCGTGAACGATTGGAAGCAGCTATACAAAATGATGAAGTTGAATTTAATAAGCAAAAAGATGGAACTTATTCCGTTAGAGCGAAAAAATATTTATATGATGAATTTGGTAATATACGTCGTGGGAAACCGATAACTATTTTTAATGGTCCTTTTACGCAAGATGGCACAAAAGAAATAAGAGAGCATTTTGGAACAGAAGACGCTTTCAAATTCGCAAAACCAAGTGAATTGATAAGAAGGTTAATTGCATTTGAAATAAACGGAATAAGCAGCAAAAATGCAATAGTTTTGGATTTTTTTGCGGGTTCTGGAACCACGGCACAAGCAGTTTTAGAGCAAAACAAAAGAGATGGAGGCAATCGTAAGTTTATTTTATGCACTAATAATGAACAATCGATTTGTGAAAATGTAACATACAAGCGTATTGCCAATCTCAGCAATGGATATGGAGAGCGAGAAGCTATTCCCACAAACCTTAAATACTACCGCACAGATTTTGTTGCGCGTGACGAGGAATTTTTGTCCGACGCACTTTTGGAGCATATCGCCGCAATGATACAGCTTGAGTACGGCGTTAAAATCGACGGTAGTCAATATCTAATGGTAATGAGTGATAAGGAAGCAGACGAATTGCAAAAACATTTCGGAGAATATAACGGCGTGAAAGCGTTGTATGTTTCCAAGAACGTATTATTAACCACGGAACAGCTCAAAACCTTCGACGGGATAGAGATTCATATTATTCCCGACACATATTTTAAGTTTGAGCTGAAAGAGGAGGGACAAGCATGGTAGGCGGAATAGACATAAACTTATTTGATTTTCAAGAAAAAGCCGTATTAAAACTAATTGATTTGGTTGCGGACGAACGAAGCAAGCAAACGATAATCATGAAAGCGCCTACCGGCTCAGGTAAGACGATTATACTCATCGACTTTATCGAAGAATATTTGAGTAAAATCGACAGTAAGACGGCGTTCATATGGCTTTGTCCCGGTAAGGGCGATTTGGAAGAACAGAGTCGTAAAAAGATGCTTAAATACAATTCGCAACGTAATACGCAGAACTTGTTTGACGCATTACAAAGCGGTTTTCCTTCCGAGAGTACTACGTTCATAAATTGGGAACTCGTTACAAAGACGGGCAACACGGCTCTGCGCGAGGGTGAACGTAAAAATCTGTTTGACAGGATTGCAGAAGCGCACCGCGCCAATACGACTTTTATCATTATTATTGATGAGGAACACTCCAATAATACAGCAAAAGCGAAAGCGATTATCGATGCCTTTTCGGCAAAGAATATAATTCGTGTAAGTGCGACTGCGGTAGAAAACAAGCGGTTTGAGTACTTTGAGATAGATGAAGTGGACGTTATCAATGAGGGGCTTATAACTGAAGCGTTGTATGTAAACGAAGGTGTTTCCGACGGTATGGAAGTTGACGACGATTACGACTTTCTTTTGGAACTCGCGGATAATAAACGTAAAACAATAGCGGAAAGATATAAGCAAATAGGAAAGACGATCCGCCCGCTTGTGTTGATTCAATTTCCGAGCGGACATCCCGAAACGATTGCCGCCGTGGAAAAGAAGCTCGAAGCTATGGGCTACACATATGATAATGGAATGGCTTCTAAATGGATGAGCGAGGATAAAAGAGCCCTGCCCGATAATCTGACGGATAACGACGGTATCCCCGTATTTTTGCTTATGAAGCAAGCAATCAGTACAGGATGGGATTGTCCGCGGGCAAAGATACTTGTAAAATTGCGCGAGGGAATGAGTGAAAGTTTTGAAATTCAAACAATAGGCAGAATTCGCAGAATGCCCGAAGCAAAACATTATGAAGACGATTTGCTTGATTTTTGCTATGTTTATACGTTTGACGAAAAATACAAAGCGGGGTTGTTAGCGAGCGTTGATAAGGCTTACGAAACTCGTCGGCTTTTCTTAAAAGAAAAGTGCAAGACATTTACGCTTGAAAAACAGTTGCGTAATTTGGATTACGGTGGTTTGGGCGAGCGTGAAGTTTACGAAAAAATTTGCGCTCATTTAACTGAAAAATATCGTCTTGAGAAAGATAAAAAACAAAACGAGCGGTTGCTTGCCGAAGAGGGATATATCTTCGGAGATAAAATTAACGGACAGATTCTTTCTGGTGAATTTGTCAGAACGACGTCTACGTTAGAAAGCGACCAACATAAAACGATACATAGAGTGGTAGACACGCATAAGCACGGTATATTTCTTATGCACAGTGTAGATATGATTAAGTCTGCAATCAATGTACAAACCCCGAAAGTTAAGACTATTTTGGAACGCCTTTTCCGTAAAAAATTGGTTACAGTAAAAAATCTCGTTGTACTTGATACAAAGGAATTTTATGCTTTTGTAATTAACAATGCAAGAAAATTACGCCAAGATTTCAAGGAAGCAACGGCACATTCAACGGAACAAACAGAACTTGTGTTTAAGCCGAAAACCGTTCCGTTTTCTATTCCGGAGCAGGATTTTTATAAGTATGACCCTACGGTCAAGAATGAAGTGGAATATTTGAGTAATGCCTATGAAGAGTACACGTCAGGATTTGCAACAAGCGTAGTCAGAAGTACATCCGAGATGCTTTTTGAGAAACATTGCGAAAAACGGGATGATATAGATTGGGTATATAAAAACGGCGATTCCGGACAGCAATATTTTTCAATCGTTTATATTGATGCAATGCAACATCAATGGTTATTTTATGCCGATTATATCGTCAAAAAGAAAGATGGAACAATTTGGATTATCGAAACAAAGGGCGGTGAAAGTAACGGTAAAGATAAAAATATCGATATTCAGATTGAAAATAAATTCAATGCTTTCAAGTTATACGCCGCGGAACATAAATTGCATTGGGGGTTTGTGCGGGATAAGGACAATGATTTGTATATCAACAATACTGAGTTTGCCGAAGATATGGCGGACGAGCATTGGGTGCCGTTAGAGAAAGTGTTTTAATAGCAAAGGAGTAATTATATAGCAGATGTTAAGCTATCCGCCATGTTTCGCGCAATCGATTGACAATATTTGTCGGCGCGTTTATAATTAAACGGTATGCGGATCGCGGTGCGTGCGCGCATCCGTAAAGGACGGTTGTTTATATGGCGATAATGGACGAAAGAGATTGCTGTTTCGAACGCGGAAAGAATTGGTTTCGTTACCGCGTCGGCGCCATAATACTTCGCGACGGCAAAGTTTTGCTTGCCAAAAACGATAAAGCCGATTATTACTATTCGGTGGGCGGCGGCGTTCATCACGGCGAAACGGCGGAGCAGGCGATTATGCGCGAAGTTTACGAAGAAACGGGCGTGCGGTTCGATATAGACAGGCTCGCCGTCGTTCACGAAAACTTTTTCTCTCACGACACGGCGTTTATTCGCGGCATGGACTGTCACTGTATTTTTTGATGAAGCCGAATCCCGCCGATATCGAACATTGCCGACCCGAAGTGTTCGGCAATCAGTATGTCGAATGGGTGCCCGTCGAAAAACTTCCGCATATAAAAGCGTTTCCGCTTTTTCTTCACGATTATCTTAAAGACATTCCCGACGGTGTGGCGCATATCGTCACGCACGATGATGAATAATTTCGGGGTTTTGTCGAGGCTGCCGTTTCGTTACACAATTAAAAACCTTTAAGGGGTATGGTATGGACGTTTACGAAAAATCTTTGAAAAAGCATTACGAGTGGGCGGGCAAGTACGAGATTAAATTGCGTGCGCCGCTCGAGTCTCTCGACGATCTCGCTTTGTGCTACACGCCGGGTGTGTCGCGCGCGTGTACCGAGATTGCAAATGACAAGTCCAAATCGTTTGAGCTTACGCGCCGTCACAATACCGTTGCGGTGGTGACGGACGGGACGGCGGTGCTCGGCTTGGGCGACATAGGTCCCGAGGCCGCCATGCCGGTCATGGAGGGGAAGTGCGCGCTATTCAAAGCGTTTGCCGATATCGACGCCGTGCCGCTTTGTATAGATACGAAAGATCCCGACGAGATCGTGAGGATCGTTGCCGCCGTTTCAAAGAGCTACGGCGGGATCAATCTCGAAGATATTTCGGCGCCGCGTTGCTTTGACATAGAACGCAGACTTAAAGCGTTGTGCGATATTCCCGTATTCCACGATGATCAGCACGGCACGGCGATTGTAGCAGGCGCGGCGCTTACCAATGCGCTTCGCGTCGTCGGCAAAAAAATTGCCGATGTGCGCATAGTGATAAACGGAGCGGGCAGCGCCGGTATAGCGATCGCCAAGTTCTTTTTGGCGCTCGGTGCGGGCGACGTCGTATGCGTCGACAAGTGCGGAGTACTTGTCGGCGGCGAAGAATATAACAATCCCGCGCACGCGGAAATTTCCAAGATCACCAACAAAACGAAAATTCGCGGAACGCTCGCGGACGCAATGCGCTGCGCCGATGTGTTTTTGGGCGTCAGTGCGCCGCGTATCGTTTCGAAAGACATGATAAAGAGCATGGCGGAAGCCCCCGTAGTGTTTCCGCTCGCCAATCCCGTGCCCGAAATCACGCGCGACGAAGCGCTCGAAGCGGGTGCCGCGGTAGTGGGAACGGGCGCGTCCAATCAGCCCAATCAGATCAACAACGTGCTCATATTTCCCGGGATATTCCGCGGCGCGCTCGACGCGCGCGCGCGCGACATTACCGACGGTATGAAACTCGCTGCGGCAAAGGCGCTCGCGTCGCTCGTTTCCGACAGTGAGCTTCGCGCTGATTATATTCTTCCGAACCCGCTCGACAAGCGCGTAGCCGAAACGGTAGCGGCAGCGGTAGCGGCGGCGGCGAAGTAATACAGAGATCATTGCCGCAATATACAGTTTAGGTGCGAATCATGAAAATCAAAAAAGCGTTTTTCGATCTCGACGGCACGCTTTTGCCGCTCGATCCCGACGGTTTTGTCAAAGAGTATTTCGGCGGGCTGTGCAAAAAGCTCGCGCCGCGCGGTTACGAGCCTCAGAAGCTCGTCGGCAGCATATGGAAAGGTACTGCGGCGATGGTCGCGAATGACGGATCGCGCACTAACGAGCAGGTGTTTTGGGACGTTTTTGCGGACATTTACGGCGAAGAAGCGAAAGGCGACATCGAGATCTTCGACGAGTTTTACCGCGAAGATTTTTGCAGCATAAAAGCTATCGACGTGTGCGACCCCAAGGCGGCGGAAACCGTTCGGGCGCTCAAAGCCCGAGGCGTGGGCATAGTGGTTGCGACAAACCCCATATTTCCGCTCACGGCGCAGAAGACGCGGCTCAAAAAGGCGGGGATAGATCCGTCCGAAGTCGAATACATAACGTCGTACGAAAACTCGCATTACTGTAAACCCAATCCGGAATATTATTCCGAAATCATGCGTGTGTTGGGCTGCAAGGCGGAAGAATGTGTCATGATAGGTAACGACGTGGGCGAGGACATGATCGCGGGCGCGCTCGGTTTTGATGTGTTCTTGCTTACAAACTGCATGATCAATACTGCCGACGCAGACATAACGAAGTACGATCGTGGCGGTTTCGACGAACTGCGCGTTTGGCTCGACGGAAAGATTTGACGCGTCGTCATGCCTGTTTTAGAAATTCCGAAAACCGACCGCAAAATTCGTCACGCTTCTAATTAAACTCTAATGATTTCCGTCGCGGCAAATACTTGTAAATCACGGCGTAATGTGTTATACTTAAAGTACAGGTCAGCTTATGGAAAACAAATCTATATTCGAATCAGATCAGACAACGATGCCGCAGCAGGTCAAGTCGTATAAAATGATTCCATTTCGCGGCAAGGTGGTGTTCCCCGGTCAGGCGGTACACTACGACTTGGTGCGCGACAAATCGTATGCCGCGGTTGCGCAAGCCGTAGAGGAACAGGAGAGCGTATTCCTCGTCGCTCAAAAGCGTGCGACTATAGTCAATCCCGCGCCGCAGGATATTTACCGCGTCGGCGTGCTTGCTACCATAAAGAACGTTCAGCGCCTGCCCGGCGACGCAATGCGCGTAGTATTTATTGCCGAACGCAGAATGCAGATAGACTCTTACGTTTCGCGCACGCCGTATTTCGAAGTAACGCTCAAAGAATACGAGTACGAAAGAGACGACCCCGTCTATCTCGAAGCGGTCAAGCGTCGGCTTGCCGAGCAGTTTAAGGAATACCGTCGGATAGATACAAAACTCCCCGGCGACGTATTGAGCACGCTGTCCGTCGAGGACGGCGAGCGGTTTGTTTCCACCGTTTCCGATTATCTGTTCACTTCGACGGCTGACAAGCAGAACGTATTGCAGACCAAAACGCTGTCCGAGCAGTACGAACAGATATTGACGGTAATGGTGCGCGAGACTGAAATACGCGCGCTCGAAAAGCGTATAAGCGCCAAAGTGCGGCAGAGCATAGACAAAAATCAGCGCGAGTATTACGTGCGCGAACAGATAAAAGCGCTCAAAGACGAGTTGGGTGAGGATACAGACGAGATAGTCGAGCTTCGCGAACGGCTCGCTGCAATGAAGGATAATATCCCCGAATACGCGTACGTTAAAGCGGAAAAGGAGATTTCGCGGCTTGAAAAAATGAGCCCCTCGACGCCCGAAGCGACGGTTGCGCGTTCGTATATAGAATTGATCCTCGACTTGCCTTGGGGTAAGTCCACCGACGGAGATATGTCGCTCGACCGTGCAAGAAAGGTGCTTGCCGAAGACCATTACGGTTTGGAAAAGGTCAAAGAACGCATACTCGAGTATCTTGCGGTTTACAAACTCACAAATAATCTCAAATCGCCGGTACTGTGTTTCGTGGGCCCGCCCGGTGTCGGAAAAACATCCATAGTCCGTTCGATCGCGCGCGCCGCGGGTAAAGAGCTCGTAACAATGTCGCTCGGCGGAATTCGCGACGAGGCGGAGATACGCGGTCACCGCAGAACGTATGTCGCCGCAATGCCGGGCAGGATAATAAGCGGAATACGCAACGCCAAGGTCAACAATCCCGTGTTCCTGCTTGACGAGATAGACAAGATGACGGCGGATATGCACGGCGATCCCGCTTCGGCATTGCTCGAGGTGCTCGATCCCAATCAGAACTTTAATTTCAAAGACAACTATCTCGACATGCCGTTCGACCTGAGCAAGGTCATGTTCGTTACCACGGCAAACTCGCTCGATCCGCTTCCGCCCGCGCTTCTCGACAGGCTGGAAGTAATAGATCTTTCTGGATACACGTACGAAGAAAAATCGCAGATAGTAAAGCGCTATCTGAAGCCCAAGCAGATAGAGGCGAACGGGCTCGACGGCATAAAGGTCGAAATGAGCGACGCCGTAATAATGCATATCATATCGGCGTATACGCGCGAGAGCGGCGTCAGAAATCTCGAACGCGAGATAGCAACCGTCATGCGCAAGATCGCGCTCAGAATAGTAGAAAAGAACGAGCGTCCGCAGTCGTACAAAGTGACCAAAAAGGAAGTCGCGGAGTTTCTCGGTCCGCCTAAGTACAAAGAGGGCGTAGCTCAGGAGACCGACGAGGTCGGCGCCGCAACTGGGCTGGCCTGGACGAGCGTGGGCGGCGTTACGCTCAGTATCGAAGCCGCTATCATTTCGGGCGGAAAGGGCGATATAAAACTTACGGGAAGTCTGGGTGACGTAATGAAAGAATCGTGTCTGACCGCGCTGTCGCTTGTGCGTTCGCGCGCCGCCGAATACGGCGTGGACGCGGACGAGTTTAACAAAAACGATATACATCTGCATTTTCCCGAGGGCGCAACGCCAAAGGACGGACCGAGTGCCGGTATAACGATTGCTACGGCGTTGATGTCGGCTTTTTCGGGCAAAAAGGTGGCGCACGACGTGGCGATGACGGGCGAAGTGACGCTGCGCGGCAAAGTGCTCGCGATAGGCGGACTTAAAGAAAAATCGCTCGCGGCGTTCCGAGCGGGATTCAAGCGGCTTATCATTCCGCGCGAAAACGAAAAAGACCTTGCGGACATACCCGAAGAGGTCAAGGCAAAGCTCGAGATCGTTACGGTAGACAATATAGACAAAGTTTTCGATGCGGTGCTTAAATAGAATGAGAATCAAATCGGCAAAGTTTATCAAAAGCTGTGCGGACGCTTCTGCGGCATGTGAATACGTGCCGCAGATTTGCGTTGCGGGCAGATCCAACTGCGGCAAATCGACTTTGCTGAATATGCTCATGGGCGCAAAACTGTGCAAGACGTCGTCAACGCCCGGGCGCACTCGGCTTATCAATATTTTCGAAGTGATGACGGACGCATACCCGTTTTATCTCGTAGATCTTCCCGGATACGGATTTCATAAAGCCGACAAAGGTCAAGCCGATGCGTGGAGCACTCGTACGGACAAATACTTTACGCAGGGCGAGCACATTGCGCAGGTGCTGTGTCTTATGGATATCCGTCGCGATCCGTCCGAGCTTGACAAGGTGCTTATCAACTATCTGCGCGATCTGTGCTTGCCGTTTACGGTCGTCTTGACCAAGGCGGATAAATTGTCGAGATCGCAGACGGGCAACGCTGCGTTAAAGATAGCGGCGGCGCTCGGGCTTGCTCGCGATAATTTGATCGTGACGAGCGTCAGCAGCGGCGAAGGCAGGGATAAACTTATATCGAGATTGGAAAACGTTTTGACAAACGCGCAATAGTAGAGAAAGTTTTTCGGCGCGTTCCGAATCGGTTTTTGTACAATGAAAAAATAACGTCATTCCGAGCGAAAGATCGTTTTCGTCAACTGTGTGTGCGAATAAACGGACGCCGCTTATGTGTGCGCAATAACCGATTAAGCTACCGTCGTTTTGAGTTTGAATGCAAGATACGCGATTACTAGCCCGTTGTGTATTTCATCGGGATGTATTTTTATACCCATCATGTCCGAAAGTTTATTATGCATATCGCCGCATTTAGATATTGCGTATGCTATATTGCGCATGACGGTTTTGGTCTTGACCGAATGACGTTCCGCAATCGACCTGTAAACCGACATAGGCGTCTGTTCTTCGCCTGAATAAAGTTCGATCGCTTCCGCAAGATATGTGCAACCCGATAAGTACGGACGAACGCCGCATTTCAAAACGAGAGTTTGAGCTAAGGCGTTCTTGTCGGTCCGGTCTTTTTTCATTGATTTCTCCTTGGTAAAATGATATGTTTTATCATTTTATACTACGCGATAAATAAACGGTTTTTTCATTAAAATAGGAAAAATAAAGAAAAAGTTTTATTTTTATGTATATCGTGGTTTTTCGATTTAGATAGTCTCGGATAACGCCGTCGAAAGTATTGCCTCGGCGTGTTTTCGTATAGGTAGCCGCGGCATGCAAGTGGCGGAAATAATATTCACGTTATGTGCCCGACGCGCATAAAAATACTTATGCGCGAGGTGTGTATGACTAAGAAAGCTGGGTGTTGCGGCGGGTTTGACGGGCTTTGTTGCCGAATGGTTATAGAAACGAAACGTGTGTTCGACGGTTGCGCGTTCTCCGACGAAAACGTTACGCTCACGCTGACTGCGGACGTAGAGATACCTGCTCAGTCCACGTTCGTTTCGGCGCGAGTGGTATCGTCCGAACTCGAAAACTATACCGTCACGGACGGCGACGGCGGATGCTGTAGGGTTTGCGGCGAGGCGGTGACGCGGTTTGCCGTTACGTATGCGAACGGGGGTAACCTGTTTACGGTGGGCGCAAGCTACCGCGAGTGTAAAGAATTGCTGTTGCGTCTGCCGAGCGGGAACTCGCTCGTGCCGTACACGATAGAAGTTCAAACGGCAATGAGCGTAAACAGCGGAGCGATTATAGGCACGAACGCGGTGTCGGTGAGCGGGTGTCTCTTGCAGATAGTAAAGGTGACGGCGCAAGTGGATATTCTCGTTCCGACATACGGATATTGCAAATATCCGCCGTGCACGGGCAGCGTTTGCCGCGGTTTTTCGGGCAGGATTTTCCCGATGTTCGACGGCGACGATTTTTGACCGATCCCTGCCGTACGCGATTGACAAACTTTATGCAAAATGATACAATACATGCATGAAGGTTTTTGCGATTTCCGATTTGCATTTGTCGATCAACAACCCGAAGCCGATGAACATTTTCGGCGCGGTGTGGGATAACTATCTCGAAAGTATAGAGGATTCGCTCAAAACCGTTGCGCCCGACGACGTAGTGCTGCTTGCGGGCGATCTCAGTTGGGCTATGACGCTCGAAGCCGCAGTGCCCGATCTCGAGTATATCGGCAAATACCCGGGGCGCAAAGTAATAATTCGCGGCAATCACGATTATTGGTGGAAGAGCATAAGCAATGTGCGCTCGGCGTTGCCGTCGGGCGTTTTTGCCGTTCAGAACGATTGCGTGCGAATGGACGATCTCATTGTCTGCGGCAGTCGCGGTTGGAGCGCCGACGACAGAACGGAGGACGGAAAGCGGCTGTACGCGCGCGAACTGCTCAGAATAGAACTTTCGCTTCAAAGCATGGAAAAACAGCGCGGTACTGCCGACAAAGCCGTGTTCATGTTGCACTATCCGCCGTTCACGGCTCGGTTCGATCCTACGCCCGTATCCGACCTGTTCGAAAAGTACGGAGTCGACGCCGTTGTTTACGGACATCTTCACGGCAAAAACTGTTACAGCCGTCCGTTGTATCAAAAAAGCGGTATAAAATACTACCTGACCTCATGCGATCAGGTAGGGAATAAAGCGGTCGAAATCGAGATATAGCGATCATTTCCGAAAGCGCTTAGGTGTGGGCATTACGTTATTGCAGTCTGTATCCTGTCGCTTCGAGCGCCGACATTACGCGCTTGCCGTGTTCGAAGCCCGTAACCTCGCACGTTATGTGAAGAATGGTTTCGTTGAGCGACAGCCCCGCGTTTACTCGGTCGTACTGTACGGCGATGACGTTGGCGCCGTTTTCGGCGAGTATTCCGCTCACGGCTTGGAGCGAGCCGGGTTTGTCGGAAAGCACTACCGAAAGCCGTATCTGCCGTCCGCGGCTCACAAGACCGCGCTCGATTATTTTGTGAATGAATCCCACGTCTACGTTTCCGCCCGAAAGCAAGCATACGGTTTTTTTGCCGCGAAGTTCGGGATAGCGGTCGCAGATCGCCGCCGCAAGCCCTACGGCGCCTGCAGGTTCTACGATTTCTTTGGCGCGTTCGATGAGCGAAATAACTGTGGAAGCGATCTCGTCGTCTGTAACTGTAAGTATTCCGTCCGCATACTCGTTGATGTATTTCATGGTTATATCGCCCGGGCGCTTTACCGCAATGCCGTCGGCGATCGTGAAGATCTTGTCGAGAGTTTTGGGCGAGCCTCCGAACGAGCTCGCTACGGCTGCCGCGCCCGCCGCTTGCACCCCGTAAACTTTAACATCTGGCAATAGCGACTTTACGGCAAACGCGACGCCTGCCAAAAGTCCTCCGCCGCCCGCGGGAACGAGCACAGTTTCCGCGTCGGATATGTCCTCGGCGATTTCGAGCCCGACGGTGCCTTGTCCCGCTATAATGTCTTCGTCGTCGAACGGGGGAATAAAAATACCGTTTTCGGCTTTGCATATCCGCAGCGCTTCGGCTTGTGCGTCGTCGAATACGTCGCCGTGCAGAACGACTCGCGCGCCGTAGCCTTCGGTGGCCGACACCTTTGCGAGCGGAGCGGACAGCGGCATGTATATCACCGACTCGATACCGCGCTTGGTTGCGGCAAAGGCAACGCCCTGAGCATGGTTGCCCGCGGAACAGCTGTAAACCTTTTTGTCGCCGACATCGGTCTTGCTCAGTTTGTTGAGCGCGCCCCGCACCTTAAAAGATCCCGTTTTTTGCAAGTTTTCGCATTTGAGGTAAACCGGACCGCCCGCCATCTTGGAAAACGTTTCCGAATATTCGAGCGGCGTGTGGTGGACGAACGACGCAATGCGTTGGCGAGCCTGTTCTATATCTTTGATTTTCATAGCACGTTTATTATAATATACGTGCCGCGTAAAGTCAATAGTCCCGACGGCTTTTGTGTCGGTATTGCGCAGTATTGCGGCATATTGCAAAATACGATCGGTCATGACGGACTTCGACGGTTTTCGATATCGCATCGTGACGAAGTTTGACGCGGAATAAGAGCATAAATCAAAAAAATCGAAGCATTTTGGTCAAAAAGGGTTGACAGTGGTCAGCCTGTGTGCTATTATATGTAGGACACCGACAAGGCGGGAAAGCCGTGGTCGGTAAAGGAAGCATTACGGTGTTCTACGGGCAGTTTCATCATCAATTAGACGATAAGGGGCGGTTGCGCATACCGCCTGCTTTTCGCAAGCTGCTCGGCGACAATCCCATGATGTTTTGCGGGATAGAAAACTGTTTGTACGTTTACACTCGCGAGGATTTTACTAAGAACGTCGAGGGGCGTTTTGCCGATTCGGATATATTGGATATAGACATGAACGAGCTTAAGCGCGCCATATTTTCCTCTACGCAGGAACTCACCGAGGATAAGCAGGGCAGAACGGCGCTCAATCCCGCATTTATCGAAATGTGCGGTCTTACAAAAAACGTCATATCAATCGGCGCGATGGATCACGTAGAGATATGGGACGAAGAAGAATATAAAAAGCACCGCGAGAGTCTGGACTTCAAAAAGATACTTGCACAGTTTTCGGGGCGGTCGGTGCGAAAGACCGAACAATGAGTTATCACGTATCCGTCATGAAAGACGAGGTAACGACGGCGCTTGACGTAAAGCGCGGCGGACTTTATCTCGATTGCACGCTCGGCGGCGGCGGGCATACATCGGCCATACTCGAAGCGGGCGGACGGGTCGTTGCGATAGACCGCGATTCGGACGCCATAGAATACTGCAAAGCCCGTTTGTCGGGCGACATCACGTACATTAAAGGTCAATACGAAAATGCGGTAAAACTGCTCGCCGAAAACGGCATAACGAAAATCTCGGGCGCCGTCATGGATCTCGGCGTTTCGTCGCATCAGCTCGACGATCCCGAACGCGGGTTTTCGTACATGCGCGACGGCGCGCTCGATATGCGAATGGACAGAGCGCAGCAATTTTCGGCGTACGACGTTGTGAATTCGTACTCGGCGGAAGAGCTTGCGGATATATTCCGAAAGTACGGCGAGGAGAGTTTCGCGCGGCGCATAGCGAGCGCGATAGCGGCAAAGCGCAAGAGCGCGGACATAAAAACCACTGCTCGGCTTGCCGATATCATAGCCGGCTCGGTGCCGTACCGCAAAAGCGGACACCCCGCAAAAAAGTGTTTTCAGGCGATACGCATAGAAGTCAACGGCGAGCTTAAAGGTCTGTACGACGCGATTACGGGCATATTCGGACTGATAGAGCGCGGCGGACGGCTGGCGGTGATAAGTTTTCATTCGCTCGAAGATCGCATTGTCAAGGCGGCGTTCCGCGAGTTCGAAACGGATTGTATCTGCCCGCGATCCATGCCGGTGTGTGTGTGCAATCACCGTGCTATCGGAAAAACGCTCGGGCGCTTGCGTCCGACGCAAACGGAACTCGACAATAATCCGCGCAGCGCCTCGGCAACATTGCGCGTTTCGGAAAAACTATAAGAAGGTGAACGATATGGTCACAAGCAAACGTAAATATCAGACAGAACGCGACCGCTTCGGCGGTTACGGTACGGAAAGCGCGCGGCTCGTCATTGACGACGCCGTGCCGACGCGTCATGCCGCACAGCCTTCTTCCGTATACAGCACGGAACTGCCCAAGACGAATATAGTAATTCCCGATGTGCAACGCGAATCGCATGCTCCGCAGCAAAGCGGAGACCGCATATACTCCTCGTATGCCCAAGCGCCGACGGCGGCGCCCGAGACGGAACTTCCCAAGCGCGAAGCAAAGCAAAAACAACCGCGCGACAAGGAAGACATAATGCCGTCGCTCAAAACGCAGGCGTACGCAAAAAAATCGGTAAATACTGAAAAAACGACTGCGCCCGAACGCAGCGACCGCAGAGCGCTCGATCCCAAAACCAAAGTGCTGTTGGTCGTGTACGTAGCGGTTGCTCTCGTGCTTGCGATCGCGGTCATTGCGACGGGCGTGTCGATATCGGGCGCGCAGGCTGAAACCGCTGCGCTTTCGGAGAGCATAGCGTATAAGCAGTCGGTCATAGCCGAACAGCAGGCGCGCTTAGCAGAGCTTACGAACGAGGAAAACATTCGAAACAGCGCCGCCGAAAACGGTATGGTCGAGGCTGGCGACGCTCAGTATACGGCGAACAGAGCGGATAAGGTAAACCGCGAAAAGCCGCTTCCGCATACCAACGGATTCGATAAGTTCTGCGACAAGCTGTCGCAGCTGTTGATGTAACTATCTATCCATACGAAACGAAACGTCCCGTGCAAAGAGTAGCTCGGGCGTTTTTATATTGAAGATCGAACGCATATAAACGGCGCGCTTTCGGCATATACATATTCCGAGAGGTGTATATTATGAAAGCCGCGGCGACGCTTTTGCGAAAGAGGGTACTCATAGCGTTTATTGCGCTCGTAGTCGTGTTTATCGCGCTATTCGGGCGGTTGTTTTACATACAGATAATCGACGGCGCGGAGCTTCGCGTCAAAGCGTCGGAACAATGGTACCGCGATCTGCCGCTGAAGGCCGCGCGCGGCAAGATACTCGATACCAACGGGAACGTGCTTGCCGACAGCAAGGACGTCTTTACGCTTTACGCCCGTCCTAACGCCATTAAAGATAAGGAAGGCGTTGCCCGAGAGCTTGCGCCCGCGCTCGGTATGAAATACGAGACGGTGCTCGAAAAGCTGTCCGCGCCCGTCGGCGAATCTACCGTCAAGCGCAAGATCGACGCGGAAACGGCGTATGCACTGCGCAAAAAAGACATTAAGGGGCTGTATTATACGCTCGACACTCAGCGAAACTATCCGTACGGCGCGTCCCTGTCGCAGATCCTCGGCTTTACGAGCATAGACAACGTAGGGCAGTCGGGACTCGAAAGCTATTACGACAAATATCTTACGGGCGTAGACGGATTTGCTTATACTTCGACGGATATCGCGGGGCGAGAGCTGCCGTCGAGCGTGACGCGCTATGTGCCCGGTATCCCGGGCTGTAACGTTACTCTGTCTATCGACGGCAATATTCAGGGGTTTGCGGACAGCGCCGTGCTAGCCGCGCAAACCGAGTTTTCGGCAAAGTCGGCGTCGATGGTGGTAATGGACGTGAATACGGGCGGAATAGTCGCGATGTCCAAGTCTCCCGCATTCGACCTTAACGAGCCGCCGCGCGACGATCTCGATCTTCTGAACGAGCTGTCGAGAAATACGATGATAGTCGATATGTACGAGCCCGGTTCGACGTTTAAGATATTCACTACCGCCGCCGCGCTCGAAGCGGGCGTCGTTTCCGATTCCGATTCGTTCTTTTGCGCGGGCTCGCGTACGGTAGACGGGCAGCGTATCAGATGCTGGCGGTCGATAGGTCACGGCAGTCAGCACCTTGCGGACGGGGTAAAAAACTCTTGCAACTGCGTGTTTATGGATCTTGCGCTCAGGTTGGGTACGGAGCGGTTTTATTCGGCGCTGCGCGGTTTCGGGCTGGGGCAAAAGACGGGCGTCGATTTTGCGGGCGAGAGCAGCGGCATACTCATGCGCGAGTCGGACGTAAAGACGGTCGATCTTGCGCGCATCGGGTTCGGTCAGGCGGTTGCGGTCACGCCGCTGCAGCTTATTACGGGCGTGTGCTCTGTCGTAAACGGCGGGATACTGTACGAACCGTATTTGGTTTCGTCCGTCGATTCTTACGACGGCAAAAACGTGGCTACGCGCTTGCCCGTAGAGGTCAGACGAACGGTGAGCGCTGCCACTTCCGCAAAGATGCGCGAGTATCTCGTGGGCGTAGTGGCAAACGGCGGCGGAAGCAAAGCGGGCGTCGCGGGTTACGCGATAGGCGGCAAAACGGGCACGGCGCAAAAATACATGAACGGCGGGATAGCGCAGGGCAAGTATGTTTCGTCGTTTATAGGTTTTGCGCCGGCAAACGATCCCAAGTACGCCGTACTCATGATTGTAGACGAGCCGCAGGGGTATATGTATTACGGCAGTCTTGTCGCAGCACCGTATGCGGGCGAGGTTTTCGAAAAGATTTTCGATTATGCGGGGATAGCTCCCACTCTGCCGCCGGACACCGAATATACGTTTATGCCCGACGTAATAGACGAGAGCATAGAAAATGCGGTAGCCGTACTCGAAAAATCGGGTTTGCACGTCGAACTCGTAGGCGAAGGCGGAAACGTCGTTTCGCAAACGCCCGTTCCTTCTGCCAAGATCAAGGTCGGCGACACGGTGCTTATACGTTCGAGCGCTTGATATTCGCGCTATTCTTTGTGTCCTGCGAAGCAAGATGCATGCTTATTCCGAACGAGCAAGCGCACAAACACTACTCTCTGTCATTCTGAACAAGCGAGCGCAGCGAGTGCAGTGAAGAATCTCAACCGTAATATCGCGAAGCGCAACCATTGTTTCACAAGAGATTCTTCGCTTCGCTCAGAATGACAGATCGGAGCGGATTGCAGAATGACAGATCGGTGCGGATTGCCCACTGCGCTCGGAATGACACATTGTATCGCGTTTCTCTATTGCGAAAAATAAGACAATTTGCAAAATCGCCGCGGCATGGCAATTTACGGGCTAAAATATACATATAATACAGACAGCGAAAGGAGAGCGGTGTATGCGACTTAACGAGATAATTCCTACTGCGGAAAGCGATGTGGAAATAAGCGGGCTTGCGCTGGACAGTTCGAAGGTAAAAGAGGGATATCTGTTTTTCTGTCTTGTCGGCAAAGTCAACGACGGTCATACGTTTGCGGCGGACGCGCTCGCGCGCGGAGCGGCGGCTATCGTGGTAGAACGGCGGCTTGCGCTCGACTGTGTGCAGATAGAAGTAGACGATACGCGCCGCGCACTGAGTCTTGCGGCGGCGGCGTTTTACGGCTATCCGTCCAAGAAATTGCGCATAGTCGGAATAACGGGGACGAACGGCAAAACCACAACGACATACATCGTTAAGAGCATAATAGAAGCCTCAGGCAAAAAGTGCGGACTAATAGGCACCAACGCCGTCGAGTATGCAGACTTTAAGAACGAAGCGGGGCTTACCACACCCGACCCGATAGAGCTTCACGAAACATTCAAAGCAATGGCGGACGCGGGAGTGGAATATGTAGTCATGGAAGTGTCCGCGCACGCGCTCGCGCTCAAAAAGACGGACGGGATCATGTTCGAAACGGCGGCGTTCACCAATTTTTCGCGCGATCATCTCGATTTTTTCGGAGACATGCAGTCTTATGCTGCGGCTAAAAAATCGTTTTTCACGCCCGAGCACGCGCGCGCCGCGGTAGTGAACGTAGACGACGAGCTCGGTATGGAGATTTTGCGCGATACGGCACTTCACACCGTTACGTACGGTGCGGAAAACCCGTCAGACGTTTTCGGCATAGATCTCGAGATGAGCGCCGACGGGCTTAGTTATGTCATAAACATGTTCGACGACGTGGGCAAAGTCAAGTTCAGCCTGACGGGCAGATTCAATATGTACAACACGCTGTGCGCGGCGGCGATAGCTTCGTCGCTCGGCTTTCCGCTTTCCGCCGTAATAGACGGTATACGCAACGTAAAAAAGGTGGACGGCAGGTTCAACATAATAAATACGGCGCGGTGCAGCGTAATAATCGACTTCGCGCATACGGACGACGGTATTGCCAACATTTTGCGCGCTATCCGAGAGTTTGCCCCCGCGCGAATAATAACGGTGTTCGGCTGCGGCGGCAACCGCGACACGACTAAGCGCGCGATAATGGGTAAGATCGTTTCGACGCTGAGCGATCATTGTTTCGTGACGAGCGACAATCCTCGGTTCGAGCCGCCGCTCGATATAATTCTGCAGATAGAAAAGGGCATTAAAGAGGTTGGCAACACCAATTATACGGCTATCGTTGACAGAAAGGAAGCTATACGGGCGGCGCTTGCCATGGCAAACAAGGACGATATCGTGCTTATAGCCGGCAAAGGCGCGGAGCGCTACAACGACGTAATGGGCAGAAAACAGCCGTATAACGACGAACGGTACGTTCTCGAAATAGCGGGGGAATACGGGATTTGATAGCGGTACTGTGCGGATTTCTGACGGCGTTTGCAGTGGCTATGCTCATACTGCCGCTCAACATAAAGCTCGTCAGAAAACTCAAAGCCGGACAACCCATACTTTCGTATGTGGATAACCATAAAAAGAAGCAGGGCACTCCGACTATGGGCGGCGTGTCTGTCGTGCTCGCGCTTTTTACTGCGCTCGCATATATTAGTCATGCGGATAAATCCGCGTACGTTATACTTACCGTTACGGTCGGTTACGCGCTTATCGGGTTTATCGACGACTTTATAAAAGTGCGGTACAAGAACAACAAGGGACTTTCTGCGGTTCAGAAGATAGTATTCCAAGTGCTTATCGCCGTTATAGTTTCGGTGTACGCATACTATTCTCCCGACGTCGGATCGGAAGTGTACGCGCCGTTCGTTCCCGTGCCGATCGAGCTCGGACGTTTTGCGCCTGTATACTTTATATTTATATTTCTCGCTTTTACCAATTCGGTAAACCTGACGGACGGGCTTGACGGGCTTGCCGCGAGCGTTACCGCGACCAATTCGTTATTCTGCTGCGCGGCAATGGGCATCGCGCTGTTTGCGGGCGTGCTCGCAGGCGACGGCGTGCTCAATATGATAATCCTTTGCGCGGCGCTGTGCGGCGGTCTTTGCGCCTTTTTATGTTACAATACGCACCCCGCACGAATTTTTATGGGCGATACGGGATCGATGGCGCTCGGCGGATTTTTGGCGTGCGTGTCCGTTCTTAACAAAATGTCGCTGAGCATGCTTCTTGTCGGCGTGATGTATATCGTGACGAGCCTGTCGGTAATAATACAAGTCATAGCATACAAAACAACAAAGAAGCGAGTGTTTCTCATGTCGCCGCTGCACCACCATTTCGAGCGAAAAGGCGTGTTCGAAGGGAAGATCGCGGTAATATACACGCTTGTGACGTTCGTGTGCGGCATAGTCACGGTGGCGTTGATGCTGACTTTGTACTGACGTAAAATTCTAAACTCGCCGACAGATTCATACATTATTGTATGAAGATTTTCGAAGGCAAGCGTTTTTTCATTTACGGCGACGGGATATCGGCGCGGGCGGCATACCGCGCGATCGCGAAAAACGGCGGCAAAGCCAAGATATATACGGACAGGTGCGGACTGTTCGACACTCCGCCCGACAGACCGTACGACGGCGCCGTCGTAAGCCCGGGCATTAAGCCGACGCACAACGTATATAAGTTTTGCGCCGAGCGGAATATCAGAGCGTTCGGCGAAGCAGAGATAGGTTTTTCGCTCGCAAAGTGCAGATCGGTAGGCGTAACGGGCACCAACGGCAAGACGACTACGACGCGGCTCATTGCCGATATGATCGGCGGTACGGCGTGCGGCAACATCGGCTATCCGGTGACGGCGGCCGCCGACAAAGAACGTACGGCGCTCGTGTGCGAACTTTCGAGCTTTCAGCTTTATAATTCTGTTGTCACGCCGGACGTCGCGGTTATCGTAAACGTAGCCGAAGATCATCTCGATTGGCACGGTAGCGCCGAAGAATACTATAGATGCAAATGCAATATCGCCGCAAATATGGCGGGCGGGTTTCTTGTTATCGGCGACGACGTGCCCATAGGCGCGCTCGGCAGTCTCCGAACAAAAGCCGAAATAATAAGGTGTTCGGCGGACGGCGCGGCAAACTGCGGTGCGTACGTACGCGACGGGTATTTCTGGTTCGACGGCAAGCGCGTAAGTCCCGTCGATTATCTCAGACTGCAAGGTCGTCACAACTTAAAGAACGCGTTATGCGCCGTTGCCGCGGCAAAATGCATGGGTGCGGATAACGACCGCATACTTATGGCTTTGTCTTCGGCAACGCTTTCGCCGCACAGGCTGGAAAACGCGGGGAGTGCGCTCGGCAAGCGTTGGATAGACGATTCTAAAAGCACGAATGTTTCGTCGTGTCTTGCCGCTGTCGAGGCGACGACGGGTTCGTTATGTCTTATAGTAGGCGGACGTGACAAAGGGCTCGACTATAAAACGCTATTTTGCGCACTCGACGAATCGCGCATAGAAAGCGTAGTGGCTATGGGCGAAAGCGCGCAGCTTATACGCGACGGCGCGGCAAAATCCAAGTGTGGTATACGCGTTACGGTAGTGGACGGGCTTTCGGACGCAGTAAAAGCGGCGGCAAAGTCTGCCGCGGACACGGTGTTGCTGTCGCCGGCGTGCGCGTCGTTCGACGAATTTACCGACTATAAAGCGCGCGGCGAAAAATTCCGTGCGGAAGTAAAGGCACTCGAATCGAAATGAAAAGATCCAGGTACATTTCGAGCGGCGACAAGCTCGACAAAAAGCGCACTGTAGGTAAGTCGGACATACCGCTCGTTATCGTGACGGGGCTTCTCATCGGGTTCGGCATCCTTATGGTATATTCGGCGGGTTCGTATACGGGCAAGCGCATATACGGCACCGAGTTTTATTATGTGTACAAACAGCTCGTCGGCGCGGTGCTCGGCGCAGCCTCGATGATAGCCATGTCGAGGATAGACTATCACGTGCTGTACAAATTGCGGTACGTCATACTCGCCGTATCGGTCATTCTGCTCGCGATAGTGTTTATCCCCGGCGTCGGCATAACAAACTACGGCGCACGGCGGTGGATAAATCTGCCGTTTTTTACGATACAGGCAAGCGAAATATCCAAGTTCGGCTTTATAGTATTTGCCGCCGCATATATAGGTTCGCGCGACGACAAAATTACGACGTTTCGCGGAATACTTCCCGTTGTGGCGGTGGGCGCCGTTATTTGCGGTCTAATAATTCTCGAACCGAACATGTCCGTAACTATTTGCATGGCGGCGCTAATGATAGTCATGCTCTTTCTCGGCGGCGCCAAGATACGGCATTTGCTTATGATAATCGTTCCGCTCATATGCGCCGCGGTAGTTCTCATACTTGTCGAGCCGTACAGGTTCGCACGGCTCATGGCGTTTATAGATCCGTGGCAAAGCCCGCTCGAAGAAGGGTATCAGCTTATACAGTCGTATTACGGCTTGGGCGCGGGCGGATTTTTCGGCGTGGGGCTGTTCAATTCGCGGCAGAAGTATCTGTTCTTGCCGTTTGCGGAAAGCGACTTCATATTCAGCGTCATAGGCGAGGAGTTCGGACTGTTCGGCTGTCTGTTGGTCATGACGGGATACATCGTGATGATCCGCCGCGCGCTCAAAATAGCGCTCGGCGCGCCGGACAGGTTCGGGTCGCTGTTGTGCTCGGGCATTGCCGCTATAATAGCCATACAAGTGCTCGTCAATGTGGCGGTCGTGACGGGCAGTATCCCGCCGACGGGCTTGCCTTTGCCGTTTATAAGCAGCGGAAGTTCGGGACTTATAGTATTTATGTCGGGGATCGGTGTGCTCAACGGCGTGAAACGCCGCAGTCATAAAAGCAGCGAACTGATGTTCGTAAAGCCGGTAAGAACGGGAATAAAAAAGCGCGGGCGCAGAAGCAAAACTTCGGTGCCGGCAAAAGCGGCGCGCGGCAGTGCGTAAACGGCGCATAACGGCAGACAGTTAGCCGTACGCGGAACGACTGAGCCGAAGTCGGGCTGTCGCCGCGGTCGATAAACAGTTGCAATTATTTCGCAAACGCTGTATAATACGGATGTGAAATATCTCGCGCAGACATTTTCATATCTCAAAAAAAACTGTTGGCTGCCGATGCTCGTCATGCTCGTGCCCGCGATCGCGTCGTGCTTTTTGTATACGCCGTTTTGGGAAGTTTCTTTTGTGGCGAGTTACGACCTCGGCGCATATCCGCGCATGCCTATAAGCCGCATTTTTATAATTATTTTCGGCGATTCGTGGCGGTATCTGTGGCCGATGGTGATAACGAGCGGCTTGCAGGTGGTTGCGGCGTCGCTCGTGATGTCGGCTATAGACAGACATTTCCGTTCGGGCAAGCTGTCGTTGCGCTCGCCGTGGCGGTTGATAAACAATTCGGTATTTCCAATGACGATAGGCGTGATCGTCATGTGCGTTGTTTCGGTTGTGTGGCGTTTTGTTCTGTTCGGACTCGTCGTGCTCGTTCAGGTGATAGCGGACGCCGCGGGATTCAATGCAGGCGTTACTCTTACGATAATATCGCTTATGGCAGCGGTACTGTTCGTATTGCACGTTCTTATGATAACGCCCATGCTGTATTGGGCGCCGGTAATGTTTATGTACGGCTATAAATTCCGCGACGCGGCGGGACTTTCGTTCAAATTACTTTCGGGCAAAAAGGTATTTTCGGGACTGTTGATCCCGCTCTTGATATGCGCGGGAATTCAGCTCCTTATAGGATTTCTGAACGTTCACACCGTAGTCGCTTGCGTATGCAACGGAATAATATTTTTTATTATCAACGTGTACATTACGGTATACGTAATCCTTACGTTCTACCGTATAAGCGATCTCGACCGTCGCGACGTGTTGCCTTATCAATTATCGTTGCCTCAAGCACAGACGTCTGCCGCAAAACCGTCCAAAACTGAAAAGCCTGCCGACGCCGCCCGCGACGAAAGAACTGCGGACGACGGAGAACGAGTAAAATCGGCAAAGTCGGCCGCAAAAAAGGGTGCTGACAGATCCGCTTCGGCGCAAAAGCAAAAATCGGCATCCGACGGATCGGACGGCGCTCGCGAACGTCGCTCTGAAAAACCGAGCGGCAAAAATAACGCCGCTGCGTCCGAAAACGGCAAGCGTGACGGCTCGGCAGATCGCGGCGGAAAGCGCAACGCCGGCAAAAAGCGCGAACGGCGCGGGGAGGGCGGCGATGGCGTTTAAGAATGCGTTCAAAAATCTCGTCGCGCATTTCGGCACGGTTTGGGCGATATTGCTGTATATGATAATATTCGCGGCGCTTATAATAGGATTGAGCCTGCCGTTTGTGCTTCCGATAATCAATGCGTTTTCTGACGCGGGCGTGTTCGAAGCGTTTGCGGGCGCGTTCGGCGCACTGTTCGGCGACGGCGGTTTTTCTGGGCTGTGGGACGGGCTTTACAAGACGTATGTTCTCGTAGCCGACGTGCTCGAATACAACGGCACCGTTGCCGAGCTTTTGAAATACTTTTTCATAGTAATAGTCATCGTGGCGTTTCGGTTCTTTTTCGGACTGCACGAAATCCCGCTCGCGACCGTTATAGACGGGCGAATGTCGTGCGACGCGCGATACGGATTGGGCGGCAAGTTTTTTTCCACGCTTTCGGTATCGGTACGGTACTCGGCGGCAAAGCTCGTGATCGGCATGACGTTTGATTTTGTTATGTGCATGATAATATACGGCTTCGGCGTGTGGCTCGGCTTCGGATTCATATTCGTCATTGCGGCAATGTTGACGCTCAGTGTGTTCATATCGTTCAAAAACACCATGCTTGCGTGTTGGGCGCCGTGCGTTGTAAACGGTTCGGGAGTGATAAAAGGCTTCGGACGCTCGGCCGCGATTTGTTTTAAGCGCTTCGGCTCGATATTTTCGACGTATTTCGTTTCGTTGTTGCTGCTTATGTCTATCGGACTGTTCGTATCGTTGTTTACGCTCGGAATCGGACTGATAATAGTTCTTCCGTTCATAACGGTATATTACGGATATCTCAACGTCACGCAGTATTACAATAAGACGGGCAGGCGCTACTATATCAACGGCGTAATATTCACGCCTCCTACCGAAAACGTGCTGTAACGTGATTATTATAGGCGTCAAAGATTTTTGCGATAGGACATGCGTTCCGCTTTTAAGCGGTATCCGGAAATAGGAAGTGTTTGATAGCATTGCTTGGCGGAATTAAGGAAAAGCATATCTGTTCGAAACCTTGTATTCGCTGGGCTTGTGCTTCCGTTTTTACGAAGTAAGTTATTCGTCGAAAATGCAATAATAAAGAGAATGGAAAAATACTCGATTGCGGAAATCAAAACCGTTTTGGAATGATCTGTTTCGATTTATATTTCAGAATAATGTATAATTAAAATCTCTCCGACAAAAATTGTCGGAGAGATTTTGTAGTCGTATGACAGCGAAGTCTTACTAAAAGGTTTTTTTGATTACGAACGTGTAGCGCGCATGGGCGCGGCTTTTCGCAGATCTATATTCGACGGGTTTTGATAACGTTTTCGTTGGCTTCTATCGTTTTGATCTGACCGTCGCCGACCGTTTCCGCGGCGTCGATTATCGTGTAAGCGTAGTCTCCGCGCGACTGCGAAACAAAATTCTCTATATTGATCCCGGCTTTGGAAACTACTTCGGTTATCGAATTGAGCACGTTTTTGACATTGCGGTGAATTACCGTTATGCGGCATTTGCCTGCGCGCGGACTCGAACAGGCGGGGAAATTGACGGAGTTTTTGATATTGCCGTTTTCTATAAAATCCGCAAGCTCGCGCGCTGCCATTACCGCGCAGTTGTCCTCGGCTTCCTCGGTAGATGCGCCGAGATGGGGAAGAACGGTAATACCTTTTACGTTCAAAAGCTCGGGCGAAGCGAAATCTGTAATGTAGTTGCGGATCTTACCCGATTTTACGGCTGAAATTATATCCGCGTTTACGCAAAGTTCGCCGCGCGAAAGGTTGACTATGTTTACGCCGTCCTTCATTTTGGATAGTGCTGCGGCGTTTATCATGCCGCGCGTGCCGTCGGTAAGCGGCAGATGCAGCGTAATATAGTCGGATTTTTTGAATAACTCTTCGAGACTGTCGATCTTGGTGATATTGTGATTGAGTTTCCACGCCGAGTCTATCGAAATATACGGATCGTAGCCGAGCACGTTCATGCCGAGCCTGACCGCGTTGTTTCCGACCTGAACTCCGATCGCGCCGAGCCCTACCACTCCGAGCGTTTTGCCCATGATCTCGTGTCCCGCAAAATTGCTTTTGCCTTTTTCGGCTTGCTTGGCAATGTCGTCGCCGACGAGCGTTTTGACCCATTCGATGCCGCCGACGATGTCGCGCGAGGCGAGAAGAAGCGCCGCAAGGCACAGTTCTTTTACTGCGTTGGCGTTTGCGCCGGGCGTGTTGAAAACCACGACGCCGCGTTCCGCGTATTCTTTGACGGGGATATTGTTGGTGCCTGCGCCTGCGCGCGCAACGGCTATCACGCTTTCGGGCAGTTTGTAGTCGTGCATAACAAACGAGCGCAAAAGCACCGCTATCGGCGATTCGGGCTTTTCGGTGAGAACATAGCCGTCGCCGAGCGTTTCGGAGGCAAGCGGGGAAATGGCGTTAAGTTTGAGAATTTCTTTCTTCATGGCGTGTCCTTTATATCTCTTTGAGTTTTGCGGTCGAAATTTCCGACTATGCGCGGTTGGCTTTTTTGAACTTTTCCATAAATGCGATGAGCGCGTCTATGCCTTCGGGCGGCATTGCGTTGTAAATGGACGCGCGCATACCGCCGACGAGCCTGTGTCCTTTTATGGATACGAGTCCGTTTTCCGCGGCTTGCTTGACGAACAGATCGTCGAGTTCTTTGGTCGGCGAAACAAACGGCACGTTCATAAGCGAGCGGAACTTCTTTGCGACGGGATTTTTGTAATAGTCCGAAGAGTCTATGTAATCGTAAAGTTTTTGCGCTTTTTTCTCGTTGATCTTCTGCATGGCAGCCACGCCGCCGCGTTCTTTGAGATAGCGCAGCACTTCCATTATAACATATGTGGAAAAACAGGGCGGGGTGTTGTAAAGACTTTTGTTTTTTACCTGATTGTCGTAGCGGAGCATGACGGGGCATTTCTTTTCCGCACGCTCGGTGAGATCGTGCCGTACTATGACTATGGTGACTCCGGCAGGTCCGACGTTCTTTTGTGCGCCGGCATAGATGAGCGCATACTTGCTCACGTCTACGACTTCGCCGAGGATCATCGAGGACATGTCGGCGACGAGCGGAATACCTGCGGTATCGGGCGCGGAAAGATAGCGTGTGCCGAAAATGGTGTTGTTATAGCAGATATGAACATAGTCGGCGTCACGTCTGAACATATCGGGGGAAAGCTCGGGAATGTAGGTGTAATTTTTGTCCTCCGACGACGCGGCGACAACTGCGTCGATCAGGTTTGCGCCCTCTTTGTAGGCGTTTTTGGAGAAATTGCCCGTAACGACGTAATCGGCTTTTTTATTGACTGTGCCGATGTTGAGCGGAACAGCCGAAAACTGATTGGTAGCTCCTCCCTGAACGAACAGAATATCGTAGTCGTTCGGCACGTTCATAAGCTCGCGCATAAGCGCTTCCGTTTCGTCGTTGATCTTTTCGTACGGTTTGGAACGGTGGCTCATTTCCATGACCGACATGCCCGAATCTTCGTACTCCACGAGCTTTTTCTGTACGCGTCTGAGCACCTCTTCGGGCAACATTCCGGGTCCTGCGGAAAAATTGTACACTCTCATAAAACACATCCTTTTATATGGTGATCTGATTATAACACGAAACGGTGCCGAAATGCAAACGATTATCGCGCGGATAACGATAATAAGGTTGAGATTCTTCACTTCGCTCGCGTTGCTCGCTCGTTCAGAATGACAAAAGAGTTTTATATTGTCATTCTGAGCGAAGCGAAGAATCTCGTAAGTAACGACTTTCACGCTTTGCGATGAGATTCTTCACATCGGGCTGCGCCCTCGTTCAGAATGACAAATGTTTTTAATTGTGTCATTCTGAGCGTAGCGGGCAATCTATTGTGTAACGCAGTTCACGCTTCGCGATGAGATTCTTCACATCGGGCTGCGCCCTCGTTCAGAATGACAAATGTTTTT
>CAJULK010000005.1:0-53859 GCA_910587455.1 uncultured Christensenellaceae bacterium | reverse complement strand
AATTGTGTCATTCTGAGCGCAAGCGAAGAATCTCATAAGAAACACTGTGTATGCCTCGCGCGAAACGCATATTCTTCATATATGATAAAATCCGCGAAAATTGTCCGTTTTTATCTTTATATTTACTCTGAAATGTGAATAAACTATGAATATAAGCCAAAAAATTATGCTTTTTTTAGGCGGTTTATATTGACATTCGCACGTAAATGTATTATAATATCTCAATGAATAATGTCGAATAGTGTATATATTCGGCATTATCGCCGACTCGTTCGGTAACAAACATCCAAGGAAAGAAGGTCCTATTGATGAAATTTTCAGCAAAATCTAATAGATTCAAGCCCCGCGCCTTAGCTGTTTTTGTCAGTTTGGCGTTGGTTTTGTGCACTCTGTTGTCATTTGGATTTACGGGTATAAATAAAAGAACTTCGGCGGACGGGGATTACGACCCCACGGGAACGGGGATACGGTTCGTTCAGGTCGCGGCAGGCTATGATTTTGCGATAGGCCTTACGCACAACGGCGAACTGTACGGTTGGAGCTTGCTCGAATCTCCCGCTGCTGTTGCGAGCTCGTCGGCTACGACACTCGGCAATTATTATCCTACGGTACCTTCCAAGCTGAATTTCGAATTTAAGGTGGGACCGGAAAAAAATAATACGTGGGATACCGGCACCTATCATAATAAAGCCACTCGTACCGATAAGGTCGTGCAGATAGCGGCGACTCGCAACACGGCGGCATTCGTAACGGAGTCGGGTTACATCTATACTTGGGGCAGAGATCAGGGCGATTACGGCGACGGCATGACGTATCACGACGAAATCACTGTTTCTACCCACAACTTGCTTTTGCGCGATCCCGATTCACACGGAGCATGGTATACGCCTTATATTATCAATTATTATTATTACGGCACGCCCGATTTCGGCGATTCTTCGCGCGCCTTGCTCGCCACTGAGCAAATCATTCCGAGCAATTTTTCCAATATATCGTTGGCGGCGGGCGAGTACAATTATAACTTTGTTTATTCCAAAAACAGCTCTTACTATAATTTCGTTTGGGGTTCGCTTATTTACGGCGTAGCCAATTCGGAAATGGTAAGCACTACGAATGCTTTCATATTGGGCAACGGCGGAACGCTTGCGCGTAACGTGTTTGCTACGGGATATGCGAGCAATGACAGCACGTATGCCGCTGCCGTCGCCGGCGGATACACAGTGGGTATAAATTCGAGTGCCGGCATGGACGGAAAAAGCGGCTATACGACGCTTGCTTTGCACGGGAAAAACTTTCTGACGTCGCAGGGTCTGACCGTTAACTCGGCAAATAAAAAAATCAATACGGTTGCTACGGTTGCGACGAAAGCTCGCGAATACACATTGGCGGCAGACAAGGGCGGCAAGCAGAACTTGAGCGGTGCCGTTGCGCAAGCGTATAATATAGGTTCCGATACCTATCTTGTGGGCGGAAACGTACCCGAAACTTATAAAATCGGCGATGCGGACGTTATAGCGGGCGGACTGCTCGGCAGTCATTCGAGCAATCAGGCTAACTGTATCGTTCAGGCTTATCCGGACGGCGGCAACAACGATCTTTACTATGTGCCCATACCCGTATCGTCCAATCCCGATACTACTGCCAATATGTCGTTCACTTCGAGCGGTGGCGCCGATTATGTTTCGAACGCGCACGGCGTTACGCTCGAAAAATACGAAGGAACTACCGGCACGAACTCTGTCAAGATCGTCAATTCCGCGGTAGCGCTCGGCAACGACGTCGGCTACGCTATTTCCGGCGGAGCCGTTTACTCTTGGGGTGATAACAAGTACGGTCAGAGCGGAAACGGAACTACCGCAGCTTTCTATCAATATCCGACTGCCGTATCGGGTCTTACGAGCGGATTCGTATCGGTCGCCGCGGGCAAGCAGCTGTCGGGCGCAAGCCGCGCGTTTTACACCGGCAAGGCGATAACCGCTTCCGATACGGCGTTTGACAGTGATTTCCAAAACGACAGCGAATTTATTACCGGTGCGCTCAATTCGGACGGCTCGTTACATGTATGGAGCAACGTCAAAAAAGCTATAGAGAAGCTGCTGCCGCTCGGCAACGCAAACGAATACAATAAGTTCGTTGCGGTATATTCCGGTTACGGCAATAATCTTTTTGCTATAACCAAGCTCGGCAAGGTCGTACGCATAGAATACGACAGTGACAACAGCGTTTATTCGCAGCACGAGTACGATTCTTTCAAGACTTACAGGATCACGGACGAAACGACCGGCGCGTGGGTATGGGAAGACGTCGTTAATTGGACGGTGGATCTGCAGGCGACGACGGGCGCGGTCGGCACAAGAGCCAACAACAGAGTCCGTTTTGCCGTGGCTTCGAATAACACCGATTACGAACCCGATCTCGGCAGCATCGTTCTTTATACCGATTCGGCAGATCCGACGGGCGAGCTTGTAACGCTCAACGGTTCGGCTGTTATCGCCGAAGGCGCGCCCGGTCTTGCATATCACTCGGGCACGAAAACGCTTATCGCGTCCAATGCGATAGGCGACGTTTACCGTATGCTCGACTATAACTACGACAGCGATATAGCGTATCTTCCCGATAACAGGAAGCTGTCTCAAGCCGACATTAAGCCTAAGTTCTGGTTTAACGGCAATGCGATGACCGACGAACAGCAGCAGAATATGTTTACGTATTCGATCGTATATAACGACGAGTACGGCGTCGGACTTAAAATTGCGCCCAAGCAATCGTCTAAGAGCGGAACGGTAACGGTAAGGTTTTATCTTGCGCGTTACGACAGTGCGAATCATTTCGTCATGAACGACGAAACGAACGTAGAGCTCGAGCAGGGTAAGCCGCTGCCGAGCAACCGCCCCGCAGAAGATACGGCTAATTATTACGATTACAAAGAGTGCTATATCAACTTTACCATAGACAATACGGCGGCAGTCGCAAATTACGACGCGTTCCGCAATTCGGGTAACGGCAACTCCAACATTCCGTTGCTCGATCCCAACAATGAATACAACACATACTATTCGCTCGCCATACAGGACGTTTCGGGCGGCATAGGAAAACTTGTGGAATATCTGTACGGCAGAAACAACAGCGACGTCGAAACTTCGATCGTAAACGAAATGAAGAAATTTTCGTTCAGTTCGAGCGGAGCGCTTCTGTCCGGCGATCCCGGCTTCCCCGATTCGCAAAAGATAACAAAAGGACATCTCGACTACTATCTCGGAGCGGATACGAGCAAATACGGCGACGTATATCAGTATCTCATGAAAGACCGAGATGCGGATATAATAAAACTTGCTGCGCAAAACGCGTTGCGTGCCGAAGTCAAGAGCGGCGCCGTGTCCGGTTCCGTTACCTGTACGCCTCAAACGGTAAACGTCAGCATTGTGCTGCCCGACGGCGATATAAACAGCGTTAAAGCAAAGTATGCGGTAAATGCGGAAACGGGCATAAGATATATCGACACAGATTTCGATAACTTCTACGGCTTATACGACATAGCGTTTGCGGAAGATGCGGACGGAAAAGTGACGATGAGTTTCAAATACGACATCTTGTTGTTCCGTGCCGTCAATTCCACCGGTTCGATTTTGTATAGCAAAGCCGACGACGGAAGCACCTCCGTTTACGAATACAACACGACGCGCTACGCGGATGCGGACAACGAAGTATCCAATTACTATATAGACTACAGCGTCCGCACCGACGAACGTTACAGCTATGCGGATATAACGGAAGCGTCCGTATCTACGGCGCTTGCCAACAACGACCACCCGAGTATGGTGGCGGTTTTCGCTCAGCGTTCTTTGCGTATGGAAAGCGTCAAATCCAACAAATTGGATACGCCTGTCGATATTTACGGCGATCCCGACGCTGACAATAATAACACATACAAGATAGATTACATTAACGATTACGGCCCGTTGGCGGTAGGCGATTCGATCGAAATACCGCTCGAGTGGTTCGTTAAGTATTCGCCAAACGATAAAATTTATTTCGCGTACGAGAACGGAACGGATTTCAACGGATTCAACAAGCAGTTCTATGACGAAACGGGCAATGACGAAGATATTGTCACGCTTACCGACAGAACGATAACCGTTCATCCCACGAAACAAGCGCCCATAAACTTTTCCGTAGACATCCAGCGCTTCTACGGCAATACCAACGCCATATTCGGATCGACCAACAAGGTATGCGAAAAGATCACGCTGTCGTTCTCGTTTATAGGCATCGACCCGTTGACTTTTACTACGGGCGCGGGCAACGGCGGGACCTACACCGTTTCCAAAGAGAGTACGATGCGTATATTTGCCGGTAACGGTTCGCTCAATACCGCCGACCTTGTCGTGCTCAATCAGAAGTATCGCAGCAAACTCGTACTGACGGAACTTGAAAGTTCAAATCCTTCGGTGCTTAAAGTCACGCGCGATTCGGGATCAAATTCCGAATTTAAGGTAATTCCTCAGTCGTCGGGTAACGCCGTCGTTCAGTTTGCGTTAAGCATTTACGGACAAACGGTTGTAGTAAAGCTAAAGTTCAACGTTTACGGCATTACAACTATAAAAGACGAGATCGGTCTTATAGATATAAATTATCAATATATGACCAAGTTCTTTTCGGAACTCAACAGGGCGTATACTTTCCTCGGCGAAAACAACATAAGCTCGTACAATATTCTTACGGCAGACGCCGAGCATGCATACTACTTTACGGACAGCGAGGGCGTGCGCATAAACGGCAACCCGTCGTTTGTCAAGAGCGTAGGATTCGTCAATCCCGGACAGTCCAAAGCCATGCTTCGCGTCGAAGCGGAGAGTGAACTTTCTAACAGCACGTCGGAGTTCTATCTCGTGTTGCGTTATGTTCCCGACGCTTCGAACTCAGGTTTTGCGACTTATGCCGAGGCGGACGAAGCGGGTGCTATCGTGCTCGAAACGCGTCAGCGTATTAAATCGAGCAAGCAGATAGTTCCCGGTACTGAAAAGAACAAAAACCCGTATACGGACGAGATAGACACGATTTACACTGTATGGGTAGACGTTGACAATATTCCGTCCGCAAACAGACCGAGCGAATCGAGCGCAACGCGTAACGACAATTGGTATGCGACAGGCGACGGGGTTGACGCGAAAGTTTATGTTCCTATCAGATGTTTGCTCGAGCTTCTCAAAGACCCGTCGGGCAATCCGCTTATTTCGCAGCCCGACGAATACGAGATATCGCGTGTTTCGGTCGGTACGGGCGCAGCAAATTACTTTAACTGCGAGTTCAGAAAAGGCGGGTCGGATGTTATCATTACGCCCGAATACAATACGCCCGTCACCAATACGGAAGACGGTCAGTCCGTGCGCGAAACTTACACCGTTACCGTATCCGTTCGTCCGAGAACGGGCGGCGACACGCAGGTTCTCGCGTTCCGCATTGCGATAGACGGCATATCCACTACGCTCGACAAAGCGACGTACGGATATATTTGGATGTTCTCGGCGATCGGCGTGTTTGCGTTCCTCGCGATCATATTCCTTATCCGTCTCATAGTGTATTGGAAACGCCGCGGCAAACAGCGCGCGCTCATCAAACGCAATCAAGAGCTTATCAAAATGCGCGACCGCATACACAATAAAGCCACTGCCGCCACGCGCGATCAGATCGTCAAGACAAAGCTCAAAATGGAAGATCCCAAGTATGCCAAGATGTTCAACGACATGCGCAAGGACAAAGAGAACGAGAGCGGTATTACGCTCGAAAACTCGATGCTTGCGGCTACTGCGGACGCCAAAGTGAACAAAAAGAAAAAGAAGAAAGGCGGCAAGAAATCCATTGCCGAGCTTAAAGCCGAGCTCGAAGCCAAAAAGGCGGCATTCGCTCAGGCTCAGAGCGGTGCGCCCGTAAATCCGTATAACGACATGCAAGGCGGCATGGACGGCGGATTCGGCGTGCAGGATAGCGGCTTCGACGCTACGGGTGCTTTTGCGTCCGACATAGACGGCGAAACAATAGTGTTCGACGCTCCCGACCCCAATGACGGGAATATGTAAGGGAGGGTACAGATATAATGCTTAAACAATCTATAAAACGTAATTTTGTATTTTCCGTACTGTTCGCTATAGTCGCGGTGCTGTTGGCGTTTGCTCTTGCCGCGCCCGTTCGAACCGCAAACGCTGCCGGTAACGATGCGGGCAACGCCGATCCCGACGCGGCGGCAACGGCTATCGACATCAGTCTCAAACTCGATGTCAACGGGCTTGCATACACCGGAAGCACACACGATACAAACGTAGGCGCGATCGAAACCAATAACGGCAGTCAAATGAGTTCGCGGTGGCTTCCGCGTACGACCGTAGTTGCCGCTTACAACGCCAAGCATCCGAGCGCTGCGATAACCGACAGTTACTACTTCGATCAAACATCGGTCACAAAGGACAGTGACAGCTTCGATGTTGCCGTTCAGGACGGCAATACGGATATTACGATCACCGCCAAGGATGCGGGACGCGGACGGTTTACCGTGTTCATGAATTACGGCGACATCAAAGTGCCCGTCAGGTTTTACGTGGAAGTAGACAATACGTTTGCCGTAAGCGATCCGTCTCAGGTCGGCGACCGCCCCGTGTATTACGTCGGCAATTCGCTCGACGCAAACGGCGAAGTGTCGGCAACGGGCGATATTTGGACGGTATACAACTATTCCGAAGTGGAATTCAATCTCGAAACGCGACTGAAAAGCAAAGCGCTTTATTCGGACGCGGCGAGAAGCAGCGTCGTCAAGATCCCCAATTCCAACAAGCCGTGGGCGATTAGTTCGGTCAGCGGGCTTACCATAACCAATATTGCGCTCGGCGGACGTTCGTCCGTTGTCGGCGATCTTATACGAACCAACCCGACTATAAATGACAGGTTCGCGCCTCTTGCGAGCGCATTCATCAGAATAACTCGCGACGACGCAGAACGGCATATGAGTTCTGTTGCCGCAGATAAGCGCGAAACAGCGTTTTGGGAAAGCAATCAGGAACTTACGGTTACGCTCAGCGAGGTAGGCAATACCGAAAAGACGATCACCGTAAACATTCCCGTAAGATTCATACCTTCCAATCCGCAGCCGAAAGAGATCAATTCGACCGTTTACAACTGCAACGTAAACAGCAACTATTACTATAATGTTGGCAGCGGTCTCGGCGGAACCTACTACGGTTACGACAGCAACGAGCCGATTTCGGATACCGATATACTCAAAGACATCAGCAAAAAAGCAGTTCTCGTGCGTCCGTCCGACCTTTTGGAGTATTCGTTCCCCAAAAATACGTCGTACAATGCGAGCGAAATGGTATTCGATATCCCCAACGATTTCACGCTCAACACGTCCGATTATCTCATTCAGCCGTGCAATTACGACGGAACTGCGGTAGACAGTCTTATCGACGTTCCCGCACTAAAGATCACTATACTCAGAAACGGTATGTTCGACATACCGCTTAACATCAAGTATTATTCCAACGGCAGCGAAAACACGTACGGCATGTCGCTTCCCATTACGGGCTACGGCGCGTACACGATCACTTTGCGTCCCATTACGAGCGTAAAAGCGGTCACGTACAACGTTTTGTCAGACGAGGTATTTTCCGAACTCGCGTATGCAGGATATTCGATGTCAGGCGTGCCCACGGCAGTCGTGGACGATAACGATAAAGACATAGAAGGCTTCGACGCGACTATGCTTACTATAACGTTCGTCAACAACATGCTGTCGATAACGCCCAATAAGGACAGTATCGCGAAGCCCGTCAACGCCAAAGTGAGAATGGAATTCGTAAACGACATGAACGAGAGCATCGTTATCGTGTCGGAACCGTTCAACATCAACATCAAAGCGGAAGACTTCTTCACAATGTTCCCCGGCTGGAGAGGCTGGCTCATCATCGCTGCGTGCTGTTTGGGCGGACTCATAATAATACTGTTCATCGTGTGGATATTTATTCATTCCATATCCAAGCACAAACAAGACGAGCTCGCGACGCAAGCTCCCGTTTCGTCGTATATCGTCAAACTCAATTCGACTATCGCAGCCACGCAGGCACAGCAGCGCATGGCGGCTAATCAGGCACTGTCGCAGGCGAGCACGCAAATGCTGCTCGGTGCGGGTCCTACGGGTACGCCCGCGGCGTCGCCGGACACTTTGCAGCTTGCTACAGGTATCCCGTCGGCTCCGGCTATGTCGCAGCCTTCGCCCGTAATGAGCGAGCCTCAGCCTACCGTGCCGCAGGATTCGGTGCCCGAAGAGAACCTCGAAGAGCTTATTGCCAAGTATATTACCGACGATGAGCTTTTGGAGCGCATATTCACGGAGAAGTACGAACCTCGCGGAATGGTTCGCCGCACATTCTTCAAGTCCAAGGATTTGCAGAACCGCGAACTCGAAAAAGAAAAACGCCGCATAATCGACCGCTACAAAACGCCTATGCCTATGGACGAGGCGATCATGAGCGAGACCGAGATCAAAAACGCGGAAAAGACGTCTGCGCCGTCCTCGGCGGACGTTGCGTCGGAGCCTGCACCCGTCGAGCAGAATTCGATTTATATCATAAATATCGGATTCGATCCCGACGCGCCGCTCTACGTAGAATCGGAGATACGCGACGAGTTCTCGGACGAGAAGATAGACATTGATCTTGCGCCCGAAGAGAGCAATCTCCGTTCGCTCGAAAAGAAGCTCGAAATTCTTACGAAAGAGCTTGCGGAACTGCAAAACCGTTCCGATAAAGCCGCCGCGGAAAGCGCGAGAACGAAATCGCTCGAAGAAGAGCTCAAAGAAAAGATCGCCAAAGCGGAAGCGGACGACGAGCAGTATACCAAGGATATCGAAGATCTCGAATTCAAGCTCGCGTCGGCTAAGAATAAGGACAAAGAGCGCATAACGCGCGACATTTCCATTAAGGAAGAGAAGAAGTCGCGCAATGCCGACGACCTCGAAAGATTGCGCAAAGAGCTCGAACTCGTGCTCGGCAACAACGAAAAGCTCGACGGCATTATTGCGGCGCTCAATTCGACCAACGAGCAGAAGCTTGCCGATAAAGAAAGTCTCGCCGAAGATCTCGAAAAAGCAAAAGCCGAGTTTGCGGCGTATCAGGAACGGCTTGCCGTCGTGCGTGCGCGTCAGGAGCTCGAAGCCAAGATCGAAACGCTTAATCCCATGCTCGTTGCCGCCAATACGGCAGATCACGAGATACGTCAGCTTCAGAATGTCGAAGACAAGCTCGCAAAAGAGCGTGACGGCATCAAGGCGGAAGTTGCTGCGGCAAAGACGGAAATACTCGGCACAACCGATTTCGAAGTCATCAACGATCTCAATACCAAGATTTCCGACTCCAATGCGCGCCTTGCCGACATCGAAAAAGAGGTGACGAAAGGCACGAAGCGCAAGTCCGAGCTTAACGGCGAGCTAAATATTCAACGCCGCAAAGCGCTCGACTATATCAACAAAAACGATATTCCGCTCGAAGATCTCATTGCGGCGGAAGATATCGTTATAGGCAACATCGAGTACGAAACGCTCAAAGCCACAGCCGAGCAGAACCGCGAGGAGGCCGAGCGCGAGGTCGCAGCGGCGCAAGCGGCGTACGAGGACTTGCAGGCTTCGTCCGGCGACGTCACTATGATCGCCATGGAAGTTGCCTCAAACATCAAGGATATAGAGGACGAGATTGCCGCGGCGCAAGCCGAACTCGATGCCGTCAACGCACAGATGGAAACGGCGAGCGACGATGAAAAACTTATGCTCATCGTCGAGCAAGGCGACAAAGCGGATAAACTCGAGGCACTCAACGAAAAACTCAAGCAAGAGAACGTTGACGGCACCAAGCGCAAGATGGAAGCGCAGGGCGAGTATGACGCCAAGCTCGAAGAAGCGAAAGCCGCGCTTGACGCAGCTAACGAACTGTTCCGTGCCGCATGCGCCAAGTGCGACACTCTTGCAAACAATACCAATCCCATCGAGCTTATCGTTTCGGGCAGCGGTATAATAAGCGTCGAACAGACCAAGATCGAAGCGGTCAACCTTAAAAAGCAGCTCGAACGTTCCAAGAACGAGATAGAACAAGCACGTCTTGCGGCTCAAGCCGCGCAAATGGAAGCGGAGCAGGCGCGCGTCAATGCCGCACGAGCATCCGACGAAGCTCGGGCCGAGGCGGAGCGCATAGCTCAGGAAGCGCTCGACAAAGCGGAAGCCGCACGGCTCGAGGCGGAAGAAAAGGCACGTGCCGAAGTCGAAGCCGCCGAACGCGCAAGACAGGAAGCGGAAGAAGCGGCGGAGCGCGCCAAGCAGGAAGCGGAAGAAGCTGCGGAGCGTGCGAGACAGGAAGCCGAAGAAGCCGCAGACCGCGCCAAGCGCGAAGCCGAGGAAGCTCGCTTAGCCGAGGCCGAGGAAGCCAAGCGCAAGGCGGAGGAGGACGCCGAAGAGGCGAAGCGTAAAGCCGAAGAAGACGCCGAGGAAGCCAAGCGCAAAGCTCAGGAAGAGGCGGAAGAGGCAAAACGCAAAGCCGAAGAAGAGGCGGAAGAAGCCAAGCGCAAAGCCCAAGAGGAAATCGAGGAGATGAAGCGCAAGGCGGAAGAAGAAGCCGAAGCCAAGCGTTTGGAAGAAGAGAGCAAGCGCAAAGAGGAAGAAGAGCGCAGAAAGGCAGAAGAAGATCGACTTGCCGCAATAGCCAAGAAGATCGCGATGCGCAAAGATCAGATAGTTGCCATACGCAACGAAATGAAAGAGCTTAAAGGCGACGAGGACGCCAAGAATCTGCGCGAGCGTTTGTATACGATCCAGCTGTCGTACGACGAGGATGAACACGCTTCCGTGGAGCTTATGGACTTCTATAACAAGACCATGGACGATATTACGAATGCGGGCGAGATAGCCAAGCTCAAAGCGGAAAATGCCAAAAAGCCGCAGCGCGTCGTAAGAAAAGTCACGGAACGCGTCAACCGCATTGCCAAGCGCAAGCCCGCGCGTCCCGGCGCACGTCCGAGACCGGGCGCACGTCCCGCGTCGAGATCGAGTGCCAGACCTGCGTCAAGGTCGGGCGCACGTCCCGCGTCAAGATCGGGTTCGAGACCTTCGAGGCCCGGATCGCGTCCTACAAGACCGGGCACGCGTCCGCCGCAGAGACCGCGGTAATCGGAACGATTCGTTCGACAGCGGCGAAAGCCGAAAGTAAATATCAACCAACATAACTAAATGTGAGGAACATCTAATGGAAGAACTTGACAAGACTACCTTTTCTCTCGATGACGACGAGATCGTAGAAGAGGAATTAATCGAGCGCGACGAGGAATACGACGACGGCGAAGATTATGACGACTACGACGAGGAGTACGACGACGAGGACTATGACGAAGAAGAGGACTATGACGACGAGGAAGATTACGACGACGGTTACAACGACGATTACTACGACGACCGTCTGAATAAAGTTCTCGACGAAATAGCCGAGCTGAAACGCGGCATGGTTCCGGCGAACAACAATCCGCCTATGCCGATGCCTGTTCAGATGCCGATGCCGTATGTGTATCCCAACGGCGCGCCGTCGGCTAACAGTGAGGTCATCATGTACAACGAGATCTCGCGTTTGCGCGACGAGCTTGCCAAGAATCAAAGCAATCTCGAAATGCAAAAAGAGATTACTCGGCTTAAAGACGACATGGTTCGCGATCAGCGTTTTGCCGAATCGCAGTACAATGCGGAAATCAAACGGTTGCAGGATAAGATCGACGACCTACTAAAAAACGGGTCAGGCCCTCAAAGTGAGCTTCCGGCAGCGCCGGAGGTAGCTCGCATTGAGGGCGGATCAACCACAGCCAATCAGTTGCCGAGCGGAAGCTCTCTCGATTTCGATAAATTGCTTTCGATAAACGAGTCCATTTTGCGTGCGTCCAAGGACAGCGATTCGCGCATACAGGGCGAGCTGGGTCAGTTGCGCAAACAGCTTGACGCACTTCCGTCCATGGATGAGCTTAACAGAGCGGTATCGTCGGTCAGAAAAGCCGCAAACAATATCGACGGGATCAATACCGAAGCAATTTCGCGGTTGTCGAGCGAAATCGCTTCGCTTCGCACAGCGATAGACGAAAAGGGCGGGATAACGGTCAAATCCGTTGCCGCATCGCCCGTCGAGTCCGATAACGGCAATGTAGATATCGCGACAAGCGAGCTTTTGCGCCAGCTGTACGAGATAAAGAACGCGCTCGGCAGTGCTTCGTCGGCTACCGTAAAGCGCAATCAAGCAGTTGCCGATCTTATAGCCGAATACAAGAAAGTGAATTTCGACGTTCGCTCGCAGGACACCGACTTAAAAGACAAACTTCTCGAGGTGTACGCGTACGCCAAAAAACTCGCAGACAGCGGCGAGTCCGACGCAATAGATCTTTTGTCTGCCGTAAACGGCATGATAGCGGAGCTTCGCGCCACACCGCTTACGAGATCGAGTTTTGCCGGTGCGGCGGCTTACTGTGCGGAACGCGGCAAGGCAATCAGCTCTGCCAAGCGCAACAGCGCCGAGCGCTTTTTCGGTATAACGGAAAAGATCGAACGCGCACCGTTGACAGGCGTTACAGACTACTTGTCCGAGCTTGTGGCCGAACTCAATGTTTTACAGGATCATGCGTTTGAATCGAACAATACCGATCTTGTAGAAGAAATCAAAGCCGCGATCGCGGAAAATCCCGTTAATGAATCCGACGCGCGTTCTGCGCTTTCACGGTTAACGGAACTCAGCGTTTCCGATGTGGCGGAACTTCCCGAAGTGGAAATTCCCTCGTCGTACAAGCCTGTGCGCTCGGTGGACGAGGACAGCCTCTTCAGTGCAGTTGCCGCAATCAAAGCGGTCGTAACCGACTTGGCTACGGCGGCGTTTTCGAGAGATGACGACGAATCGGCGGCTGCCGAATCGGTTCAGTCCGGACCGGAGCCGGTATACATCGATAACGGCAACGTCGATTACGGCGAAGTGCTTGCCGCAATCGACGATTTGAGAACGCGTCTCGATTCTTCATCTGCGACCGACGGACTTGCTCAGGCTATAGAAGAGATCCGCGACAATTATCTCGAAGTGTCTACGCGGCTTGTCGAAATTTCCGATCAGATCGCAAACGGCGGAGTGTCGGACGGCGAGCGCGTAATGGCGACGGACGATAACGAAGCAGCGCTTGAGGATCTTCAATACATTCGCAACAAGCTCGACGGTATAGAGGAATTTCTCAATCAGATTTCCGATCTTCGCGCCGAAATGAACAATAACGAGAATATCGGCGGGGATAATGCGGAAAACGTAGAACAGTATAATTCGATAGTGGGCGAACTGTCGGCGCAGTCCGATAAACTGTACGAGGATATTTCTGCGCTTCTCATAGAATCGGAAGCGAACATTCTCGGCAGGCTCGGCGAGACTCCCGTATCCGACATAGTCGCGCAAGCCAAGGCGGAACTTCTTGCCGACAACGACGCTATCAAGGACGCTATACTCAATATATCGGATGCTGTTGCCGCGCAGTCGTTTAACGAAGCGTTCGAAAAACTTCACAACGATATCGCGACGATAGGCGATGCCGTTGCCGCAAACGCCGACGTAGCGGCAGAGGACAGACAGAAACTCCTCGACGACGTTGCGTTTATACGCGAGCAGGCGGAACTTACGCTTGCCGACGGCGGGCGTGCGTCTGAGTCGAGCGGCGACGACAATAACGAACTCAAACTCAAAATATACGATTATCTCGACGATCTGTCGGTGCGTATTGCCGCGCTCGAAGCGCTGCCCGTAGACGTTGCGGACACGCTCGGTGCGGTGCGCACGCTGTCGGAAGACGTTGCGGCGCGTGCCGACTTGCTCGAGTCGTTGCGTGCGGATGTAACTGACACGCTCGGCGCGGTGCGCACGCTGTCGGACGATGCGGCAACGACGCGCGACGCCGTCAATTCGACTTACGATGTTGCTAATGCCGCGCTCGAGGCGTTGGCGCCCATAACCGAAAAGCTCAATACAGTACTCGAAAAACTCGAGAACGCCGAGGCGGCATATGCCGAAGAAGCAGAAGCCGAAGCGGCTTCGGAGCCGGAAGCGGAGCAGAGTTACGGCTTGACGGACGAGGAGCTTGTCGAGCTTAAAGACGGGCTTAATACCATTCTCGATACCATTCCGTTATTCCCGCAAGCCGACGACCTTATTGCCGCACGCGACAACACGTACTCTATTCTCGATACACTCACGTTAATGCCGCAAAGCGAAGACGTGATAACCACGCGCGACAATGTTGCGGCTATTCTTCAGGCGGTAAACTCGCTGAGTGCGGCTGTCAATGCCGTTGCGGAATCGCAGAAGAACGTTTCCGTCGATATTCCCGAAACGCTTGCAGACGATATCTCGGCGCTTCGTGCGGATACTGGCGCAATACTCGGCGCTCTTCCCGAAGCTCTCGCAGAAGATATCGCAATCGTGCGCGACAACACGAATACGGTTATAGACAGCCTTGCCGCCGTCGCCGGTTCGCAAGAGGACGTGTCCGCGATACGCGAAATCGTTTCGGGCGCAAGCGATGATATTGTCTATATCAGACAGAAACTCGACGAAGCTCAAGCCCCCGACCTTTCCGTATTGACCTACAAAATAGAAGAATACGAATCGGCGGCGCAGGCAAATAAACAGGAAATCCTCGACGCGGTAGCCGGTATACGCGAAGAGATCCATATCAACGAACTCGACGACACTATTGCGGCTGCGGGAATCGACGACGAAACTCGCGATACGCTCGTGTCCGAAATATCCGAGATCCGCGAACGATTGAGCAACATCGAAACGGTAGCTCAGAACACGGGCGAGATCAATACCGCGCTTGACGGTATAGTATCTCAGCTCAACGATTTGTATGCGGCTGTCGAAGCCAATGCGGGGCAGGTAACGGAAACTTCCGACGTGCAAGCCGACGACGGTTCCGCAGTGTTGCAAACGCTCGACGACATCAACGAAAAGCTCAATGCGGTAATCGACGGCGGACTTTCCGTTCAGCCCGTTAATTCGGACGTTATAGACGCGCTCGCCGCGGATGTAGCTTATATAAAGTCGGTGATCGAAAGCGGCGAGATTGCCGATTCGGCGGAAGGCGAGGACGTATCGGCTACGGCAGACGGCTTGCAGACCGTTCTCGACGAGCTTGCCGCGCTTCGCGAAAAGATCGACAGTATCGACGAATACGACACCGTTGGTGAAATACTGTCGCTTCGCGACGACGTTAAAGCCGCGCGCATTGTCGATCAGAACGATGTTTCGGGCGAACTCGAATCCATTAAGAATGAGCTTGCCGCACTCGCGTCGGAGAACATTCTCGACGAACTGCGCGCACTGCGCGACGATATAGCCAATTTCTCGCCCAATACGGAAGGCGGCGTTGCCGAACCTACCGAAGGCGAGCTTAATCTTGTGCTCAACGAGATAGTGTCGCTCCGCGACGAGGTGTTTGCGCTTAAAGACGAAGTGCTCAATGCTACGGCGATGCCCGAAGCGGATGGCGAAGAAACCGCGGCGCAGGCATCGGCGGCGTCTGACGAGATGAATGTCATTCTCGACGAGCTCACCGCGCTTCGTGCCGATCAGAATACGCTTACGGAGAATGTAGACGAGCTCAAGGATATTATCAGCCGCAGAACAACCGTATCGGTTTCCGACGACGGCGAAGGCGTTGTCGGTGCGGACGGCGGCATGAACGTAGTTCTCGACGAGATAATCAATCTTAAAAACGACGTTGACGCACTCGGAGCGATCGATCACGGTGACAGGCTCGACGTGATAACCGCGCAGATCGAAGAACTTCGTGTGATGATCGACGAACTTCGCTCGACAGAACCTAAAGAAGAAGCTGCGGAAAGTGCGGTACACTCCGATGATATCTCCGAACTGAAAGAAGCCGTCGCGAGCATTGCGGAAGCCGTAGACGAGCTTAGGCTCGGCAGAGAAACGACAGCTGTCCCGAGCGACGACGTAAGCGAGTCGGCAGGCAGCGCTTACGAACCGCGGTTCGACGAGCTTGCGCTCGATATAGAAGAGATAAAAGCGACGCTCGACGAACTTCGTCCCGCAGACGTTTCGGAAGATATTTCGGCACTCAGAGCCGAACTTGCCGAACTGCGCGAGGAAAACGAAAAACTCAAACAGGAAAATGCCGATGCCGTCGCGTATCAGCTCGCGGAACTGCGCGAAGCCATTCGCGACATGTCGCTTGAACGTCCGCCCGTTGCGACGGGCGACGGCGATACCTCGTATGCGGCGCTTATAGACGAGATTCGCGGACTCAAGGCTGAGCTTGCGAACAGCTCTGTCAAAACGGATACCGAATATGTCGAACCTGTTTCGTATACGGACGAACTCGGCGAGATCCGCGACGAGATAGCGCAGCTCAGATCGCTTACTACCATGGCGGCAGAAAGCGGCGGCGCTTCGGAAGTTGCGGCGTTGCGCGACGAGATAGCCGAGCTTAAATCCATGATAGCCGCGCCCGACAGTCTTAACGGTGTTGCCGAGGACGTAACGGCTATCAAAGCCGATGTGCAGAAGATCAAAGACGAGCCCGATCTCGGCGTAATGAACGAAATTTTGGCGCTTCGCGACGAATTCCAGACGTTGCGCGAACAGATCGAGGACGTTAAGCGGATAGCGGGCGAAACCGACCGCGAGGCAGACGACACTATCATGAACGAAGTTCAGTCGCTGCGCGATCAACTGTTTGCTATCAGTATGGCAAACGTAAACGACCCGTCGTCGGGCGAGACCAATTACGAAAGCTACAACAATATCATACTCGATGAGCTCGCGTCCATTCGCGATCAGGTCGAATCGGTGCCCACGACCGATCTTTCGGGCGTAGCCGAGGACCTTGCGGAGCTTAAAGCGGCGGTAGATAAGCGCGACGATCTTTACGACATGCTCGCGTCGCGTATAGCCAAACTCAATAACGACGCAACAAACAATAAGATTCTCGACGAGCTTGCTTCGCTGCGTACCGAACTTGCAAATCAGCGCGACGCCGATCTTACGACGCTCAACTTCATGTCTGAGATGGCGCATCTCCTCGAACGTCAGAACCACTATCTCACTCAGAATGCAGGCTCCAAAATAACCGACGAGATCGAAAGCCTCAAAGCCGAGATCGCGTCTACCGACGCCGTTGCTGAAGAGGTGGCAAAGCTTCGCGAAATAATGACGCAGACGGGCAACGCTTCGGATAACGAAACGATCCTCAACGAGCTTGCCGATCTCAGAGAGCAGCTCAGCAGCGAGAAACCGAGCAGAGAGAATGCGCTCATACTCGACGCTATAGCTCGTTTGGGCGACGAGATAACCGCGCTCGCCGAGCATGAAAAACGTGCCGACGCTGCGGCTCTTGCCGACGATGATCTGTCCGACTCGCTCACCGACCTTAAAAACCAGCTTAACGAGATAGCTGGTATTATCGAACCGCAGGCGGCGGAAACTCAAGCCGAGACGGCATCGCCCAAAAAACAGACCACGGGCGCAAAGCGCGGCAGAAAGCCCGGATCTAAGAACGGCACGGGCACAAAGAGCAAGTCCGCTTCTTCGAGCAGAACTTCGAGCACGTCCAAGTCGTCTGTCAAGAAGAATACTTCGAGCACGAAAAAGACTTCTTCAAGTTCAACGAGCGCTTCCAAATCTTCTACGGGCGCAAGGCGCGGCAGAAAACCCGCGAGTGCGAAGCCGCCCGTTCAAGAGATAGGTGAAGTGGAAGAACCGGTCGAGTTTATCACGAGCACTATCGGCGAAACCGTCGATATAGACGCTATCATCAACAGCGAGGCGAAGAAACTTTCTTCGAACACGGAGCTTAGCCTGAATCCTACGTCTACGACCGACGCCATGGATCTTGCGGACAGACTCGCCAAGCAGGTAGCGAATAAACTCATAATGGAACAGCTTGTCGAGCAACTCGGCGACGGCGGAGTCAGCGAGGATAAGATCGACGAAATACTTCGCGACATACTGCCGCAAGAGTTTACTACGATCGCAATGACCGAGCAGTCGGATAAGGTGCGCAGGCTTGCGAATCAGCTCGTTCTCGATAAACTTCGCGCGCGGTTGAGCGGCAAGTCGGGAGACGAAGAGTAAAACAAAGAATAATCAGAATCCGAAAGAGGTTTGCCGAGGCAGACCTCTTTTTCGTGCGCGAGTTTTCAGTCGCACAGTTTAAGATAGTTTTATATTCCGTATTTTCCGTGCGCGCGCATGTGCGGACTGTTATCACGACTTTACGTTTGCACTCATATACTAAAAAAGAAGTAAGAGGGTGGCGTATGCAAAAACTTATCATAGACGGAGGATTGCCCCTAAACGGGGAGATAAACGTTCAAACGGCAAAGAATGCGGCGCTGCCTATAATAGCGGCGTGCATACTTACCGACGAACCTATCGTCATAGAAAAATGTCCGCACTTAAACGACATTTACGCTATGCTCGATATCATGCGGCATTTGGGTTGTGACGCTCGGTTTATCGGCGATGATTTACATATTTGCTGCCGCGACATCGCGCTAAACGTCATAAATTCCGATCTGACGGGCAAATTGCGCTCGTCGATATTTATAATGGGTTCGATTCTTTCGCGTTGCAGACGCGCGTACATAAGCCATCCTGGCGGGTGCGAGATAGGACTTCGCCCTATAGATTTACATATATCGGGACTGAAAGGTTTGTCCGTAAAGATAGTTGACGATTGCGGCGTAATATGCTGTGACGGTTCGGATATGAAAAGCGCCGTCATAAATCTCGACTTCGCATCTGTGGGCGCGACTGAAAACTTAATGATGGCAGCGGCGCTCTTGGACGGCGAAACGCTCATAGTAAACGCCGCACGCGAACCGGAGATAGTCGATCTTGCCGATTTTATAAACGCGCTCGGCGGAAAGGTATCGGGCGCGGGCGGTTCGGTAATAAGCGTAACGGGCGTAAAAAAACTGCACGGAACGACATACCGTCCCATGCCCGACAGGATCACGGCAGGCACATATCTTGCGGCGGCGGCAGCTGCGGGCGGGAGCATAACGGTAAACAACGTGGTGCCCGATCACATTTTCGGAATAACAGAGCGGCTTAAAAAAACGGGCGCGCGCATTTCGGTGCGCGAGCGTTCCGTGCGGATAACTGCGGAAGGCAGACCGCGCCCGTTGCACAAGCTCGAAACTAATGTTTACCCGGCGTTCCCGACCGATATGCAGCCGCAGTTTTGCGCCATGCTCGCACGCGCTTCGGGCAGTTCGGTGATCGTAGAAAACTTGTTCGAAAACCGTTTCGGGTATACCGCCGAACTTACGAAAATGGGCGCGATTATAACAGTAAAAGACAGGGTCGCAGTTATTCGCGGCGTGCCGACGCTTCGCGGCGCTACGCTCAAGGCGTGCGATCTTCGCGGCGGTGCGGCGCTTGTGGTTGCGGCACTTTCCGCCGAAGGCCGTTCTGTCGTTTACGGCGTGGAGCATATCGACCGCGGCTACGAATACATAGAATCGGCGTTTTCGACGCTCGGCGCGGCGGTAAAGCGAGTGACCGATAATTGACATCGGAGTGCGCGGGCTTTACTAAGAACGAGTCAATATAATGTTGCGGAACGGAAAACGATACCGCGACAAAAAGTTCGGATACGGCGAGGCTGTTGCGCGCCGTGTCCATTATGTATGCAATAATTATCGGCTGTAATAAAAATACTTGATTTTTATATTCGTGTTTGATATAATCAATACATGCGGAACAAGAAGTTGATAATATTGCTTACCATAGTGGGGCTTCTCGTCGTACTTATCGTTGTGTGCGGCGCGACTTTTCTTGTCCGTCACGTAGACGCTTACGGATATTATCAAAATTCGGGCGAGTACGACAAAGCGGTGATCGAGGCTTCGGGCATAGAGAAAAGCAGTTCGATGTTTTTCATTGACGAAACCGCCGTTAAGAACCGAATAGAAAGCAAGTTTGCCAATATCGGAGTGATAAACGTGGAGCGCAAGTTCCCCGACAGAGTGACTGTAAACTACGTCGTGTACGAAAATTCGTTTTCGTACTTCGACGGCGGAAAGTATTATAATTGCTATGCAAACGGCAAGATAGGCAGTGTGACCGACACTATGCCCGCCGTGCATTTCGAAGTCAAACCCAAAGAAACGACGTCCAAAACACTCGGGGCTTATTTTCAGGGAAGTAACGGACTAGACAGGCGAATAGTGGGTGAGATAAGCGAATATATGTATTCGCTCGGACTAAACGACAGGCAGATAGCCGAACGCATAGCTTTTGTGGATATGCGTCGCGACGGATACGTGTACGTGCGCACAACTGCGGGCTGTTCGATAGAGATCCACAATACAGGTGACAAGTTCGCGACGTATTTCGAAAGATGTTGGAGTGCGTTTTCCGATCCAAACCTAACTATAAACAAATCTAACGGAACGATCAGACCTCGCGGTGCGAACGACGACGAGGTGGGATATGCGCCCGACGACGGCGAAGATTACTACCGCGCGCATTACGTTAAATAATCCGTACAAATTTACACTAATACTTGACAAAACAAACACCGCAATGTATAATTAGAACGGTATTGTTATAGGGGTTTGGCTTTGAAACAAAACGTAGCTATATTGGATTTGGGCACGAGCAAGATTACGGTTTTGATCGGCAGTCACGGAGCGAACGGTTCGATATGCATAGACGGTATCGCGCGTTGCGATTATGCCGGTTATTGCGGCGGAACATGGTTCGAACCGGAGTTTTTGGGCGACGCTATAGAGCGTGCGCTCAATGTCGCTATGGAACGTGCTCAGCTTAAAATAAACAAACTTTACGTCGGCGTGCCCGGCGATTTTCTGCTTTGCGAAACGAACGAAGTAACCATTTCGCTCAATAAGAAGCGGCGCGTCACCGATAACGACGTCGAAACGCTGTACAACCAAGGCAATATTTACGATTATCCCGATTGGACTGCGGTAAACGTTCAGCCCGTGTATTACACGCTCGACGACGACCGCAAGCTCATTATGCCCGTCGGAATGACGACCACGCGCCTCGGCGGACTCATTTCGTATATACTTGCGAAAGACGAGTTCATCGACGTTATAGGAACGGCAGTGTGTGCCGCCGGCGTGGAGCAGGTCGAATTCGTCGCGGCGCCGCTTGCCGAAATGCTGTTTCTATTCGACGACTACAAGCGCGATCGGTGCGTAATGCTCGCAGACGTCGGCGCGCTGTCAACCACGCTCACGATAGGCCGCGGCGACGGTATATGCCGTCAGTATTATTTCCCGTGGGGCGGCGGGCGCATAACGCTCGCTCTCGAAGAAGCGCTGAAGATTCCGCGCAGGGAAGCCGAAAAACTCAAGCGTCACGTAATTCTGTCGCTCGACCCCGAATACAAGATCAAATCGGGTGAAGCGGGCGGATTCGTCATGACGGAATATTCCGTCGAGATAGACAACGAAGTGCACAGATATCCCGTGGCGGCAGTCAACGACGTTGTCAAGAACGAAATACGCAAGTTTGCGCTGTATACGGAAAAGGCGCTAAAAGTCTGCGACTACGAATATCCCGAGTTTACGCCGCTTTGCATAACGGGCGGCGGACTCAATCATATACGCGGCGCGGCTGAATGGCTTTCGACACTTATTTCGCGTTCAGTAGAAGCGGTCAACCCGTCGCTGCCGTTATTGGACATACCGCAGATGTCGTCTTCGCTCGGGCTTTTGGATATGGTGCTGTCGAGCGAAGCGCAGGATGTGGGTATTGCGGGCAGAATAAGGCGGCTGTTTTCAAAGCGCAATAAATAGCCGCAATAGTTAATATAAAACAAAAATCAGTATTTTCGTCGCTACGAAAATCCCCGAGTATAAGGAGAAAAGACATGACATTCGAAAATGCGCGATCGGGCGCACGCCCCGACGATATGCAAACATCGCCCGTAAAAGTGGCTATAATAGGCGTGGGCGGCGGTGGAAGCAACGCTGTCGATAATATGATTACCGCAGGCGTCAAAGTCGATCAGTTTATGGCGATAAACACCGACAGACAGGCGCTTCGCGTTTCAAAGGCAAAAAAGCGCGTGCAGATCGGTTCGAACATAACGGGCGGTTTCGGCGCCGGTGCAGACCCCGAGAGCGGACGCAAGTCTGCCGAAGAATGTCGCGAACCGCTCACTGCGCTTATTAAGGATATGGACTTGGTGTTCATAACCGCAGGCATGGGCGGCGGCACGGGCACGGGCGCAGCGCCTGTTATTGCGGAGATTGCGCATACCATGGGCAAGCTCGTTATCGCGTTTGTTACCACGCCGTTCATGTTCGAGGGCGAACCGCGCATGCGCAATGCCATGGGCGGAATCGCACGGCTTCGCGAGCATGTCGATTCCATAATTATCGTTCCCAACGAAAGGCTTACGAGCGTTGCGAAGGACATGACCACGCAAGCCGCGTTTAAGTACGCCGACGATATACTCCGTCAGGGCGTGCAGGCGACGACCGACCTTATTGCCAATCCCGGCAGGATAAACGTTGACTTTGCCGATATCCGTGCCGTGCTCAAAAACGGCGGGGACGCCATTATGGGCATAGGCAGGGCGAGCGGAACTAACCGCGCGCTCGAAGCGGTCAAACGCGCAGTGAACAATGCCGTGCTCGGCACGACGATAGAGGGCGCAAGCCGCGCGATAGTCAATATCGAGGGCAAAGAAATTAAAATGGACGAGGTCAATCAGGCGGCGGCTCTCGTAAAAGAGATCTGCGCCAAGGACGCGAACATCATATTCGGCACGGCAATCGTTCCGACTTTGCAGGATGAAATGCAGGTTACTATCATTGCAACGGGCTTCGTCAAGCCCAACGGTGCGGGTCAGCCGCAGCAGCAATCGGGCTTGCAACCCAACAGACCGCAGCAGAGCTTCGGCGGCATGTACGGACAGGGTATGCCGCAGCAAGGCATGGGAATGAACAATCAAAACCCGTATTACAGACCGCAGCAGACCGAATATCGCAGTCAGCCGCAACCTCAGCCCCAGCAACCGAACAGAGCGCCCGGCAACGGCTTTATCGGGCTCGACGACGACACTGACAGCGCATGGCTGAATAAACTCAGAAACAAATGACAGAGAATCGCCCGTATCGCCGAGAAGCGCATGCGGGCGATCGCTTTAATGTTTGTCACTACCCGTCTGTCATTCCGAATAAGGGCGAAGCGCGACGTGAAGAATCCTAACCGTATATTGCGTTACGCATGAGATTCTTCGCTGCGCTCAGAATGACAAAGGGTGTATTCTCGGAATGACAGATCGGTACGAGACCATTATATAATTCTGTCATTCTGAACAAGGGCGAAGCCCGCCGTGAAGAATCTCAACCGTAATATTGCGTTACGCATGAGATTCTTCGCTTGCGCTCGGAATGACAAGAGGGTATTCTCAGAATGACAGAGGGCGTACGGATTCTACCGACAGGGAACAAAAGACCACAAAAAGTGCAATGTGTCAAGAGTTGAAATAAAGCGTAAGGTATGATATAATATAAAGGCGATAGATGAGAGAATGAAAAAGCGTGGATAAAATGTGTACAAAGTTTCAAAAAACACGCGCAAAAGGTTGCCAAAGAGCAGAGAAAACAGTATAATAAACAACATACACAAGATAATCGCATACAATAATAACCGAATAAAAAGAAGGTGTCAAAGAGGACGCAGCGCGGATATGCGCTGCGTCTTCGTGTATAAAACCGAAAGGAGCGAGATATGAAAAAGAAGATTTTGTTATTAGCGGCAATAGCGGCGCTGTCGATCGTGATCGCATGCTTTACCGTTGCGTGCGGCGGTAATACTGCCGTGAGCGGCGCGCGCGAGCGAATGACGGTTACGTTCTATACGGGCACGGACGAAACGTTGCCCGCAATTACGGCGGAGTACGGCAAGCCGTACGGCGCGCTGCCCGTACCGACGCGCAAGTATTACGAGTTCGAGGGCTGGGAATACCGACCGTACGGCAACGCCGCGGCGGAAGATGTCGATTCGGCAACGGCGGTAAAAGAAGTGCGCGACCACACGCTGTACGCGAAGTGGAAGTTCGTCGGCACGGACGAAAGCGCGGACAGGTATTCGGTAGGCAACGCGCACTGCCTAAGATTGGATGAAGCGGGGAACATATGGTCGTGGGGACTTAATTACTACGGCGAGATAGGCGACGGCACGGACAAGAGCCGAATACAGCCGGTAAAGCTCGAAACGAAAGTCAAGTACAAAAAAGTGTTTGCAACAGGCGACAACAGTTTTGCTATCGACGTGGACGGCGGGCTTTGGTCTTGGGGTAAAAGCGGCGTGATAGGCGACGGACAGACAAAGAGCAGGCTGTCGCCCGTGCATATAGCGCCCACGGTCAGGTTCGCGGATATAACGGCACACGTAGATCGATGTTATGCTATAGACACGGACAATAATCTGTGGGCATGGGGCAAGGTGTTGAAATACGACAAAACCACGGAAAAGACCGACGAAGTAATGGTATCCACGCCTCGGCTCATGCTTGACGGAATAAAGAAAGTGGCGGCGGGCGCCAACCATGCGCTGGCGCTTACAACAGACGACAGGCTGATCGTATGGGGCAAAAACAGCAACGGGCAGTTGGGTCTCGGGCACAAGCAGGACAGCCCGCCTGTTTATCTCGACGACAAACGCTATGTGGATATATCCGCATGCTATAACACGAGCGCCGCCATAGACGGCGAAGGCAAAGTGTGGGCGTGGGGCGAAAACCGTTTCGGTCAGGCGGGCTGCGGCAAGTCGGACGCCCTTAAGGAGCCTTCGGCGGTCATGAACGTGCCCGCATGCGTCAAGGTAGAAATAACCTCGAGTTCCGGCTATGCCATAGATACCGAAAACAGGCTGTGGGCGTGGGGCAGAAACAACGCAGGACAGCTTGGCGACAATATAACCGAAAAAGAGGACGTCTTGCCAACTCTATCCATGCCGGACATGCGCGTATCGAGTATGTGCGCGGACTGTTCGATTATACAAGACACGGATGGCAAACTGTGGTGTCGCAGCAACGGCGGAGTTATAGATTATGCCGCCATGCAGGCGAACATAACGCCTACAAAGATAGAGTCGGATGTCAAGTTTATAAAAATCGCCGCAGGAGACCGTCACACGGCGGCTATCGACGAAAACGGCGACATATGGAGTTGGGGGAGTAATAACAACGGACAGCTCGGCGACGGGACTGACGAGAACAGATATGTGCCTGTAAAACTCGATATACAGGCTAAATTCACAGATATACAGGCGGCGTCCTATTACAATGCGGCGCTCGACGCCGACGGCAATATTTGGACTTGGGGATACGGCAGCGGCGGTCAATTAGGCGACGGCATTAAGTATGCGACGGGTAAATTCAGAAATACCCCAAAGCAGATAACGGAAGGGGTAAAATACACGCAAATACAAGTCTGCGTAAACTGCGCGTATGCGCTCGATTCGAAAGGAAATGTTTGGGCGTGGGGGAACAATATAAAGCTATTATCCGAGCGCGCTTCATTAAAGCCCGTAAAAGTGCTCGAAAACACCGATTATTTGCGCATACACGGAAGCAATTTATGGGATCTTTTGGCTACAGATGCGGAAGGACGCATATGGAGCTATGAGAACAAAGAGTACGGAGAAGCGCCCGAAGATATATCCGCAAAATACGGATTCGAAAGAGTGTTTTCCACCAAGGGCGGCAGTTATTTCGCATACGACGGCGACGGCGAGCTGTGGGGGTGGGGAAAGAACAGTGGTTGGCATTTACAAGACCTCATAGAGATAGACGGTCACCCTAATTATGTATTGAGAAGACCCGCGGTTGTATACGATTACTCCAAATACGGGGTGTTGAAAAGCGTGGCGTGCGACGGATGGACGGTATTGGCAATAGACGGCGACGGCAATCTTTGCTCATGGGGTAAAATAGTCGTAGGCAAAACAGGGACGGGCAAAGTTTATACATCGTTTCTCAAGGACAATGGTTATCAAGCGCCGCAGCCGTTCGAAAAGATAGATACGGGCGGAACAAAGTTCGTGCAGGTCGATCTCGGAGGGTGCGGCGTCGCACTGGACGAGGACGGAAACGTATGGACTTGGGGCACGAGTTATCTCGGTCGCGGCAAAAGGACGGGATTGACGCGCGTTACCGTAGGGGAGGTGCAATAAGAGATATAAGGGAAGAAAACAAGTGCAAAAACGTTTACGAAACAACAAAAGCAAAATTATTTTACAAAGGAGTAGATTATGAAAAAACTTTTGGCAGTAATATCCGCGGCGGCGCTGTGCGCCGTGCCGTATGCTGGTTACGCTTCTACGGCAAGCGCCGATTCCGGTGCGGATATAGTGATAGCGGCGAGCGACGAGCTGCCGTGCAACGACATATTCGATGTCACAAAGGCTGTCGATTCGGATATGTGGACGTACACCATGATATACGACAGACTGTTCGAGCTGAGCACGGACGGAAAGAGTTTAGAGCCGTCGCTCGCCGTAGGATATTCGATAGGCGATAGTGCATACGGATATTCGGCAAAGGCGAGAAATGTCGTTGCTCGCGCTTCGCGCTCGGGTATTGAAAATCCCTTTTACCCGTATGATCCTGCTTGGGAAGACCCTTACGAAGATGTAATGCTCGATATAAATGACGGGTCGGGCGAATATTTGGACGACGGATCAATCGCATTGACTATACAGTTGCGCGACGACGTAAAGTTCACAGACGGATACAACTTAACATCCGAGGACGTAGGCACGCTTATAAGCTACGCGCAGAGCCTGCCTGCCGATACGCTGATATACAGGCAGTGGGCGCCCGTATACGAATTTTGGTACATAGACGAGCAGACTTTCGAATTGGAGCTTGACTTTTCGGATACGAACAGCGGATTTATGGACTTTATGTACGGCATGGCGTCGCCCATGGGCAGCATAGTAAAGCCGCCCGAAAATGAAGACGAAAGGCCGATAGGCACGGGCGCATATAAGATAACGGAAGCGATATCCGAGCAATACGTAATGTTCGAGCGCAACGACGAGTGGTGGAACGGTACCGTGCCGTCGCAGACGGTGAAAACGGTGCCGCGCTTAGACGATTATTTGCAAGTCGGGCTTGATAGCGGAGACGTCGATATAGGATATGCGAGCAAAGCCGAGTATGACGATTGGTATTACAGCAGTGACTATGGCTATAACTATATAATCGGTAATCCGATTATACTTAGATACAACCTCGACAAAAGTTATTTTGCCGACGACACAGTGCGCAAAGCGATCGACTATGCCATAAACAACAAGATAACTTCATACTTTTGTTCATACGAGATGAAATCCAACGATTTTTGGAAGTATGCGGCAAGATACGAACCAGATAAGGCGAAATATCCGTTAGAAAATACGGTCACGCAATTAAATGTATTGGGCAACGATAAGTATGTGCAAGATTTGGAATGGTTCCAAGGCATTTTCAACGAGTATTACAATGATAAGGTCACGGTTTATGACGAGTTCGGACATCGTTTCGAACCGATAAGTATATCGATAGCAACATACCCCGAAAATCAATTAAAAACGGAATGGGAGACGGGCATTTACGATATATATTTTGAGGCGATCGATCTTTGCGACGCAAACGCCATGATAAAGAACTTCGGCAGTCTCGATCAGGGTTGCGAGGATTGGGCGGATAAAATAAAGCGCGCGGCGAATTTCGGAGCTTATAATTATGCGAGCTACAATTTGCAAAAATATTTGTACGAAAACGCGTACATAAGCTATCTCGGCTGGGATTCGGGCGTTGTCGTGCGCAGGCAGGACGTGTACGGATTCGATGCGCCGACGGGATACTATCCGTTCGGCGACACGAGCAGGCTCGATTTCAGATACGTATATAAATAATATAGCGGCATGGTTTAATAAAAGCGCGGCGCAAAATAAAGTGCGCCGCGCTTTTCGCGTTAAGGGTTTTTTCGATAAATCGCGGTATCGACACCGTACGCCGATAAAAGTTAAAATACGTGCAAATCGGTCGTTCGGATTCGACACAAACGGAATGACCCGCCGAATGAAATGCGGTATACTCGGCGTATGTACATAGAGTTCGTCATTGCCGATAACTTTTTGCTCACATACCTTGCGGGCGCGACGGCGGCGCGGATATGTCACAAGCGTTTGCGCGTGTGGCGGCTCGTTCTCGCGTCGGCGGTCGGGACAGCCGTCGCCGTGTTTTATCCGTTCATGCGCGTCGGGTTCGTTTTGCAGTTTGTGATAAAGCTGTCGCTCGGCGCGGCGCTCTGCGTTATCATGTTCGCAAAAACGCCTAAACCCATTACGTCGAGCCTGCTGTTTTTCGGCTGTACGTTCGCGTACGGCGGCGCGTGCTACGCGATAGGCTTGATGTTCTACGGAAACTCGTCGGCGGCGGGCGAGTTCTGCCGCAAGTGCCCGCTCTTTCTCGTGCTCGGCACGGGCGCCGCGGTGTATCTTGCCGCGCGCTACTGCGTGAAGCGAATGAAGCCCGCGCACGCGCGCGCGCCTTACGAGTACGGCACGGACGTGGAAGTTTTCGGCAGCGTTTTGCACTTCGACGCATTTCTCGATACTGGGAACTGCGTGTTCGACGGAAAAACGGGACTGCCCGTTATTATAACCGACGCGGAACGGTTTTCGGAGAAGCTGGGCGCGGCTGCGGCGATAGAGTTTTCGAAAAAGCTCGATTCGCTTAGAAAAATACGGGCAAGGACGCCTGCCGGCACCGCCGAAGTTTATATAGTGGAACCGTCGCGCATAACGGTCTATTCGGACAGGCACGGGCATACAATAGAAGCGGTGATAGGTCTTGTCGGCGGACGCAAATTTTCCGGTGCGCACGAAATGTTGCTTAATCCTGCGGTCATTGCGGAGGGCGTATGAAGTTAAAGAATCTGTTGTATAAAATTATACGCGCGATGGGGCGCGCGGACGATCCCGATTGCGACCTCGAGTATATTACTTCGGGCGAGGGGCTTCCGCATCCGCTCGAACCGCAGGAGGAGCAGGCTGCGCTTGCCAAACTCAAGACCGATCCCGCGATCAAGTCGCTGCTCATAGAGCACAATCTCAGACTCGTCGTGTACATTGCGCGCAAGTTCGACAACACGGGCGTGGATGTGGAAGACCTTATCTCGATCGGTACGGTGGGACTTATAAAGGCGGTCAATTCGTTCGATCCCGAAAAGAATATCAAGCTCGCCACTTATGCGTCGCGCTGTATAGAGAACGAAATACTCATGCATTTGCGCCGCGTCGTCAGGCTGCGCGCCGAAGTTTCGCTCGACGAACCGCTCAATGTGGATATCGACGGCAACGAGCTTGTTATGGCTGATATACTCGGTACCGAGCCCGATACAGTAGGAAAAGAACTCGAGAACGAGGCGGAGCACAGGCTGCTCAACGAAGCGCTCGAGCGCCTTAATAAGCGTGAGCGCGTAATAATGCAAATGCGGTTCGGGCTGGGCGGCGCAAACGAAAAAACGCAGAAAGAAGTCGCCGATCTTTTGGGTATTTCGCAGTCGTACATATCGCGGCTTGAAAAAAAGATCATATATCGGCTCAAAAAGGATATAAGCAAAGCGCTGAGCGTATAACTAAAGACCCGTTCCGTCAAAACACGGAGCGAGTCTTTTTCGGTATAAGTGCGCGGGGAACGATTTATCAGTCTGCTACCTTTTTGTGGATCGTAGCTATCGCGGTTTTTTCGAGGCGGCTGACCTGGGCTTGGGATATGCCTATTTCCTTGCTTACTTCCATTTGCGTTTTGCCCTCGTAGAATCGCATCGTCAATATTTTGCGCTCGCGCTCGGAAAGTTTTTCGACGGCGTCGTCCACGTCTATCTTGCTGAGCCTGTTGTCGTCGGAATTGTCGGCGATCTGATCCATTACGAGCACGGCGTCGTCGCCGTCGTGGTACACGGGATCGAACAGCGATATCGGATCGGAAATGCCGTCGAGCGCGTAAACTACGTCCGAAACGGGGATATCGAGCGCGGCGGCTATATCTTCGAGCGACGCGGCGTCGCCCGTTTCGTATTCGATTTTCTGTCGTGCCTGAAGCGCGTGGTATGCGGTGTCGCGCACCGAACGCGATACGCGAAGGGGCGAGCAGTCGCGCAAAAACCTGCGTATTTCGCCTATGATCATGGGCACGGCGTATGTGGAAAATCTAAGGTTGTACGAAACGTTAAAGTTTTCCATCGCTTTTATAAGCCCTATGCAGCCGACCTGAAATATATCGTCTACGCTTTGTTTTTTGGAAGCGAACCGCTGCGTTACGGAAAGAACAAGTCTTAGGTTTGCCATAAGAAAAAGCTCGCGCGCGGCTTCGTCGCCGCTTTGAGCTTTTACGATCAGCTCCATCATTTCTTCGTGTTTCAGTTTGGGAAGCGTGGACGTATCGAGTCCGCAAATATCCACCCGTGTTTTCATAACCGACCTCTTTCGTTTTTCTTTGTTTTGCGGCGGGCGGCGAATTTCCGCGGCCGTATCTATAAGTTTGGCGAAAGAGCGCCGCGCATATTCGCCGCATGCGGGGGTGCGTAGTCGGTTGTTGCGTTAATTTGTCGAAAACGCATAATTTCCCGTAACGTTCGGCGCTTTTGCGCATATATAATGTTTATGGAAAACGAGTTATCGTATTGCGAGCTGAAACGCCGCGAGGTAATAAACGGCTGCGACGGCAGACGGCTCGGGCACATAATAGATCTTGTGTTTTCGGTCGAAAGCGGCAAGATAAGCGGGATCATTCTGCCTTACGGAAAGCGCGGAGTGTTTTCCAAATCTCAAGATCTTTTCGTGCCGTGGAAATGCGTTCAGAAAATAGGCGAGGACGTCATCATAGTGGATATCGAGGGCTTCGGCTCCAACACCCCAACATGCGTGGCGGCGCCGCCGAGGCATGAGCGGTTGCCCGAACCGCCGCCCAAAAAGCAGTCCGGCAAAGACGGGCGAGACTGCGACGGCAAGTGCGAAAAATGTATGCTGTTCGACTGCGCGCACCGTTGGGACGCCGCGATGTAGTTTAGGGTGCGTGCAATCTTTGCGGCGGGTAGCGAAAAATCACATAATGCCGCACGTACGCTCTGAAAAACGGCTTGTCGAAATCATAGACAAAAAATAAAAAGTGTGGTATAATTTACTCATAATACTATAAGGACAAGCGTATTATGAAATGTATCTATTGCGGTAATGCCGAAAGCAAGGTCGTGGATTCGCGCTCAACCGACGACGGCAACAGTATCCGTCGCCGCCGCGAGTGCTTGCAGTGCGGCAAGCGTTTCACAACCTACGAAGTGATCGAGTCTACGCCCGTTCTTGTCGTAAAGAACGACGGAACGCGTCAGCCGTTCGACCCGATAAAGCTCAAAACGGGTATAATAAAAGCATGCGAAAAGCGACCCGTAGCCATTCGAGATATCGACGCGCTCGTGATGTCCGTCGAGAAGAAGATCTACAATTCGCTCGAACAGGAAGTTTCCACGAAGAAGATAGGCGAACTCGTGATGGAAGGGCTTAAAGAACTCGATCAGATCGCGTATGTAAGATTCGCTTCGGTATACCGCGATTTCCGCGACGTTACGTCGTTTATCGAATTTATTAACGCTTTCAAGTAGGTGTTATGACTCTTTCCGACAGAGCTTTCGTAAAAGGAACGGTCGCGGCGATAGGCGGCGATCCCGAAACGCATCGCAGGCTTACCGATCTCGGGCTTAACGGCGCGACCTGTTCGGTCAAGGCTCGGCGGTCATGGGCGGTGCTCGCGTCCTTCGACGACTTTTCAGCCGTAGTAGGGGCTGCGGCGGCAAAAACGATCGAAACGGTCGAAATGTCATGAAGCTGCTTCTGTGCGGAAATCCCAATGTGGGTAAAACCACGCTGTTCAACCGTCTTACACGTTCGAGCGCGCCCGTCGGGAATTGGCACGGCGTGACGGTCGATGCGCTTACGAAGCGAGTGTCGGGCGAAAAGGATATTGTAATATCCGATCTTCCGGGCGCGTATTCTCTTTCCGCGCGCACCGACGAGGAAAAAATCACGCGCGACGCAATACTGTTCGGAGATTTCGACGCGGTCGTTTACGTCGCCGAAGCCAATAATCTGCGCCGAAACCTATACATGCTTACGCAGATACTCGAAGCGGGTAAGCGCGCCGTGCTCGTTGTCAATATGATGGACGAGGCTCGCGGCACGCTCGATCTCGAAATGATTTCGCGTCGGCTCGGAGTGCCCGTCGTCGGCGCTTCCGAAAAACAAAAGAATCCGAAATCGGATATTATACGCGCCGCAGCGCAAGCGGCATCCCCAGTACTGCCGTATTTCGACGATCCGTCGGTGATGAAAACCGCCCGACTCGTTTGGGAAAGCGCGCGCAAAAAATCGCTCGAACCGCGGTTCGCCGCGCTTAAAATACTTGAGAACGACTCGTATGTTTCGGCGCTTGTCGGGGCAGACGGACGGAAGTGCGCGAGCGGTTGTTCGGCGTGCGGCGGCTGCGACGTCGATCTGCCGTCGAGACTGAGATACGGGTATATCGACGGATTGCTATCGGGCGCCGTCAAGCGTGACGAAAGCGTATATCGCAGGACGAACAAGATAGACGGAGTAGTTCTCGGTAAATTCGCGCTCCCGATATTTTTTGCGGTGATGGCGGCGGTGTTTGCCGTTACGTTTTCGGTGGGCGCGCCGCTGTCCGCGCTTCTGACCGCACCGATAGGCATGCTTTCGCGGTGCGTGCGCGAAGCGTCCGCGATTCCCGAGTTTTTGCGGCTGCTAATTGCGGACGGCGTGATATCGGGCGCGGGTGCGGTGCTCGCGTTTATGCCGCAGATAATTATACTTTTCCTTTTGACGGCATTGCTTCAGGACAGCGGATATATGAGCCGCGTAGCGTTTGTCACGGACGGGTTTTTCAGGCGTTTCGGGCTGAGCGGCAGAGCGGCGTTTTCGCTCATTCTCGGGCTGGGCTGTTCGGTCACTGCGGTGCTTTCCACGCGCGGCATATCCGATGCAACTGCGCGGCGGCGCACCGCGTTTATAGCGCCGTTTTGTCCTTGCAATGCGAGGCTCGCCGTTTTTACGGCTATGACCGCGTATTTCGGCTTGCCGTGGTTCGTTATTGCCGTGCTTTACGTGCTTGGTTTTTTATGCTCGCTTGCGGTGCTTAAAGTAATGCGGTTCTTCAAAAAGGGCGTACAAGAGGAAACGCTGTTGATGGAGATGCCGCCGTACCGTTTGCCGTCGGGTAAGCGCGTGTTCAAGTCGGTATTGAAGAATATTCTGTCGTTTGTCGGGCGTGTCGGTTCAGTAGTGCTTGCGGTCAGCGTTTTCATGTGGGTGCTCGGCAACTTTTCGATAGGCTACGGCTTTTCCGGCAATGCGGAAACAAGCATACTCGGTACGTTTGCAGGATTTTTAGCGCCCGTATTCAAACCGCTCGGATTCGGGAATTGGCGCGCAGTTTCGGCGCTTATATCGGGCATAGCCGCCAAGGAATCGGTAGTGTCCGTGATCGTGGCTATGGGCGGAGCGGGCGCGGTTTTCGGCGGGCGGACAGAAGCCGTATCGTTTTTGATATTCACCGCACTGTACGTGCCGTGCGTCGCTACGCTCGCGGCGATTGCGAAAGAAAACGGAATAAAGAGCGCGGTATTATCGGCTGTCGTGCATACGCTCGTCGCATATATCGCGTCGCTTGCGTACTATGGTTCGGCGCGCATGTACGTCGAAAACCGTACGCTGTTCTATATAATATCCGCGATAAATACCGTTGCCGCAACGTTACTGTCGGTAATAGTAGCGGCGGTCAAGGCGAGGAGAAAGCGCTTGCGCGAAAATCGCGTTTCGGTGCAGACGTCGGAGAACGTATAACAATTGCGATTACGCTTAATATTACGCAAAAAGAGAGAAAAACAAATGGGCAGAAAAATCGAACTTACGGTGGATAAAAAAGTGCGTGCGGCGACATTTCTTTCGACGGCTGTCGCGGGACTGACGCACGCCAAAGCGGACATACTTATAAAAAGCGGCGAAATGCGCGTCAACGGACTGCGCGTAAAAACCAATGCCCAACTCGACGTCGGCGACGTCGTGAGCGTGTTCGTGCCCGACGCATCGGTCAATGCCGTCGAATTGAAAACGGTGTACGAGGACGAAAACATCGTCGTTTTCGATAAACCCAAACGCACGCCGTACGACGCGTTGCCGGCGCTGTACGGAAAGAAGGCGCTTGCCGTGCACAGGCTCGATACCAATACGACGGGACTGATAGTTTTTGCGCGCAACGAAAAGGCGCAAGCCGAGCTTACCGAGGCGTTCCGCGACAGGCGAGTCAAAAAGGTTTATGAGGCAGTGGTTTATCCCGCGCCGCGATCGAACGGCGGAACGTTCACCGCATACATGCGGCTGGACAACGCGCTCAATACCGTCAAGGTTTCCGAAAGACCGTTGAGCGGTTACAAGACCATGATAACCGAGTATTCCGTTGTGCAACGCTACGGCGACGCGGCGCTCATTCGCGTTATGCCGCATACGGGAAGAACGCATCAGATACGCGCTCATCTCAATTTTATAGGCTGTCCGATAGTGGGCGAGCATAAATATTATATTCGCGGCGCAGAAAAGCCGGACGGCGCGCCGGATACGCAAATGCTTGCGGCGGTGGAACTTGAATTTTCGGGCTTAAAAAACGGACTTGAGTATTTGAACGGGAAAAGGTTTGCCGCTCCGAACGGGTTCGATATTTCGTTCGTGAAAGAACGGTGACGCTCAGGCGCGAAATAGCGCAGCCGTTATATGAATAAATGTATTGACAAATAATCGGGAATATTGTAAAATATCCGTAATGAGCATAAAAGACATAAAAGCAGAAGCGCGGCGTAAACTCGCTTTGAACATACATCAAGCGGTCGTTATTTATACGATAGAGTTTACGCTAATGATAACGCTCATTGCGCTGATCGTGATTTCGTGTTTGTGTCTTAACAGTATCACGTGGATCGCAGCTGTCGTAATGATCTGTTTCGGCACGATGCTGTTGTTTATCGCGGTCGTCGGAATAAATATGGTCGATTACGCGATGGTCGATTTTTATGTAACGTCGTACAAGTGCAAACCGTATAATATCCGCAGGCTGGGAGATACGCTCGCGCGCAGCGGCATGACAAAGATATTCCTCATAAGTCTCAAGCGCACGTTTCTCGGCTTTTTGCTGTTGCTGTGCCTTATCGTCCCGGGTATAATATATCTTATACGCACATCGATGGCAAACTATCTTCTCGTAGCCAATCCCAAGATGAAAGCCTCTACGGCGCTGTCCGCCTCAAATAAAGTAATGAGCGGCAAAACGGGCGGATATTTTTCGCTTTGCATGTCGCTTATCGGTTGGTGGATGCTCGGATTCATAACGCTCGGTTTCGGGTTTATTTTTATTCGTCCGTACATTAACCTCGTAAAAGCGGTATACTATAAACGCAACCTGCAAGGCGATAAAGCGGAATATGTCGTAGCCGTTCAGCCTGTTTCGGCGGTGTCTTATCCTACGACCGTTCAGCCCGTACGCGAGCATAGCGAAAGTACGGAGCAGCCCGCAGTTCAGTTTGTTACAGAAGAACCGATAGCCGCGCCAATAGACGCGCTCGGCGCCGCGGATCTTCGCGAAATGAACGAAGCCATGCGCGATTTCGGCGGCGGCGATGTATTGGAAATTCCCGTTTCTCCGCCCGTTGCGGACAGCGGACAAAAGTCTGCCGATACGGTTATTTCAACTCCGATCGACGGAACGAATCTTGTTGAGACGGAGCGCGTGCTTACGACGTTCGAAGCGAACGAGGCGGGCGGCATGTTCGATAAAAAACTCGACGAAATGTATTCGCATACCGATCCGTTGCAGAGCGATCGCGATTATGTTTCGGGGCTTGCAAAAGAAACTAAGTCCGGCGATTTCGTAACGAGCGAGGTCGATTCCGTAAGTGCGTCGGGAGCGGAAGTAACGGAACTTTATGCGGAACCGAGCGCCGCTGCGTCTGCCGAGCCGCGATCGATTATGAACGACGATCGGTTTGCCGAGTTTATACGTGAGTTCGGCAGCACCGTTCCGGAGCCGGAACCCGAATTCAAACCTTTGCAACGTTCGGCGGCTGCGGACAGAACCGAAATTAAGCGAGCATCGGAACGACCGACGGATACGGATAAAGATATTTCGTTTATAGACACGACGGAACCTGTCGTTCGCGAACATAAAGTCGTACATCAGGAGCGTCAAAAGCCTGTCGTGACTCCGCCGCCGCAAAGGCACGAGCCCGACCGTAACGCAATACATGCGGCGCACCCGCGTCCGTCGTCGGCAGCGGCTAAAGAAGAACCGAGCCGAGCCGAGCGTATGAAGCGCGAACGCGAAGAGCGGTTAAACAGATTAAAAAAGCAGTAGGTAAACACCTTGAAAAACAAACGCACATACTCATTGACGGCAAAAGAGCGCAAGGCGCTCAGAAACGGCGTCGGACGCGGCGGAAAGTCGAAACAGCCGTCCGACGGAAAGAAAGTCGGCGTATCGTCCGACGGGTCGGCGCTTGCGGCCATGGAAGCGGAAATGCTCGACGGGCAAAAACGCTCGCGCAGGTCGGCAGCGCTTATCGGCATCGTTATAGCGGTGGCGATAGTTCTGATACTTTCCGCAATACTCGTGCCCGTTATCATGCTCGTTACCAATCCGTACCGCGGTTACAGCGATGTGATCGCGCGGTTCAGGCTGTCCAACGGCATGACGCTCGAATACGTCATAGAAGAGAATAAATACGATATAGCCGCAACTAACTTCATTTTCCTCGCCGAAAACGGATATTTTGACAATACGGTATTTTTCGACGCGCAAAACGGATGGCTCAGGTTCGGCGGCTATGAATCTCAGCCGTCCACGAGCACTACGTCGTCGAGTTCGTACGACCGCACTCGGCACCGCATGAACAATCAGGCGTTCTGCGAAAGTTTTACGGCGCTTCCCAACAACCGTTTCGACGGCTGGAAGGATAAATTCGGTTACAGGCTTCGTTCCGATTCGGACGGCACCAATACGGCGCTGTTGGAGCGCGTCGGCGTGCTTGCGTATTTATATTCGGATACGAGTACGGAGTTCCAATTTTCGTATACCGAGCAGGCGAGCAATCAGATAACGCGGCGCGACAGCGGCGGCAAGGAGTATACCAACACGCTTACACCTACGATGGTAGGGCGTGCGCTCGACGAAAAAACCATAGAAAACATCATTGCCATATCCGCGACGGCGGAAGTAAACAAAACGATAACCACGGGCTATGTATGGAAACCGCCTACACCCAATATCTATATCGAGAGCGTTAAAGTGTACAACCTAAAAGGTTCCAAATGGGATAAGTTCGATTTCATTACGTACATGAACGCGAACGACAGTTCCGGTCGCCGCCGCCTCGACAGGTGGGTCGGTCAAATATAAAACGGCGGATGCAATCGAATAATAGAGTACATGCCCGATCGAAGCAAAGATCGGGCATGTCTTTTACAGCCGTATAGGCACATAAAGTATATCCTCGCCGCAGGGTATATTTTTTATGTGAAATGCCGATAATCGCACGTATGATTATCGGACTCGTTTTGTTGGGGCTTGTAGCGGTGCTGTTGTTTTTCGGCGTTGCGGAAAGGGTGTTCAAAAGTTTCGGAGTGACGTATTGGCTTGCCTTCGTTATGGTCGGAGTGCTTATAGGCTGCGCGTTTATTCCGTCGTTCGAGATATTCGGCGCAAAATTCAACGTTGCCGGCTTTATCGCGCCCATCGTGTTTGCGGTAATATTTTTCGTGCTGTGCGTTCGCTCGCGCGAGATAGGGCGTACGGCGGTCACGCTCATAGCCGTCGTGGCTTTGGCTGTCGCCGTGCGGCTTCTCATCGATCCTATAGTGACGGATATAGTCACCGTGATCATAGTCGGCTTCCTGTGCGGTGCGGTCGGCTTCCTTGTAGGCAAGACGAAACTCGCAAGCCTTGCCGCCGTATTTGCGGGTATACCTATTGCCGAGGTCGTTTCGATGCTCGTCGGAAAGTACGTTTCGGGTGAGCCGCTCGTGTTCGGGTCTGCGGCCATGTTCGACGCTACTATACTCGCCGCGGTGTTTTCGGTAGCGTTGTTCGAGGCTGTCGGCGCGATCAAACGAACGATGAACGCGCGTAGAAGAGTAAATGCCGAGACCGCGCGCGAGTTCGACCCCGACGAATACAAAAAATACTTCGACGAATAGCGCCGCCGAAAAAATAACCGAAATCTGTTTACAAGCGCGCCGACGTATGGTATAATTTGAGTATGAAACCGACGGTGGCAATCGTGGGCAGACCGAACGTCGGCAAGTCCACGCTCATAAACAGAATAAGCGGCAGGCGCGTAGCTATAGTGGACGACATGCCGGGCGTTACGCGCGACAGGTTGTATGCCGATTGCGAGTGGTGCGGTAAAGAATTTATGCTCGTCGATACGGGCGGTATAGACGATTCGTCCGACGATATTTCACTGTCCGTCAAGCGCCAAGCTGCGGACGCGGTGGAACTTAGCGACGTGGTTATTTTTGTGACCGACGTCAAACAGGGCGTGCTTCCCGGCGATTACGAGATCGCCGAGGTTTTGCGCAAGAGCAAAAAGCCGATAGTGCTCGCCGTCAACAAAGCGGACGCTTCGGCGCGCGACAACGTTTACGATTTTTACGCGCTCGGACTCGGCGAGCCGATGCTCGTGTCTGCGGAGCACGGTTCGGGCGTGGGCGATCTTTTGGACGCGGTTTGCAATGAGTTTGCCGTATCCGAATCGGATGACGGCGAAAAGCCGCTGTCCGTTGCGGTGGTCGGCAAGCCTAACGTCGGTAAGTCGTCGCTTATCAACAGGCTTCTCGGCTATGAGCGGTCTATCGTTTCGAACATAGCGGGAACGACGCGCGACGCCGTAGATACTCCCATTACGGTAAACGGAAAGGACTACGTGCTCATCGACACGGCAGGAATAAGGCGCAAGCGCGATATAGAGCCGAAATCGGTCGAGCGTTATTCGGTATTGCGTTCCATTGCGGCGATAAAGCGTGCGGACGTCGTGTTCGTCATGCTCGACGCAACGCAGGGTATAACCGAACAGGACGAAAAGATCGCGGGGCTTGTGCACGAATCGGGTAAGCCGTCGGTGCTTGTGCTCAATAAATGGGACGCGGTCGAAAAGGACGCGCATACGCTCGAAAAAAGAACTTTGGATCTGAAAGAGCGTTTTGCGTTCATGAGTTATTTCACGAGCATAACCGTGTCGGCGCTGACGGGGCAGCGAGTGGAAAAGATCCTCGAGCTTGCGACAACGGTCTATACCAATTCGTCGCGGCGTGTGCCTACCGGACTGCTGAACGAGCTTGTAGGACAAGCTGTCGCTACTACCGAGCCTACGGCGCGCAAGGGCAGAAGACCCAAAATCTATTACTGTTCGCAACCCGAAGTGTGTCCGCCTCTGTTCGTGTTTAAGGTGAACGACGCTTCGCTCATACATTTTTCGTACGAGCGTTATCTCGAAAACGCATTGCGCCGCGCAGTGGATTTTACCGGTACTCCGATAAGACTCAAATTCGTAGGCAGGGGTGAAGAATAATGACGCCCATACAAAAGCAAGCGCTTATAGGCGTTATAGTCGCGGTTTGTTCGTACTTTTTCGGTAATATAAACTGGGCTATAGCTATAAGCAAAATGAAGGGCCGCGATATCAGAAAATGCGGCAGCGGCAATCCCGGCACTATGAATATGCTTCGGTCGTTCGGGAAAGCGCTCGGCGTACTGACGCTCGTTTTGGACGTAATGAAAGGCGTCGTGCCGTGCATACTCGGTTGGCTGTTTATGGGCGACGGCGAATTTTGCAAGTTCGGCGACAATTACATAGGCATGTATGTCGCGGGTTTTGCCGCAGTGCTCGGACATATATATCCCGTTACGATGAAGTTTAAGGGCGGCAAAGGCGCGGCGTCGATAATAGGCGTATGCCTGACTATCCAGCCGCTGTACACCGTTGGATTTTTCGTTGTGGGCGTGCTGTTTCTTTTTGTTACCAAAATAGGCTCTCTTACGTCGTTCATAATAATAGTGGGGCCTATGACCGCGGAAGGCGTAATGGCGGCGGGCAGTTCGCCGTGGGAGCTTGCCGTTATAAGCTCGACGCTCGTGTTCGCGACGTTTGCGCTGAGTCTGTTTGCGCACAGAAGCAATCTCGTCAAACTGTTTTCGGGACGCGAGGGGCAGGTCGTGCTCAAAAAATCGAAAAAAGCAAAACCGCAGATAGATAGATCGGTGCTGTTCGACGATAGGCTGATAGCCGAATAGCGATATCGAAAGGAGAGAAAATGGCAGACATAAAAAAACGCGCCGAGCGCAACGGAAAGATACGTCGAACGATATCGCATATCGAACAGACGATCGCAAAGCTCGAGCGCATGAAGATCGAGTATATGCAAAAAGCCGTGGACGCAAAAGCACGCGGCGAATCCGCGTCATACAGTCTTGCAAAGAGCGGGCTCAACGCCACGCTTACGCAGATAAAGCGCGCCAAAGAAATGCAGCTCAACATAGAGATCACTGCCGAACTGCAAAAAATGGGCGAAACCAACGCCGATTTTTTGACTGCCATGTCCACTATCGCAAAGCGCATAAGCAAGATAAACAAGCAGTCTGATTTCGTAAAACTCCAAAAGGAGATACAGACCGCGCTTTCGGGCATGGAAGAGGCGCAGGCCGGGCTTGACGGGTTTTTGCAAAACACCGATGCGGCGTTCGCTTCCATATCGTCCACAGCGGGCGCGCTTACGGATACGCAGATCGACAGGCTTATCGACGGCAAAGTATCCGAGAAAGAACTGCTCATGGACGAGCAGATAGAAAAACTGTTAACGGGCGGCAATGTGTCGAAACCGTCCGTCGATGCTGCCGCATGCAGCGCCGAAGTGCCCGTAGGCGCGTCGGACGGAGATATTCATGCGGAAAACGGCGGCAATGCGGAAAGGACGGAAACGCTCGTCGCCAAGCCGTTCCCGTCGCCGAACGGCGAGTTTAATTTCAAACCCAAGCGCAGCGCGCCTATAGCGGACGGATTCCTCGACGGCATAGACGACGGAATAAACCGCGCGCTTGCGCTCAAAGACGTGCTTGCACCGACCTCGGAGCCTACGGTTATACTCGGCACAAACGGCGACGGGGACGTCGTTCGCGTACCGTTTTCGGCTGCGCCGCACATTCTCGTTGGCGGCATGATAGGCAGCGGCAAGAGTAATTTCGTTCATCAGCTCGTGTGCTCGATCATTTTCGGTTTCGGCGCGGATTCGGTAAAGTTCGTAATGGTTGACGTCGGCGACGAAGAACTTTCGGTATATAACGGAATCCCGCACATGGCGGCGGACGCAGTCACCGACGCGCAGCAAATTCAGCACGCGCTCGACGCGCTTGTCGCGGAGATGAACAGACGTTACGACAAGTTCGCGCAGGCGGGGTTGCGCGATATAAAGAGCTATAACGCGCAAGCAAAAACGTCTATGCCGTATATAGTGCTCGTGATCGACGAGTTTTCGGGCGTCGCAAATTCCAAAGCGTTCGAAACGTCGTATAATGCGCTGTCGCGGCAGTCTGCGGATGCGGGTATATTTACCGTAATGTGTACTCGCGACCTGACGGCGAAAAATCTATCGCCAGCAATAAAGGTGGGATCGGAACTTATTGTTTCGTTCAAAACGTCGAACGCCGTCGAAAGCAAAAATCTTTTGGGTGACACCGGCGCGGAAGAGCTTACGGGCGCCGGCGATCTTACTTTCAAAAAGGACGGCGGACTCGTGCGGTGCGTGTGTCCGCATATATCAAAGCGCGAGATCAACGGAATCGTGCGCGTACTCGGAGGCGACGTATTATGAGCAAAGAAAAAAAGCGTATAAAAGAGCAAATGCTCATTCGTAATGCGATAACCACAATAAACAGACAGCTTGCCGACCTCGAATCGAGCCGAAAAAAATATATAGCCGCCGCGGCTACCGCGCGCGCAAACGGCATAGCGTCGCAATATAATCTCGCCAAAAACGCAATACGCATAGTCACGGCGCAAAAGACTGTCGTCGAGCAAATGCTTCTCAATCTGCAGATAAGTTCGCAAATAAAAGACGTGTCCGAAATGACCAAGTCTTTTGCGGACGGCATGAAGTTGCTTTCCGGTTCGATAACGGATACGACGGACAGCATGAACTTCGAAAAAGTCACCAAGCAGATGAACAAAGCCATGCTTTCCACGCAGATGAAACAAGTCGAATCGGATATGTTTTTGGAAGCCACGCAGGACGCGTTTGCGGGATTCGCTACGTCCTCGTCTGGAAGCGTCGGCGAAGACGAGATCGACAGGCTGATCGGAGCGCAGATGAACGGCAGCGCCGAGGGCGGGGTCGATTCGGAGATCGCGGAACTCGAACGCAAACTGAAAGCGAGCGGTATTACCCGCGGCGAAGCGTGACAGTTATGGTCGATATAGGCTTCGAACTCGGACTGTTCGACGACGCATACAAAGCCGCGACGGCGGCAAACGCAAAAGGCGATATCCCGACTGCCAAAAAGCACTTTATGCGCGCTGCCGAGCTTATGGAAGAGATAGCGGAAAAAGGCGAACCTGCGCTCAGACGCGGGCGCGAAGAACGTGCTCGAAAACTAAAATACATTGCAGAAAATTTGCGTGCGGAAGTTGCGGCCGACGACGGTGTTGTCTCGGAAGATCGCGGCAAGTCGGATATTCCGTCGTTTATCAACGCGACGAAGCCGGACGAAAAAATATCGTTCGACGACATAATAGGACTCGACGAAGCCAAATCGGCAATACACAGACTGCTCATAGACCCGCTTAAAAATCCTGCGGCGTATGCGCGGTACGGTATAAAAGCTGGCGGCTTTATTTTGCTCGAAGGTCCGCCCGGAACGGGCAAGACGACATTCGCAAAAGCGGCTGCGAGCGAGCTCGACATGCCGTTTGCAGATGTCAATGCAAATTCGCTCGTCGATTCGTACATAGGCAAAACGGGCAAGAACATAGACAAAATGTTTGCCGAAGCGCGCGCGCTTGCAAAAAGTTCGGGGAAGCCGGTTGTCCTTTTTATAGACGAGATAGACTATCTCTCTCAAAAGCGCGGCGGCGAAAATAAAACGGCGGCAGAAGCTGTGCCGGCTCTTATCAAGCAAATGGAAGGGTTTTCGACGGGCGCGGACGATTTGGTCATCATTGCTGCGACCAATATAAAAGAAACGCTCGACGCCGCGATTCTGAGCAGATTTCGCAGCGTTATCCATATTCCGCTTCCGACATGCGCCGACAGACGCGCCATATTCGATTCTAAGCTGAAAAACATCGACGCCGAGGATTTAGCCGAGCTTGATCTCAACGCGGCAGCCGAAGCTTCCGACGGCTTTTCGGGGCGCGATATAACGCAAGTCGCGCTCGATCTCAAAAACGCGCTTGCGGCGCGCGACGCAAAGATACGTCCTATAGACAGACCGCTGTCGGAATTTCTCATGGGACTTATATACGCGAAGCGCATGTAATACGGGTGAGTCGCGGCATAAATAAATTTCGAGAAAGAACGGTTTCCGCCGTTCTTTTTTTGTATAAGCGCGCATAGATTAAAGCGTATTCGATTGTGGGCATATTCGGTAATACGGCATCATATAATCAATGCAGAGCCGAATAGCCATCGGACGGGAGGTATCATGGAAGATTACGACGTTTACAACGACATTGCGGAAAGAACGGGCGGCGATATATATATCGGGGTCGTGGGACCCGTACGCTCCGGCAAGTCGACGTTCATCACCAATTTTATGAACGCGTTTGTCATACCGTCGGCGAGCGGTTACGCGCTCGAGCGTATGCGCGACGAATTGCCGCAGAGTGCGGAGGGCAAAGCGGTCATGACCACACAGCCCAAGTTCGTTCCGAGCGAAGCCGTATCCGTAACGCTCAGCGATACCGCCAAGATTTCCGTCAGGCTCGTCGATTGCGTCGGATATATGGTAGACGGCGCGACGGGGCATAAGGACGGCGAAGGCGACAGGCTCGTTAAAACGCCGTGGGACAGCGAGCCTATCCCGTTTGAGCGTGCCGCCGAGATCGGAACGCGCAAAGTAATTGCAGACCACTCGACGATAGGCGTGGTGATGACCTGCGACGGATCTATCAAGACCGAGCTTCCGCGCGACGCATACGTTCCCGCCGAAGAGCGCACCGTCGCCGAGCTCAAAGAGCTTGGCAAGCCGTTTATAATCGTGCTCAATTCGTCGGTGCCCAATTCCGCCGAGACCAAAAAGCTCGCGAAAGCTCTTTCCGAGAAGTACGGTAACGCTGTGGTCGCGCTCAACGTTTCGAGTCTTTCCAAAGCAGACGTAGTCAAGCTGTTCGAGACGGTGCTGTACGAGTTTCCGCTTCGCGACGTGTATATAGAAACGGCTAAATGGATACGTGCGCTCGATACGAAAAACCCGATCGTTACGGAGCTTATGACGCGCTCGGTCGGTATCGTAACGGATAAGTGCAAAATGCGCGATTGCGGCGCAGGCGCGGAATTCGAGGACAGCGAGTTCTTCGACGGCATGGAGCTTAAGTCGGTCGAGCTCGATAAGGGCAGAGCGGTGTATACCGTCAAAGAAAAAGACGGGCTTTTCTACCGCGCGCTCAAAGAAGAATGCGGCGTCGATATCAAGGACGAATTCGATCTTATGGCGTCGCTCGGCGATCTCGTTAAAGCGAAGCGCTCGTTCGACAAACTTTCCAAAGCGCTCAACGAGGTGGCGGAAACTGGCTACGGCGTGGTTACTCCCACTATCGACGAAATGACGTTGCAAGAGCCGCAGATATTCAAGCAGGGCTCGCGCTTCGGCGTCAAACTCAAAGCGTCGGCGCCGTCGCTTCACATCATGCGCGTGGATATAGAGACCGAGGTGTGCCCCGTAGTCGGCACCGAACAGCAGAGCGAAGATCTCGTGAACTATCTGTTGAGCGAGTTCGAACAGAACCCCAAGGGCATATGGCAGACCAACATGTTCGGAAAATCGCTCGACAGCCTCGTGAACGAAAATCTGAACAGCAAGCTCACGGCAATGCCCGACGAAACGCAAAAGAAAATGCGCAAGACGCTTTCGCGGATAATCAACGAGGGCAGGGGCGGGATCATCTGCATACTCCTGTAGCATTACGCAACACGGCGGCGGAGCTTCGGCTTCGCCGTTTTATATTGCGAACAAAATCAAAAAAACAGTTGAAAACAGATATATATCGGCGCAAATAAAGTTGACAAAAAAAATTCACGGTGTTAAACTAAACGATATAGCTTTTTTACGTAAGGAATAAGTGTAGATTGGAATGATCAAAGAATTGGCAAAAAGTATCAGGCAATATAAGAAACCGTCGATATTGACCCCTCTGTTCGTTGCTCTCGAGGTTGTAATGGAATGTATAATTCCGTTTATTACCGCGATGCTCGTCGAAGAGATACAGAGCGGTTGCGAGTTTATGACGATCGTGTATTACGGGCTTGTACTTATTTGTATGGCGGGCATGTCGCTTCTTTTCGGCATACTTTCGGGGCTTTCGTGTGCGACGGCGTCGTGCGGATTCGCAAAAAATCTGCGGCACGACATGTTCGAAAAAATCCAAGGCTTTTCTTTTGAAAACATAGATAAATTTTTGACTTCTTCGCTCGTTACGCGCATGACTACCGACGTCATGTATGTGCAGATGTCGTTCATGATGATAATACGGATCGCAATTCGCGCGCCGCTTATGTTTATATTTTCCATAGTCATGGCGGCGGTCATGGGCGGAATTGCCGCGGCGGTGTATGCCGTCGTCGTGCCTATACTGTTGGTAGGACTTATAATCATCATAAAAAAAGCTCTGCCCATTTACAGACGGGTATTCAAAAAGTACGACACGCTCAATAATTCCGTGCAGGAAAACGTAAAAGGGATGCGCGTCGTAAAGTCGTTCGTGCGCGAAGACTTCGAAAAACAAAAATTCAACAACGCCGCTCTCGATATAAACAAAGATTTTACGCGCGCCGAACGGCTTTTGGCGCTGAACGGACCGGTCATGCAGTTCTGCCTGTATGCGGTCATGGTTCTTGTGCTGACGGTCGGCTCGTATCTTATAATCACGTCGAAAGGCGCGGACATGAACGTCGGACAGATTTCGGCCATGGTCGTTTACGGGTTTATGATTCTGAGCAGTCTTATGATGCTGTCTATGATTTTCGCAATGATAACGATGTCTGCCGAATCCGCCAAGCGTATCGTCGAGGTGTTGAAGGAAGAGAGCGCGATCGTTGCGCCCGAAAACGCCGTTACCGAGATAACCGACGGATCTATCGACTTCGACGGCGTTCGGTTCAAATATTCGAAGCAGGCGGACAGATTTGCGCTCGACGATATAGATCTGCATATAAAATCGGGCGAAACGATAGGTATAGTGGGCGGAACGGGCTCGTCCAAGACCACGCTCATTCAGCTTATTTGCAGACTTTACGACGTGACTGAAGGCACTGTCAAAGTCGGCGGACGCGACGTCAGAGAGTACGACCTCGAAGCGTTGCGCAATAACGTGGCGGTCGTGCTTCAAAAGAACATACTGTTTTCGGGCACGATTAAAGAAAATCTGCGCTGGGGCAACCCCGACGCAACCGACGAACAAATGCGGCAGGCATGCGTTATGGCGGCTGCCGACGAATTTATACAGACGTTCCCCGACGGTTACGACACGTTCATAGAACAGGGCGGTGCAAACGTTTCTGGCGGACAGAAACAGCGGCTTTGCATAGCCCGAGCGCTTCTCAAAAACCCCAAGATACTTATTCTCGACGATTCGACGAGCGCGGTCGATACTCGCACGGACAAGCTGATTAGAGACGGACTCAAAAAGTACGCGCCCGATACGACCAAAATAATCATCGCGCAGCGCACGGGTTCGGTCGAGGACGCAGACAGGATAATAGTAATGGACGGCGGCAGGATAAACGCCGTCGGCACGAACGACGAGTTGATCAAATCTAACGCAATATACCGCGAAATTTACACCTCGCAGAACAAGGCGGGTACCGATGAAATCTGAAAACAGAATTGCGGACGAAACGCTCGAAAAAAGCATAAAGCCCGAGAAATCAAGAAAAAAGAATAAAGGCGTGCTCGGAAGAATAATCAAACTGATGTTCTCGTTTTATCCCGTGCTGTTGCCTATAACGCTTATCTGCGTAGTTATAACCGCGGTTATCAGTTCCATTCCCGCAATGTTCATGCAAAAGGTCATTCGGCTCATAACGATTGCCGTCGAGTCGGGCAGTACCTGGAGCGAGGCGAGCGGTGAAATCTTGCACAACGTGCTCATACTCGGTATACTGTATGTCATATCGCTTTGTTCTTTTGTCGTGTATTCGCAAATGCTTGCCGTAATTACGCAGGGCACGATAAAAAAACTGCGCGAAAAAATGTTCAACGGCATGCAGAATCTGCCTATCAAGTATTTCGATACGCACAACCACGGCGACATCATGAGCTATTACACAAACGATACCGACTCGCTCTCTCAGCTCATTTCGCAGAGCATACCGCAGATACTCAGTTCGGGAATTGTCGTTCTGACGGTATTTGCGATCATGCTTTATTACTGTTTATGGCTCACGCTCATCGCGGTTTTCGGCACTGTTATAATGGTGCTGATCACCAAAAAGGTGGGCGGCGTTTCGTCGCGCGGATTTATTCGTCAGCAAAAGGTGATAGGCAAGGAAGAAGGCTTTATCGAGGAAATGATGAACGGGCAGAAGGTCGTAAAAGTTTTCTGTCACGAAAAAGCGAGCGTGCGCGATTTCGACGCCATAAACGAAGAACTGTTTGCTCAGTCGCGCAAAGCCAACAGATTCGCAAACATTCTCGCGCCGATCCTTAACAACATAGGCAACATTCTGTACGTTATAGTCGCGGTTTCTGGCGGAGCGATGCTCATTCTCGGCGCATTTAATATATCCGTGAGCGGGCTTCCGCTCGGTATAGACATCGTAGTGCCGTTTCTCAATATGACGCGGCAGTTCGCGGGCAACATCAATCAAGTATCCATGCAGATAAATTCGGTCGTAATGGGGCTTGCCGGCGCTCGGCGTTTGTTCGAGCTTATAGACGAAAAGCCCGAAGTCGACGACGGGTACGTGTCGCTCGTAAATGCAAAGGAACAGGACGGCGAGATAGTGCCGTGCAAAGAGCATACGGGGCTTTGGGCGTGGCAGCACCCGCATCACGACGGCACCGTTACGTATACCAAGCTCGAGGGCGACGTCGTGCTCCAAGAGGTCGATTTCGAATACGAAGAAGGTAAGCGCGTGCTGAACGACGTTTCTATATACGCCAAGCCCGGGCAGAAGGTTGCCCTCGTCGGATCGACGGGCGCGGGAAAAACCACCATTACTAATCTTATAAACAGGTTTTACGACATCGCCGACGGAAAGATCCGTTACGACGGAATAAATATAAACAAGATAAAGAAAGCCGATCTTCGCAAATCGCTCGGCATAGTTTTGCAAGATACCAACTTGTTTACTGGAACTGTTATGGAAAATATTCGTTACGGCAGGCTCGACGCTTCCGACGACGAATGTATTGCCGCCGCTAAACTTGCGGGCGCGGACGACTTTATTATGCGGCTTCCCGACGGATACGAAACGCGTCTTTCGGGTAACGGCGCAAACCTGTCGCAAGGACAGCGTCAGCTTCTTTCGATAGCGCGTGCGGCAGTGGCCGATCCGCCCGTAATGATACTTGACGAAGCTACGTCGTCGATAGATACGCGTACGGAAGCGATTGTTTCGCGCGGTATGGACGCGCTCATGCAGGGGCGCACCGTTTTCGTGATAGCGCACAGGCTTTCGACCATAAAGAATTCGGACGTTATAATCGTGCTCGAGCACGGCAGAATAATAGAGCGCGGCAGTCACGAGCAGCTTCTCGAAGAGAAAGGCAAGTATTATCAGCTCTACACGGGCGCTTTCGAAATGGAATAAAAAGATATATTTGCCGTTCGACGTGACGTCGGGCGGCGATTTTTTACGCACATTGCGTAAACGCTTGATTTTTATGCCGATGTATGATAAAATACGGTTAATAATCGCTTCGAGGTAAAAATGTATAATCTTTCTTGCTAACGGAATAATAACGGCTGCCGAACGCGGCGCTGTTTTTCATGCAAGGAAGTATTGTCATAGTGTATTTGTTGCGGCATATTTTAATAACAGTGTCGTATTCGGAACCGTGAAAACTTTCGCGGTTCATTTTTATTTTGCGAGGTGATATATGTCAGTCATAGAAGTTAAAAATCTTACGTTTTGTTACGAAGGCGGCACTGAAAACGTTTTTGATAACGTTAGTTTCCGCATAGATTCCGATCACAAGTTGGGCGTTGTGGGGCGCAACGGCAAGGGTAAAACAACGCTTTTGAAGCTATTGGCGGGAATGTACGAGTATCGCGGCAGCATAACGTCGAGCACGAGATTTTCGTATTTTCCGTATGACGTCGGCGACAGGAGCCGCACCGGATACGAAATACTGCAAAGCGTATGTCCGTTCGCCGAGGATTGGGAAATATTTCGCGAGCTGTCGTATATGAATGTGGATCCGGATATACTTTTCAGACCGTTCGACGGTTTGTCGGGCGGAGAGCAAACTAAAGTATTGCTTGCCGCTTTGTTCGTGGGCGAAAACGGTTTTCCTCTGATCGACGAGCCTACCAACCATCTCGACGGAGACGGGCGCATCGCCGTCGCCGAATATCTCGGGCGTAAAAAAGGATTCATTCTCGTTTCGCACGACAGAGCGTTTCTCGACGGTTGCGTCGATCATATTCTTGCAATCAACAGATCGGACATAGAGGTGTGCTGCGGAAATTTTTCGTCATGGTTTGAAAACTTTAACCGCTGCCAGGCGCTCGAAAGAGCTAAGAACGAAAGACTCAAAAAAGAGATATTCAGACTCGAACAGTCTGCGCGCCGCACGTCCGCATGGGCGGATAAAACGGAGTCGGGCAAATACGGAGTGCAGTCGTCGGGTCTGAAAGCCGACAGAGGATTCGTCGGGCATAAGTCCGCAAAACTGATGAAACGGGCAAAAACGACGGAGGCTCGGATCGAAAAAGCGGTGGAAGAGAAATCGGCGCTTTTGAAAAATACCGAATCGTGCGACAGCCTCAAACTGTTCCCGCTATCATGCAGAGCCGAACGTATCGCCGAGTTTTCCGACGTTTCGATATGCTACGGCGGAAAAACGGCGTGCGAAGTCGATTTCGAATTGATGCGCGGTATGAGGATCGCTTTGGACGGCTGTAACGGCTGCGGAAAGAGCAGCGTGCTCAAACTTCTTATAGGCGAGAACATCGAGCATAAGGGCAAAGTTTTTATTGCGAGCGGACTTAAAATATCTTATGTCGCGCAGCAGACCGACGGTATGCGCGGCAGTCTGTCCGATTATGCGCGAGAGTATAATATAGACGAAACGCTGTTCAAAACCATACTGAGAAAAATGGATTTTTCGCGCGAGCTGTTCATTCATGATATAGGCGAGTATTCTCAGGGACAGAAGAAAAAGGTCGCCTTGGCGCGCAGTCTTTGCGAAAGCGCGCATTTGTATGTGTGGGACGAACCGCTCAACTACTTGGACGTATACTCGCGTATGCAGATCGAAAAACTGATTGCGGAATTTGCGCCGACAATGATTTTCGTCGAGCATGACGCGGCGTTTCGTACAGCAGTCGCAACCGCCGTCGTCCGTCTTTGACACCCAAACGCTTGCGCTAGCGGATAGCGTGTGATATAATTATTTGACTATGGCAAATTGCAATGTGAATATAGCGGCTTGGACGAATGAGTTTGCGGCAAAAGTAAACGACATATTCGGTGAGCGGGCATGGTTTATAGGGCTTCAAGGCAGTTATGCGCGCGGCGAAGCTTCGGAAACGAGCGATATTGACGTAGTTGTTATTCTCGACGAACTGCGCATAAACGATTTGAAAACCTATCGGGATATGCTCGATACGTTGCCGAATAGAGAACTTGTTTGCGGTTTTATTTCGGGAAAGGGCGAACTTCTTAATTGGGAAGCGAGCGATCTTTTTCAATTCTATTACGATACCGTGCCTATAAAAGGTTCGCTTGACGCACTGTCGGACAGGATAGATAGAAAAGCCGTAAAGCGTGCCATATTGAGCGGCGCATGCAATATTTATCACGCCTGCGTGCACAACTTCGTTCACGAAAAAAGCGACGATATTTTGCGCTCGCTTTACAAATCGGCTGTGTTTGTTATACAAGCGGTGTGGTTTTACGAAACGGGCAAGTACATTAAGTCTAAAACCGAATTGCAAAACGCGATCGATCCGCCGTCTGCCGTGCTTGCAACGGCACTAAACTTAAAGAACGGCGCAGGCGTAAAGTTCGTGGAAATGTCGGAGTTGCTTATAAATTGGGCGAAAGCGTGTATCGGAGGCTATAACGAATGAAAAAAATTCTATATGTTGTATTGGAACAATGGGCAGATTGGGAACTTGCCTATATCTCGTCAGCGGTCAATATGCTCGGCAACGGAAAATTTGAGAACAAAACGGTATCGCTCACAAAAGATGCCGTTACTTCTATCGGCGGCGTTAAGTGCTTGCCCGATTACGATTTACAAAGCGTCCCGTCGGACTACGACGCTTTGATTCTTATAGGCGGCATGTCTTGGCATAACAAAAACGCTATGCTAATAAAACCGCTTATCGACGATTGCATAAAGAACGGTAAGGTTTTGGGCGCGATTTGCGACGCTTGCAGATTTTTAGGCTCTGTCGGCGCATTGAACGGAGCAAAGCACACCGCAAACGATTTGAACGAATTAAAACAGTATTCGGCTTTTACCAACGAACAGGGCTTTATTCACAGGCAGGCTGTATCGGACAAAAACGTTATTACGGCAAACGGAACGGCAACGCTTGAATTTGCTCGGGAAATTTTGAAGGCGTTGTCGGTTGCAAGCGACGAGCAAATCAAAGGTTGGTACGACTTTCACAAACTCGGTTTCTATAACGCCGCTATGCCGAAAATGTAGGAGGCTGTAACGAATGACGATAGAACTTATAAAGGAAAACGAAATACAAGAAACTTGCGATATGATAGCTCGTGCGTGCAAAGACTCGGCGTTCGCCGAGTTTTATCCGCAAAGTTCGATTGTAGCCGTTTTGGAAGATATCGACTACGACAAAATAAAAGTGAAAGCCGAATACGGACATTTTTATGTTGTAAAGGAAAACAGCAAAATTGTCGGATGCGGCTGTATCGGCTCGTATTGGGACAGTTTGACGGAAAGTTGGATAAATACCATATTTGTAGAGCCTTCCTATCAACATAAAGGAATCGGCAAGAAAATTATAGAACATTTGGAAAGCGATGAATACGCAAAAAGAGCAAACAGAATAGAAATTCATTCTGCAATATCGGCTATACCGTTCTATCGCAAATTAGGCTACGAGCATAAAAACGGGGATTTGTCTTATAATGACGGAACGTTCGACCTTGAAAAGTTTATTTGACGAATAATTTTGAAACGGCTGTGCGCCGCTAAACAGAAAGGAGTAACTAATGCCTTATATAAAAATCGAAAGCGGAAAACTGACCGACGAACAAAAAACATTGCTTATAAAGCGCGTAACCGAAGTATCTGCTGAAATTATGAATATTCCGCAAGAGTTCTTCACGACTACCATTACGGAACTGCCCGATAAAAACTTCGGTATCGGCGGCAAAACCATCGATATTATAAAAAACGAATATAAAAAATGAAAAATTGGTTTACGATAGATAAAATAGACGATACGACTTATATCATAAGCGAATACCGCCACCCCGAAGAAACGCATTGCTATCTTGTAATCGGCAGCGAGCGTTGTCTTTTGATTGATACGGGACTCGGCATTTGCAATATATATGACGAAGTACGCAAACTTACGGATAAGCCTGTTATCGCAGTTGCTACACATATCCATTGGGATCACATAGGCGGACACAAATACTTTCCCGATTTTTACGCCCTCAGAGCCGAATTGGATTGGCTGAACGGTAAATTTCCGCTTTCTTTTCAAACCGTCTGCGAAATGGTTATCGACCGTTGCGATTTACCCGACGGCTTTGATGTAAGCAAGTATGAGATGTTTCAAGGTACGCCGACAAGGGTGCTGAACGGCGGCGAGATAATCGACATAGGCGACAGAAAAATCGAGATCTTGCATACGCCGGGACATTCGCCGGGGCATATTTGCTTTTGGGAACAAAAGCGCGGCTACATATTTACGGGGGATTTGATTTATAAGGGCACGTTGTTTGCTTACTATCCGTCAACCGATCCCGAAGCGTATTTATGTTCGCTTGAAACGATAGCGGAGTTACCGTCGAAAAGATTGTTTCCCGGTCATCACTCGCTTGATATACAGCCCGAAATTGCTGTAAGAATGAGAGATGCTTTCCGTGAACTGAAAGAGCAGGGTAAGCTGCATCACGGCGCGGGAACATTCGATTACGGCGATTGGGCGGTTTGGTTATAATTACGGAGGGAAAAAACAATGAAACAACTTATAGCATATTGCGGACTTAATTGCGAAAAATGTGA
>CAJULK010000004.1:26003-130717 GCA_910587455.1 uncultured Christensenellaceae bacterium | reverse complement strand
CGAACCACTCACTTGTAACAAGTAAACAATTCGGATTATACTCTTTTGGTGCACCTAAGCATAAGAATGTCGAACTTATTTATATTCAAAAACGGTTGCAAAAGTAAAGAAAGCGTGCTAAAATAGTTTATGTTTGGAGAAAGGTTAATCTTTGAAATACCAAATGTAAATTATCTATACTAACTACTTACTCAAAAAGTAATGAGGAAGTCAAGGTAGCTTACAATTATTATTTTAATGTTATTGACCTAAACTAAGGGTTGTCATACCCTTTTTAGGTCTTTCCTATTCTCCGAATAAATCCACTTTATTTTAGGAGAAATCATATGTTAGAACTTGGCACAATTGAACAAACAATAGGTTATACTTTTACTAATAAAGACCTATTACAACAGGCTTTTGTAAGAAAATCATACTCTTCCGAAAACGGCGGACAAAACAACGAGGTGCTGGAATTTATCGGAGATAAAGCACTCGATCTTGCCGTCATCAGGATTATGATGGAACGCTTTGGGGTGATAACCGAAGATAAAGAATTTAGCGAATTCAAACTTCGCAACCCCAAATACTTTCAAACAAAATTCGATGAGGGAAAATTTACCGATATTAAACAGGATTTAGTAAAGAAAAAAGCATTATCAAATGCGATGGATGCGCTTGGACTTAATCAATACTTAATTATGGGCAAGGGTGATATTAATCAAAACAGACAAAATGATGTCTCCGTAAAAGAAGATTTATTCGAAGCGATAATCGGGGCTGTTGCATTGGATTCCGATTGGAACTTGGATACTATAACAGATGTCGCTGAAAATATGATCGATTTCAATGCATATTTCAATAACGATATAGATGACTGCCAAAATTATGTAGGTCTAGTTCAAGAATGGTATCAAAGTAATAAGAATTTATTACCCCCTTATCAATATTTAGGTGGGACAGAAAGAACAATTGGCGAGCCTTTTTATAATCCTCACGAAAACGGATCGGGTTTATATAAATGCCAACTTGTCTTTGAAGGTAAACATTTTAACGGCTATGGAAATAGTAACGCAGAAGCAAGGGAACAATGCGCAGAAATATTTTATAATTGGTTACAAAATAACGGATATATAATAGATCCTATACTTGAAGCAATCGGAGAACCGGATGAGACTGAAGCAATCCGTCAGCTTAACGAGCTTTATCAAAAAAAGTTGATTTCGAAACCTATTTATACATTCAAACAAGACTACGATGACTATGGCGATATAGAATGGCGTTGCGAATGTCTTGTAGAAGAAAATGGGCGGTCTTTTTGCAATTATGCCGGCTCCAAAAAAATTGCTCAAAGGATGTCTGCATTTGAATCTTTACTTGACCTTATAGGAGTATACGAAGATAATGAGTGATAGAAGGTATTTGTTTTTCGATATTGAATGCTGCGATGGTAGCCATATCTGTGAATTCGGATATGTGTTAATCGACGATTCATTTACTATACAAGACAGAAATTGCATTCTTATCAATCCGGATAAAAAGTTTAATTTAACAGGAAGAGTTGGTAGTAAAGATATACACCTGCATTTTACCGAGGTCGAGTACTTTGCAAGCTCTATATTTCCATGTTTCTATACTGAAATAAAAACTTTGATAGAAGCTAAAAATCAAACTGTTATAGGGCACTCTATTGCCAGCGATGCCGCATTTTTGAGGACTGCCTGTAAAAGATATAAACTTCCGTCAATAAATTTTGATTTTTATGATACCCAAGAAATATATACCGAATATGTTAATAAAAATCGAACATCTTTAGAGGGAGCGGTAAAAGCATTTAATATAGAAATCCCAGCTTTTCTACATAAAAGTGACGATGATGCGCTGATGACAATGGAGTTGTTAAAGGCTATTTGCGGCGCTCTTAATGTAGGAATTGAAGAAATATTACAATCCTGTCCAAAAGCTCACGGCAAAACAAACAATTTCGTAATTCAATATGGTACGCATCGTCCAAAAAAGAAAAATTACTGTTCTCCGACAACAAACAAATTAGGCGACTTCTTTAAGGCGCAAGGAATAGATATTTCTAAAATAGTAGATGTAGAAGATGCATAATTTAATGTGCCCACCGAATTTATTGCCTTTCGGCAGTGGCGGTTAGCACAGTTAAAAGCCGATGTCAACGCGCGAAAAATTTTGCTGTTGATTTGTAATTAGCATTAAGTCAGGTTCGTAAAGGACTTGACTTTTTATTTGCACGCAAATTTTTTCGCTCGCCTCGTTGACATCGGGTAGGCGGTATTTTTAGCAATATCGCATTTCAGTTTTTACCTGTGCTCTGTTTTGTTGTTGCCGAAAAGGCAATATAAATTCGGAGGTAAATCCAAAATGAAAGAAACAAGTGCAAAAAATTACTATCTCAATGAATTCAGCTACGACGACGGCGAATATGAGATTACGTTTAACATAATCGATATAGATTTTGTTAATCAAACGATTACGGTAGCAATAACACGTTGCGGAAAGATAACGCAAGATACATTTCAACTACTCCGCGATAAAGACGGTAAACTGTATTTCGAGTATGGTATGTTCTATGAAAACAAGATCTCTGTTGCCGATTTCAAGGAGGTTTTGTAAGATGAGTAACAACAGAATATTTAATTTCAGCGTTCTCGAAGAAGAAATAAATCCGAATAACGTAGTAGCAATATCCGAGATTGTGGCATTCAGTCAAACACGCTTTCTAATAGGCTATATGGGAAACCGTATGCAAAAGATATATGCCGACTTGTATTCCGACATAAAGAACAAACACAATATAAACCACATATTTAGCGATGGGTATGATCTTGTACACGAAGGAGTGTTATTCTTATGCGAACATTACGGCGAACATATACACGATGTTATAGGGATCAACAAGAAGGGCAAGCAAATAACACTACGGACAATGTGCATAAAGCGAATGATGAAACTGATCAATCGCGGTACGAGAGATTATTACCGTAATAAGTGCGAGGACAGTTTAACACCGGAAGACGAGCCGATTATAGAAATGAGAGAAGAATACGAGCAAGATTATTCAACAGTAGATAACGTAATAAACAGCCTTAACTTAACGGACAATATGCGCACCGCGCTCGAATGTCGAATGGCAGGGTTTAGTTATCCCGAAATAGGACGGATTCTCGGCAGAGTACAATCGACGGTCTTTGAATATTTTATTAAAATGCGACAGAGATATATAGCAATATATGGGTGAAATAGTGTCAAAGTTTGTTCATGCAATATATTCTTCTATAAATATTATAAGGAGTTTAATAAAGCCGTATAATGATCTTTATCCGCTCTTTCTATAAGGGCTAAAACATCTGACACAATAGCATCTAATTCGCCAAATACAATATCCGTTTCTCCACTATCTTCGAATACAGAGTCATGAGAAAAGGCATTTATAAATCGATAAATTCTCTCGCATTTATTCTGCTCTTGAGATGTTAGCTTATAATCTTGCGCTTGTCCGCATTTATACAATGATTGTATTTTTTGTAATAAGTTATTAACATTTTGCACTTTAAAAGCTGCAAAACTTTCCACTACTTTGCGACAAGTATTCGCCATTTGCATATAGTCATCAAACTCAATTTCCGTACTGGCTGAATAATTCTTGTGGAATTTATATATTTTTTCAAATAAGTAATGATATTCTGATGATGCTTGCATTATGGATTTAGGTAGGTTTGCTATACTTGCGTTACGCAAGCCATCTGTATTACCGATTAAGTGCACATTTTCAATCAAATACATTGGACTTTTTTGATGTTTCTTACGCAAAAGTTTAAAAAAATTGAAATTATGTGTCAAAACAAATAGTTGCCTACATTCACCAAAATAAGCCTCAATAAAGGCATAGGCATTAAAAAGATGATTAGAGTCTAAGCTTGATATTGGATCATCAAAAACTATGATACTATTCTTAATATCGTTACCATTTTCTCGGACTTTCGTGAGAAAGTATACAAACGCTATAGCTGTTTTTTCTCCCTCACTTAAAAACTGAGCACTATTCCCAGATTCTCTACGTATTATTCTATATCCCTTTGAAACGTTATCATATTTTAACTCTAATTCTTTCCTCCCTAAAAATCTTGATAATAAATCATTAAAGTTAGAGCTTGCTTTAATTACGTCAATCAAGTCGTTTTCGCATAATGCAATTTGGTTGTCTATAACTACTAACTCTACTTCTAAATCTTTTACGGCACTCGTTGCTTTTTTAAGCGAATTTTCTAAGGATGATATATTTCCACCGACATATTTACAATAAACAAGTAATTTTTCTATTTCTTTGATTGCAGCAATTTGAGCGTCGGAATATTTTTGAGTGATAGCGGTATTTGATTGTATTAATGAATAAATTTTACCGACAATTTGTTGAATTTCTTTAACCTCGGCTTCTAATTCAATCTTCAATTCTATTGAATCAAAGGGATTCTTTTGTTTGTCTTTTAATTTACTTAATATTTGTTCGATAGCAGTATTTATAGTGCCACGGATCTTTCTAAATTTTTCAATGGACTTTTGTGCTTCATCCCGTAGCGATGAATAGAACATAGATTCCGAAATGTTTAATTCAGGAATCAGTGAATTTTGTATTTTAGTTTGAATGTCCAATATTTGATTTTGTAACTCTTGTAGTTCCGTATCGAATAATTGATTTAGAAATGCTTGGCGTTCTTGAGATATTAAGTTGCCACAATAATGACAAAATTTTTCATCTTTATGTATACGATAACCCTCTTCTAACCAAGAGAATAAAGCATCCTCTATTTTGTCTTGCACACGAGACTTTATTTTTGTTGATAATATTCCTTGTGCTGCAATTGCTTGGTTAAGCAATTCACGCGCTTGAAATTTTTGAATCTCAAATGATATGGCATCTTTAATTTCATCCTTTAATCCCGCCTTTAAGGTATCTATACGTTTTAAAATATCACATAAATCATGTTGTTCCAGCAAAAAATCATGATAATTTTTTATGGCTTGTTGAAAAGTTGCTTTATTATAATTTGAATAAATATTAGCCTTACCGCCTATAACATGAAATTCTTCCTTTATGCTTTTAGCCGCAGAAATATATGCATTATCTAAATTTTTATTGGATTCGTTATAAGCTCGATTGAGATTGGTTTGTTTAGCGCTCAATTTATTTCTTTCAATTTTTAAGGCATCCAATTTTTCTTTTGTTTCTTTATTCGATTCAGAAAGGTAAACTATCCCCTTTAATTGATCGAATTCTCCAATGTTATCATTGATAAAATGCGTATCAAACACATATAAATTGTAATTTAGATTATTCAAATTTGACGAGCTAAAAACACCAATTTGATCATCATCAATTTTAAATTCGCCATGATAATACCGTTGATCCCCATTTTTAATGTCATCAAAAATTGTTGCCAAAGTGCTTTTACCACTTCCATTTAACCCATAGAATAAGTTTACAGAATCGAAATCTTTCAAATTTGAATTCCAAGAAAAATAGCGGAATATTCCATAATCCTGTATCTTTAATATTTTTCTTATCATAATTGATGTCTCCTTTGTTCGAATTTATTAAGCTACATACTCCAATTCGATTTTTGCTTTCACACCGTCATAGTCGTTAGGTTCTATTTCAAGGAAAGAATTCTCGTTAAACCCAACAAATAAAACGTGTAAAAAGTCAGAGAAAGAATAAATAACTTCTTCGGCTTGCTCGATATTTTCTCGAATTATATCGCCCTTAACGATTAAACAATCGTGCTGATAATCTCTATCTATCGCGGTAGTTCTACCGTCGGGATGTGCGTTGTTCAAATGCTGATTAGGTGTAAGCGCAATTAGGTTTTCGAGATAGTACGAAATCTCCACAAATTCTCCGGCAGGGAATATGTGGTGAATATGTGTAGCATGTTCAATATCGCCTGACATTTCGCTCATACCATTTCTGTAGTTATCGTTATATTGCTTAAGTCGGCGTTTGGCTCTAGCCGACATATAGCGATAATAAGCTTCGTTAATTGTGTAGTGCTGTTGAGCGATATAGTCTTTCCTTGATACAGCTTTAGGCTTCTCGGCGTAAATATCTCTGAAATTATCCCTATTATACATCAACATATCATAGGTTATCGGGTGTTGAGAAATCCGCCCCTTTTCTGTGCCGCGTTTATTAAGGCTGAAAGCAAGAACATTTACGATCTTCGTAAATATTCTTCCGCATTCAAGTTTACCGTCCGAACCTTTGCTCCCTATGGCTGTGTGAGTAACAGTGAAATTGTAAAATGTCGATTTAAGATTATTGTAAGCTTGAGATGTTTGCGTTTCGAAAAATTCGTTAAATGCAACGGTTAGTCCGGAATCGCAAATGACTTTTCCAATGTATTTTATGAGAAATTGTAATGCATTACGTTCGCGTATCGAGATGTGTTCTAAGACCGAGCGTCCAATAAGTCTGTATTTATTACCTCTACCTAATTTTTCTTCGTGCAATATTCCTGCGCAAGCAAAGAGTTTGATTGGCTGTCCAAAGAATTTATCATATTCGTTTGACGCAGAAGAACTGTCAACTTGCACCTTTCTGAAAATATCATGGATATTTTGTATAGCATAGTCCGAGAACCAAATATCTTTAGAGGTAAACTCTATATCGCCGCAGGTGTCTATGTAATTTAATATGCAATCGGCAACAATGCACAACACATCAGGCGTGCATTTTTGATCTATCCATCTCGCATTATGCGAAACACGAATATCAAAATTGTGATCATTCAAAAAATAAATTAATTCTCTTTCAGTCATTAGGTTATCTCCTTATTCCAAAAAAGTAGACGGAATTATTATCTATGTTCAATGAACGTGTTCCATAGTTGCGAGCTATACGGTAGTACTGCGTAAACTCATTTGTCGCAAACAATGCTAAATCCTGTTCGGTAATTGTGTCATTGCCTTTTTTGAGAGTCAACAACGCGACCGAGCCATTGGCAATAGTATTCGGTGGCAAAAAGCACGCTCGTGGCGCATAGCTCAAATTAGGAACTAAGACAACATCTTTACGATTTAGATATCTAGCTACCGCCAAGCCTTTTAAATCGGTTATGTAGCTATCATAGTTATAAATATCAATGATTTCATTTGAGCCGATATTTCTCGATTTGAGCACGCGGTATTTGCCTGTTGAATACAGCATTGTATTAACGATTTGTCGGTCTCTAAATGCTTCAAAGACACCAAGATGCATAGAGGCGGCAAATCTATCGAAAAATTGATTTCTATACAATAACCATACCGGATATGCGGCGTCTGTTATATAATCCTGATCCTGTATTATGTCAATGTTTTGTGTTAATGATATAACGTGAGTTGTACTTTTATTTTCAGTATTTGTAAACAATAAATTAACAGTTTCGATTTTTACACCTTTGAAACCATTTTCGCCAAAATCCAAAATAGCGTGTATATGGGTAGACGATAAAAGTTGTCTAATCTCGGAATATTCCGGCGCATTCAAAACGCTTTTAGGAATAAGCAAAGACACCCAATCACCATCATGGGAGGCTTTTTCCAAAAATAAAACGAACAAATTCGAACTTTTTTTAATTTGGCTATTTCTCTTATATTCTTTGAGAAGCCGACTATCGGTAATTTTTGCATAGGGCGGATTCCCGATCACAAGATCGAATTTTCTTCCCGAAATAGGAAATTTCAAATAATCGTCATTTATATAAATAATAGCGGTATTGGGATATTTTTCTCTAAAATATGTTTCAAATATCAATTCCGCAAGCTTTAATTCGTTGTTATCAATGTCGATTAAAAAAAATTCAAGTATTTCTTTGTCCTTGTATTTTTCTGCGATAAACGGTAAAAAATTACCTGCGCCGACGGACGGCTCCAATATTCGAACATGTGTTTTGTCGGTAAAATCCGGTAACTCTGATATTATTTGCTTACAAATTATTGTATCGGTATAATACGCTGCTGTTAGATCGCGGTTAGGATTTAGATATTCGGCAGCTTGATAAATAAGTTCAACAGGTAGAGAACAACCAAAATCTTTAATTCGTTGAACTAAATCGTCGAGACCTGATATATTGTATTTCTTTAGAAAATCCTTAAGTGTCATTTGCTTTCTTCTTGTTTAATGCTATGAGCAATTTGCCTAAATATTTCGGTAGGTACTGCTTCTCCGATGGATTGTCGAATATTAATATCGTTTTGGCACAAATACTTACGCTTCTCTTCAAGTGATAAACCATTAAGCTCATCCAATGTATTATCTGTCCACTTGAATTCTTCCGGAATGGACATCATTCGCATAAGCTCTCTAATACTGAAAACTCTATCGTCAACAGGATGTACTGTGTTTTGACTTGCCAATATATCGTTCCTTGTGTGAACGCACGGAGGAACTTTATCCCAACACTGACGAGTATATTTATCGGCATTGCCGTTTTTTGAAAATATTTTTATTCCGTTTCTATAATAGTGCGGGAGTCGGCTTTCATCGGAGTTGTCGAAAGCGCCCTCACCTTCTTTTAAATTCTCAATCCATCGACGCATTTCCGGATTATAACTTCTAAATGAATGATAAATATCGGTAGGATCAATTTCGCCCATTTGCGTTAATCGCGGCAAGTTGCATATGATTTGTCGCAATGTGGGTTCGTTTCTATATTGAGGATATAGTGAAGCCGCATTTACTTTGATATCTTTTCGTACTCCGATTATAAGCGTTCGTGTGCGACTGGAATTTGACCCGTAGTTTTTAAAATTGAACACCCTATATTCAATATTATAGTCGTTTGCAAGATTATCATTAATTGCAAAGCGAATACGTTTATCTTTTCCGTCTAAATCTGTGCAAAGCGTATTTAAAAAAGTCTTAACATTCTCTAAAATAAAGTATCTGGGTTTAATCGTCTTAATAAGCGATAGAGATGCTACTACCAGTGAGTTTCGCTTGTTTTCATCTTTCTTTTTATGGTTTGCGACAGACATTCCTTGACAGGGGGGAGTTGCTATCAAAACGGTTAACTCTTGTAAGTTCTCGCGTTGTTTCCAAAGATCCATTTGAGATAAAATTTCATCACGAGTTTCATTAAGCAAAATATCTCCGGCTATATATCCGGATTCATATTTACATTTTTGGTTGCATCTTTGAATCGCTAATCTACGCGACAACAATTCATTCGTTGCAACGCAATCGAATCCTTCCATTTTAAATCCATAGCAGCCGATGCCGGCACTACTGAACAATGAAACATAAGTAAGCGGTAGCATTAATCCACCTCCGTTGGAATGATATCCATAACATCGGCTATATTACAATTCAGCACGCCGCATATTTTCATCATAACATCCATGCTTACCGGTTGATTTTTCCCAAGTTTTGCTAATGTAGCAGTTCCGATATCTGCTTTCATTCTCAAATCTGTTTTATTCATGTTTTTATCAACCAATAATTTCCATAATTTATTGTAATTAACAGCCATAAAATACCTCTTTAATATTATATCAGCAGTGAAATGATAAATCAAGTCCTTATTCGCGTTTTTGAATAATTTATTTCAATTTATAAACATTAAATCTATTTGGCACTTTGACGGGCGCTTGATAATAACAAGCGCGGCGCTTCGCGCCGCGATCAAGCGCCCGCCAAAACGAAAAGGAACGACCGACAAACCGCAACGCCGAGCGAGCAAAGGCGTCGCCGCTAAACCGCTTGACGATCGCCCTTGTGTTCTCGCTCGGCGGCGTTCTTGCGGCGTTTGTCGTGTCGGTTACTTTTTTGTTAAAGGTTCGGCGGCTATTGCTTTATGACGGCTTATGACGATTTCCACTATCTCGGTTTATAAGTGAAAGGCTTTATATTTTTTATCATATAGGTTGTTAATTTGCCATACTATTGGGCTACCATTTGAGAGTAAAAAACTTTTCTCGAACAAACCCCGCTCGCGGCGTTCCCGTGCTTGTAATATAGAGTGTTTTACCCCGAACATTAAAATTTGATTAGATTTTTTCAAAAAGGGTTGTATTTTGCAAAAAAGTGTCCTTGGTTAAGTATAAGGGTATTTTGTTTGTGAATACAACCGAACTTTTACTACTTTTTGACCTATGAATTATGGACGGCAAAAAATTTTCAAGATATTTTCGCCGAGATAGGGTGAAATTTTATATTAGTTATTGGAGGACGTAATTGTCCTTGCAATATAAAAATCTAAAAGGAGGTTTATTTTAATGCTCAATACAAAGCTCGACGTCGTTGTTGTCGGAACGCCCGACATAACGAAGCTGTCGGACAGCGAACAAAGAACACTCTTTGAAACGCTGTACGCACGAGTTTTGGAATTGGCAAAGAAAACGGATTAAGTCCTATAAGGGCAATAATGACAATTAAATAAATTTAGTATATAGCTTATTAGATAAGTCAAGATAATAGGTACTGCCGCAGGTCGAGCATAGTGCGTCCGAATAGAAAAGGAGCGTTGCCGCAAGGAAAAATGAGCAAGTACAAAATAAAAGCAAAAGCTACTGTTTTGTATTTGCCCTTTTTCTTTGCCGCAAATTCCGAAACAACCACCAACAAAAAGGAGAACACTATGTCATACAAAAATTGCAAAATCTATTCCGACGGCAGTAATTACATAGCCATACCGAGCGAGAACTTTCCGCGCGGTAAAAAGCCGTCGAAATCACCGAGAAAAGAACAACTCCATAAAGCCGAGTTTGAAACGGCTTACAAAGCAAGTCAAGCGTTACCGAGAAAAGAACGGAAGCAGTATATAACAGAACAATTAAAGTCGGAATTTAATTCGCCCGAACAAGCAAAACAATATGTCGAAAAGAATTTGGAAAGAAAGAAAACAAACGCCATAAAACGCCGAGTAAGATTATTTCGCAAAGTGCATTTACAAGAGTGGAACTATTTCGTAACTTTTACTTACGACGGGAATAAACTCGATGAAAACACTTTTGAGAAAAAACTTATGAACACGTTAAAGCATTTAGTCAGCCGTAAAGGTTGGAAATACATAGGCGTTTGGGAACGAAGCCCCGAAAAGCAAAGACTACACTTTCACGGAATATTCTATATACCCGAAATGATTGGCGAGTTAAAAGCCGTGACCGATTACGATACCGTATCTCACCGAAAGCAAACGACATACCAAAACACGCATTTTCTGAATCGCTTCGGACGAAACGACTTTAAGTCTTTAATGCCCTACGACATTGACCGTTCCGTTAGATACATACTCAAATACATAGAGAAAAGCGGAGATAGACTTTGTTACGGCGGAAAACTGCCTACATACGTAAAAGGTCATATACTCGATGACGATGTACTTTGTCCGTATGGAGTGGCAGATAGAAAGCTATTGTTATTCGACGATTTCACTTGCATAGACAATGACGGCGTGGTTAGGGGCAAGGCTTCGCCGAAAGTGATAGCACAAATGCCCAAGACTAACTAATTATTTGTCTTTCGCCTGTGGGAGCGTAAACAATTTCGGCTGCGCCGTCAAGGGAAAAAATTTTGCTGAAAACAGTAAAGTAAAAGACACTAACGCAAAGTTTTTTCTTAATCCTTGACGGCGAATAGCCGATAATAACAGTTTAAGCAATTAACAGCCGAAACCGTTTGTTTCGCTCCCGTCGAAAGACAAAATAAAAAACAAAATAAGGAGATTTTAATCAATATGAAAAATGCTATTATATATGCTCGCTATAGTTCGGATAAACAGACCGACCAGAGCATAGAAGGGCAACTGCGTGTTTGCAACGAGTACGCCGAACGCAACGGCTTGACCATTGTGGACACTTACATAGACCGAGCTACAACGGGAACGAATGACAACCGTCCGTCGTTTCAACGAATGCTTTCCGATTCGGACAAGCCCGTAATTTGGGATATTGTTCTCGTTTACGCGATAGATAGATTCGGTAGGAATGCTATCGAGATCGCAATGAATAAGCAACGATTAAAGAAAAACGGTAAAACGCTTATTTCGGCTACACAACGGACTTCGGACAATATCGATGGCACAAAGAATCTCGACGGAATACTTTTAGAAAACGTATATATCGGTCTTGCCGAATACTTTTCTGCGGAGCTATCACAAAAGGTTTCGCGTGGGTTACGTGAAAACCGTGAGAAGGGGCTTTACACGGGTGGAACGATGACATACGGATACAAAGTCAAAGACAAGAAAGTGTATGCTGACGAGGATCAAGTAAACGTAGTACGAGAAATATTCACTATGTACGCTAACGGACATCAAGCAAATGAAATCATAGAATTGTTGACCGAGCGCGGAATAATGAATAATACCGGTAAGCCGTTTCTACCAAACGCTATTTACAAAATACTGCACAACAAAAAGTTTATAGGCATATATGAAGTAAACGGTGAAGTATATACAAATATCTTTCCGCCAATAGTTCCGCAAGACATATTCGAGCAAGTGCAACAACGAATAGCACATAATAAATTAGGTCAAAAGAGTAAAGAAGTAAGTTTCTTGTTAAAAGGCAAGATCGTGTGCGGATATTGCGGTAAACACATCAACGGCGAAAGCGGAACGAGCTGTACGGGCGAAAGATATTATTTCTACAAATGCGCCAATCGTAAGCAAAATAAAGAAAACTGTCATAAAAAAGCCGTACCCAAAGATTATATTGAACAAGTCGTTTTGGATATGGCAATGGAAATATTTACTTCGCAAGTTGATTTGGATTTGATATGCGACGAGATAATCCGAGTGAACAGAAAAAGCATAGCCGACCATTCGACGCTCAATATACTGCTCGAACAAAAGACAAAGGTCGAGAAAAGTATGGCTAACGTAATGAAAGCGATAGAAGAAGGAATTATCTATGATGTAACGAAAAACCGCGTCAAAGAATTGCAAGAACAGCTTGACGATTTATCCGCAAAGATATTAGTCGAACGGTACAAGCAAGAAAACGGCATAACGCGTGAAGATGCTATGGAGTATTTAACAAGCGGGGTGCGCGACCTATCGCCGCAACTACTGATAGACTTAATGGTAAACCGAATAGAACTGTTTGACGACGAAATAATAGTTTGGTTCAATTACTCGAACAAACAAAATCCCGAAGATCCCGACACCGAAAGTCGGGATTTTATTTTGCAAGAAAAATATATGGTGCGAGTAAATACGGCTGTCATAATCGTTACAATGAAATTGTGACACGAAAAAAACCCAATCAAACTATGTTTTTATAGTTCGACTGGGTTGCTCGTGGTGCACCCAAAGAGACTCGAACTCCCAACCTTCTGGTCCGTAGCCAGACGCTCTATCCAATTGCGCTATGAGTGCTCAACGTCATTCATTATAACCCCTTTGCGCCCCTTTGTCAAGCGTTATTCGCCGTAACTTGAAAATTTTCGCCGTTTTTGCGTGTCGTAATTTTTTTCGGTTTTTTTGTCAAAAACACTTGACAAACCATTCAAGTGAGAATATACTATTATTGAACACTTGAATAAGTGCTCAAATGTATAGCGAGGATGGTTTTATGACGGACGGTTTTAACGGAGCTTTCGAGGAGTGTGCGGTCGGAGAGGCGCACGTTCATGCGACGACGGTTGAAAAGGTGAGGGCGGCGATGCCCGACGACGATCTCTTGGTCGATATTTCCGAACTGTTTAAGGTTTTCGGCGATTCGACTCGAACCAAGATACTTGCGGGGCTTTCCCGATCGGAAATGTGTGTGGCGTGCATATCGTCGGTGCTTAATATGAGTGTTTCGGCGGTGTCGCATCAGCTTCGCATATTGCGGGCGTCGAAATTGGTTAAAACGCGGCGGTCGGGCAAAGAGGTTTACTATTCGCTCGACGACGACCATATAGAAAAAATACTGAGCCTCGCGCTCGAACACGCAAAGGAGATACAGTCATGATCAAGACCTACAAAGTAAGCAACCTCGATTGCGCAAACTGCGCGGCTAAGCTCGAGCGCGCCGTCGGCAAGGTGGACGGCGTAAGATCGGTTTCGGTCAATTTCTTTATGCAGAAGATAACGCTCGAAGTCGATGACGACAGATTTGACGCAGTGATCGACGAAGTGCGCAAGGTTTGCAAAAAAATCGAACCCGATATGACATTCGTCAAATAGTTTTATTGTCTGTCGGGCGAACGCCCGAACATTTTATTCGGTACATAATCGTTATCCCTATTCAAGTTTGTTGCGGGCGGGTCTCGCGACGGCTTTTCAAAGCGTACCGTTTTTTAGCCGATCTGTTTTCGGTGGGCGGTAAAGAGAGGACAGTATGACAAGCAACAGGAAAAATCTTATAAGGATAATCGTGTCGGCTGCGGCGTTTATCGCCGTGTTCGTAACGCATATATTCACGGAGAACCTCGCGCCGTGGTGGGCGTGGTTTATCGTTTTTGCGGCAATTTATATTGTTATCGGGTACGATGTGCTTATTCTCGCTGCAAAGAATATAGCGCACGGCAAGATATTCGACGAGAATTTTTTGATGATAGCGGCGACTGTCGGTGCGTTTGCCATACTCGAATATACCGAGGCGGTTGCCGTTATGCTGTTTTATCAGGTGGGCGAATTTTTTCAAAGCTATGCCGTTGGCAGATCGCGAAGGTCGATAGCGGCGCTTATGGATATTTGCCCCGAAACGGCGTGCGTGCTGACCGAGGACGGTGAAAAAACCGTCGATCCGAGTGAAGTGGAAATAGGCTCTACGGTCATCGTTCGCGCCGGCGAGCGAGTGCCTATCGACGGCACGGTGACCGAAGGCTCGGGGCTTTTGGATTGTTCGGCGCTGACGGGGGAGAGTGCGCCCGTATCGGTCGAGGCGGGCGACGCGGTGCTTTCCGGGTCTATCAACAAGAGCGATGTTTTGCGCATAAGAACGGAAAAGCCGTATTCGGACAGCACGGTGTCCAAAATTTTGGAGCTTGTGGAAAACGCTTCGTCCAAAAAAGCCAAATCGGAAAACTTTATTACGCGGTTCGCCGCGATATATACGCCTGCGGTCGTGGGGCTTGCCGTTATCCTTGCCGTGCTTCCGCCGCTTATCATCGGCTACAATGTGCCGTCGGTGTGGACGGACTGGGTAACGCGCGCTCTGACGTTTCTGGTCGTGTCGTGCCCGTGTGCGCTCGTGATATCCGTGCCGATGTCGTTTTTCGGCGGTATCGGCGCGGCGTCCAAGCACGGAATACTCGTTAAGGGCGGCAATTATCTCGAACTGCTCGGGAAAACGGACACGGTAGTTCTCGATAAAACGGGCACGGTCACAAAGGGCAGTTTCGAGGTGGTCAACGTATTCTGTGCGGACGGTGTTACGCGCGAGGAGCTTCTTGAAACTGCCGCCGCCGCGGAGAGTTTTTCGCTTCATCCCGTCGCCCGGTCGATCGTTGCTGCGGCGGACGGGTTTGTGCCGAGGCCGTGCGCTTCGGCGCGGGAGATCGCGGGGCGCGGAGTTTGCGCGCGTGTCGGCGACGACGAGATACTGTGCGGCAATCTTTTGCTCATGGCCGAGAACAACGTCGAGGCGCAAGCCGCGGACGAAGCGGTCGGCACGGTCGTATACGTTGCGGTAAACGGCAAGTTCGCGGGCGCTTTGGAAATCGCGGACGCGGTTAAGGAAGATTCCGCTTCGGCGCTTGCGGAGCTTCGGTCGCAAGGCGTCAAGACCGTCATGCTTACGGGCGATAACCGTGCAGCCGCGGAACGTGTCGCGGCGGCGGTGGGCGTGGACGAGTTCCGCGCCGAGCTTCTGCCCGATCAAAAGGTGGAAGCCGTAGAAGATCTGCTTGCGAAACGATCGGGCGGCGGCAAACGAAACCGTAACGCCGCTGTCGGCGGCAGCGTCGCGTTCGTGGGCGACGGCATTAACGACGCGCCCGTGCTTTCGCGCGCGGACGTCGGTATAGCGATGGGCGGGATCGGCAGCGACGCGGCTATCGAAGCAGCCGATATTGTGCTCATGAACGACAAGCTGTCGCAGATCGTGCTTGCGCGCAAGATCGCCAAAAAGACTGTGGGCATAGTGCGGCAGAACATCGTGTTCGCTCTTCTCGTAAAAGTCGCGGTGCTTGTTCTTGCCGCTTGCGGTATAGCGAATATGTGGCTCGCGGTGTTTGCCGACGTGGGCGTCGCCGTGCTCGCCATACTCAATGCCATGCGCGCGCTCAAAGTAAAAAAGACGGCGTCGGAAGTTCATGTCGGGCAGTCAGGCTGACGGTATTTTTCGCCGGTGCATGCGAAAACGTTTCTCGTATCGTCGGCGTTCTCGCAATAAACCCGAGGCTTTTTCTGCAAACCCTGATCACCGTCTTTATCGGATTGATTCGTACTGTGTCGAAAATCGGAATTCTAATCCGTTGCGGATTAAGCGCACATCGGCGGTTTGTATCGAAAAAAGCAAGAAAAAGTCGCGAAATTTCCTTAATCCGTCGAATAACAGTCTTTAATTTATTTGACATGCCGAAACACGATATGTTAAACTCATATATAATGATATGGGGCACTCTCTGTTTCCGAATTATCGGATGAGGGTGCTTTGTTAGCTTATATTAAATGCACGGTGTTTTTCGGGGTTTGATGTCAAAACGAGTGCGTGCATTTCTTAGTATCAAAGATGTATAGGTTTGTCGTATCAAGGGAGGGTAAATATGAATAGTTCCCAAAAATATTTCGCAAGGAACAGATTCGCCGCCGCAGCAGTTTCCGTTATGTGCTGTCTGGCGCTTTTGGCGAGCGTCGTTTGGCTGTGTTTTGGCGGTAAGACCGCGGCGGTCGATCGCGCGTATGCCGAAGCGACGCCGTTCCGCGCATATACGTCGCTGTCCGTAGATACGGGCGACGGCGAAAACGCTTACAATTCGATTTATGCGGGCGTTACTACCGCCGACGGCGTTAAGCGGAATATAGTCGTAAAAGGCACGGTGGGCACTTCGACCTACACGCTGTTGCCAGACGAGTACGATATAGTAGTCGCGGGGAACGTTGTTTACGGCGATTCCGTCATACCCACTACGGGCGTCGAGAACGAACAGGTCAATATCGGCGTTCGCGCGGGTAATGCCGTTGCGTACATATTGCTCGGCGTGGAAGCCGCGCCCGAGACGACGGGCGAGCTCACAGTTACGGCGCCCGCGAGCATGACCGACGATCACACAGCGATTTCCGTCGCCAATATTCTTACCGTAAAAGTCGGCGAGACGGAGCTTCGGAGCGATATGTTTACGGTGACCGGTTTCGTAATAAACGGCAAAACCGCGTCGGTCACCGTAAAATACGGAGATATAACAAAAACCGTCACCGTAAATTCGGTCACGCCTGCGCCCATAATCGGCGCCGACGTGCGCGTCAAATCGGACTATAAACTCGACGGGCTTTATTATAAAGACGATAGCGGCGCCGACGCGTTCATCAAAGGCGCATACGCCGACGAAGTGTTCGAAAAGCTCGAGATTACCGCCGTATACGCCAATTCGCGAAAGCCTGTAACTTTGGTGTTCAACGAGAACCACGTCGCGACAGGCGATACGAACACGGACGGGATAAAAGCGTCTACGAACATAAGCGGACAGTTGACGGACGATTCGCAGAGCATATCCGTTAACCTTATAAAGAACGGCACGACTTGTCAATCTGAAATTCTCAACATAAATTTCGTTGAGCAGCAAGTTGTTTCGATCAGAGTTTATCAGGATCGGTTCGACGGTATTTTGGCAAGCAAATACAATACGTCGCCCAACAAACTCATGTCGTATTCCGTTCTTGACATGACCGATTTCATTACCGGAAACATCGACACGAGTCCGTTTGTCGTCGTCATGAATACGGGCGTCGAGCGTGCGCCTATTCGCGGACAGATTTCGTTCGACGGCAACCCCGCGCCCAATGCCGAAATAATCAAAAGTTTTATCGATGCCGGCTCGCCGACAAATTATATTTACGATAAAACGATCGGCGTCAAGTACATCGGCTCGGATATTTCGTCGTCCGTAACGGTCAAGAGTATAACTTATGCCGACGATATCGACAGTATCGGCATTGTCAGAAATCCGGATGTAGACAAAACCGAGCAGGTGATGCACACTCCGTTTTCTTTCAATGATTTCACCGTTACGATACAGTACGAAAGCGGATTCGATACGATGATCCCTCTTAAGGATTTCGTGGGCGAAGGCGTAAGCTATGTGACGGCTACTGTGACCAACAATCCCGTGCCCGACGGCGTCAAAAGCGGCTACATATACAAGGATACGACAGCTGTAAGGATAGCGTTGAATTACGGCGGCAAAACCGCTTCGCTTACCGTTTCTTTGGCTAACAACCGTCTGTCGATAGTCAAGGACAGCGTGGCGGTGCCCGCTCTCGACGTATCCGATATCGATTACGAAGAAGGGTGTTTCAAACAGTTTACGACAGAGCTTGTTTACGGCGCGGAGAGCGTGGGCGACAGGTTCGGCATGGGACTTTCCGTTCTCACTGCCGCGGGAGGCGACGCCGTGTCGGAAGGGCTTGCGGAGATCGACGGCGATAAGGTTTTGTTTAAGTCGGGCGGAACGTTCAGAATAAAGGTATCGCTTACGGATAAATCGGACGAATATATGTTTTATTCGACGATCATAAACGATAAAATAAGCGTTGCGGAAAATTCCGTCGAATACACCGTTACGGTAAACAAAGGCGTGCTTGCGCTCAATGTTTCGGAAACGCTCGGCGCCGATAAGGACGCTATATTCTACGGCGACAACGCAGCCGATTATCTTACGCTCAGCGGCGGCATAGGCGGCAGAACATACAAACTCGTGAATACGACGGGCGAAGTGAACGACGGCGAGCTTGCCGTCGAATACAAGCTGTATTTCGCGAACGACGAAAACGTGTACAATCCCGATTGGACTTACGACGATATGCCTGCTCAGGGCGCGCTCGACGCGGGCACGTATACGGTGTATGCGGTAACCAAGGAGACCAAAGCATACAGATCGTCCAAGCTACGCACCGGCGTCGCCGTCGAGATAGAACCCAAACTTCTCGAATTTTCGACGGTGAACAAGTACACATACATGCGCGGACCGAGCGGCGCGGTCGTGCGCACCGCGAGCGATTTTATCGCGGCGAATAACTTTGCGTATGCCGATACCGCGGCGGACGTTCTTACAGTTCGTGACGCGGACGGCAATACGTCGTGGGCGCACGCGGGAACATACGAGGTCACTATAGCGATAAACGACGCTTACAAAACAAACTATACTTTCGGCAGCGGCGACGACGGCGGGGCGATAACTTCGATCGAGAAAGATTTTGTCATAGAGTCGCTCGAACTTGCGATCGCCGCATGGGCGAACAATATTGAATACGGTTCGACATCCGTTTCGACGGGCACGAGCAATACGTCATCGGCGCAAACTTCCCAATATGCCGAAATTTCTTCGGTGCGGTATTACAAAGCCGACGATTTCAACACCGTTTCGGGCGAGCCGACGGGTGACGCTATAGACGTTTCGGCTTCGCCTACGGACGAATGGGCGGTGGGCAGCTACGTGGCTTACTACATCACGACGAGAGACGGCAATGCGGACGGTTACGGCGAAAATACGACTGCCGCGCCCGTCGATTACAATCTCCCGACGGCGTTCGCGACGTTTGAAGTGACGCCCAAATCGGTTGATAAAGTTGCGATCAAGCAGGGCGGAACGCCTTGGTCGGACGACGGCGTGTATCCGCTCGTTCTCGGTACTTACGGCACGGCGATAGCCGATTCGGTTATCGAGAATTACACTTCGGACGCCGCGCCCGACGGCGCGCCCGTTCTTACCGTCACCGTCGAAGGAACGGCAAACGACGGCACGGCGGATAAAGTCCTTTCCGATCTGTCGTGCGACGCGAGCGGCAACATCGTTCTCGATGCGGCGGGCGTTTACTCGGTGACCGTAGCGCTCAACAAGAACTACGTATGGCGCGGCGAATCCGATCCCGACGCGAAACAAGCGGACGTCATAGCCTTCGCGAAAATAGAAAAGCAATACGTTTTCGCTTTTGAGCTCGACGACGGAAACGGGGCGGACGGCAAAGCCGCTACCGTCTATAACGGAGCCGAGCAAGACGTGTATTTGAAATTCTCCGTCGGCGGAAAAGCGGTCGGCTATACTGCCGACATAGTGGAGATTACGTCGGTCAAAGGAGTAAAATACGCGGCGGACGGCTTAAATCTCGCTTCCGACAAAATAGATAACGTTGCCGGCAAGATTTCGGTGATGTTTGCGGGCGATTATACGGTCGCTTACGATCTTATTGATAAATACGATTACAAGTTCGACGTTTACGCCGATACGTCGCTTACGTATACGGTAAACCGTGCGGCGTTCAAAGTCACCTGGGATTACGACGATTCGAATCCTTATCCGTTCGACGAAGGTAAAGCGCAGAAAACGCCCGAACCTACGGTCGCGGTGGACGCGGCGTGCGACAACGGCGACGACGGTATACTTTCGGTCGCAAAGACGGTACTTTATACGGACGCGGCATGCACGGTGCCCGTCGCAGGCAACGAGATACGCACGGCGGGAACTTTTTACATAAAGGTCACCGCTATAGCCGGCACGGCGGCGCTCAACTACTGCTATGCCACGGACGACGGCGCGCTCCTCTCCGATATATCGGTCAAGTTCCGTATAGAATCGCAGGGACTCAATCTGCCGACGCTTTTCAATGTAAACAACTATCCCGACGCGGTCATAGACGCTGACGGCAAAGCGATAACCGTCGTATATAAAGGATCGGCGTACGACTTTGCGGAGTTTGTGAGCAATCTTGCCGACTACGAGATAGACGGCGCGGTCAAGCGCGCAGTGATATCTTCTGTAGAACTTAAAAACGTTAAGTACGACGGTGACGACATCGCGCACTATACGGTTACCGTAAAGCCGGCGGATAACTACAAATGGAAGGACGGTCAGGGCGTTGCCGACGACGAAACGGTAGAGTACAAGTTTACCGTAAACCGTAAAAAACTTACCGTGATTTGGTCGAACGGCGGCACGGACGGCAACTTCGTTTATTCGGAGAACAATTCCGCGGGGTACAACCCGACGGCGGTGCTGTCAGGAGTATGCGCCGGCGACGAGAAGGCGGTAGTGCCTGCCGTTACCGATACCGTAAAGGGCGGCGCCGCGGTCGAAAAGGTTACGGACGCGGGCGAGTATACAGCTTCGGCAGCCCTTGACGGCGATGCGAAAGCCAACTACGAGTTCGACGCGGCGGCGGTTACGTCGTGCGATTTTACTGTCAAAAGACAGGTTTTGACCTTGACGCTTAAAGACGGATCGGCCGACGGTGCGCTCGAATTCGACGGCTCGGAACAGACCGTAGAATATGTCTGGGATAAATTGTCTGGCATGGTATCGGCCGAGAACGCAAAGGGCGAGAACAGCTTCGACGGCGTAAATAAAACCGTAAGCGCGGACACTTACGGCTTTGACGTAGCGACCGGCGTGTTTAGCTTTACGCACGCAGGCTCGTATGCCGTCGATCTTGCGCTCGACAACGGCAACTATTGCTGGTCGGAATCGGAACAGCTTCCGTCCGCTTCCGTGAGCGCGAAACATCTGTCGTACACGGTGAACCGCAAGACGGTGACCGCGCCCGCGCTGGGCAGCGAACGCGCGATTCAGTGGCAGGACGGAGCAAAGCTCACGCCCTCGTGTCTCGACGGCACCGTTATTGCGGACGGTCTTACCGTTTGCTACACGCTCGCTTACGGTACGTACGATCATTCCTCGGGCGTTTACGGAAAGCCCGCGGGCGAACTTTCCGATACGACGGTGCGCGGCTCTGTCTACTATGTGCTTCTTACGATAAAGAGCGAGGGCACTTCGGGCGGAGATCCGTTCGACTACGTGTGGGAAAAGAACGAGGCGGACGAAACGGGTTCTGCGATGTCGTTCTTCCCCGAATATTCCGTTCCCGACGACGAATACGGCAAGGCGGAATATGATAACGACGGCGTGCGAATGTACATTCATTACGTGATAAGCGGTCAGCAGCTCAAACTCGACGTGACGGTAAACGACTACGTATTCGGAGCGAACGGTATCGAAAAGAGCGTCGAGGCAGTGTACAGCGTCGCTACGTACGATCCGGACGGCGCCGCAAACTTTATTACGATAGTGGACAGTGAGAGCGAAGTTCTTTCAGAGTCTACCCGAAATATTTTCAGGAACGAGGCTCATACCGTCACATATTCGTTTGCGGCAGCGGACGGAGCGGCAGAGCTTGTCAACGGTCTGCCGTGGGCTGCGGGCACATACACGGTCACCGTAAGGATAACATTTACGGGCGCAGGCACCAACTATTCGGAGCTTACGTTCACGGGGCTCGAGCTTACCGTCGCGCCGCGCGCGGTGGAAGTCGGTTGGGCGGCGGACAACGTTACGGACGACGCCGGCAGTCGGTACGAACTTGCGTTTTGTAACGACGGGCAGACCCGAAACGCCGTTATAACCAACATGCCCAAAAAGGACGCGGACGACGATACCGCCGCGCCCGAGCTTACGACAGACAAGTTTACCGACGCGGGCACGCATACAGTAAGAGTTACGGGAATAGCCGGCGACGGCAAAGCCAACTTTACTGTAACGGGCGGTAAGGATATTACTTCCACGCTCGTGATAGTGCCGCACAAAGTCAATATAACGACGGCGGCGGCGAGCCACGTTTACGGCGACGCGCTTGCAAACGGCGAGCTCTCATACGATATTTCGGGCAACGAAAACGTCTACGACGTAGCCGACTTTATTACGCTTCAGGTGCAAGACGGCACCGGTGCGGATATGTTTGCGACGGCGAACAACCGTGCGACGGTAGGCGGCTCGTACAGGACGGTGCCGCTGCTTTCGGGCGACGGATCGGCTAACTACGAACTCGTGTATGCGCCTTCCGATCTTGCTTCGTTCACTGTGATAAAGCGCAATATCGCGGTCACGGTAAAGAGCAGCGACGGCGGTTCGCTCGCGACGAGCAAGTACGGCGACGATATAATGATCGCGAACGGCGAGCTTGCGAGCGATATCTACGACGTTGCGTCCGATAACGGGACGGGCGACGCGCTCGCGGACGCGGTTAAAGACGTGCTCGTATTTTCTACCGACGCGACGAGCGCTTCGCCGATATCGACCGATACGGTCAAGTATTACGTATCGTGCGTGCTTACGGCGGCGGCGAGCGTCAATTACGACTTGACTTTTGCGTCGGATACGTACGAATACGTGATCGCGCCCGCGACGATAAGCGGAGTGACCGCTGCGGCGTACGTCGGCGTTTACGACGCGGCGGAACACGCCTTGTTCGTGTTCGAAGCGGCGGACGGCGCGACGAAAAACGGTCAGGCGCTTTCGTATCATTACAAGAAAAAGACGGACGCCGAATACAAGCCGTTTACCGCACAGACCGTGCGCAATGTTTACGACCAAGCGTGCGGCGCATACGATCTTAAAGTTACGGCGGACAATCACGAAGATCTTTATTTGGACGGCGAGTATACCGTCGGCGTTTCTCAAAAGACGCTCGACGTTGCGGTCGATATTGCCGTATTCTTCGGCGAGGAAGCCGCTTACGGCAAGAACTACATGAACACGCTCGCCGATCTTCGCAACGAGGACAACAAAAACATATTTACTGTGTCCGGCTTTGCGGGCGCGGACGGCGGCATTGCCGAGCGCGACATGTTCTACGACGCGGCGGATTATGCCGATTTCTACGGCTTGACTTTCGATCCGACGTGGGGCGCGGCGACGCTGAACGGCGAGACGTACGCCGTCGGTTCGGGCATAGGCGAGTATGCGCTCGGATTCGTGTTCGAGCCGTCCGCGACTTCCGACTATGCGCTCGTTCTTACGGCAAAGTTCACCGTCAAGGCGCTGCCCGTGACGGTAGCGCTCAAAGATTACGGCGCGGTTTACAATCAGGAAAATCCCCGACAAGTCGCGCTGTCCGCAGCCGATATAACGACTTCCGCGAAATCGGCTTACGACGGCGTTACGCCGATTACGATATTCGGTTCGGACAATACGGACAACATAGTAACGCTTTCGACCGACGCGCTCACGGATAGGTCGGGCAGCGGGCGCACGACCAATGCTGCAGGCGCTTATGACATTGTTCCTACGGCGGTTTCCGCCGACTATTCGATAACGTACGTAAACGAGCGCGGCGACCGCGTTGTGAAAGCGGTGTACGTTATTTCGCCCGCAGCGCTTACCGACGTAAAACCGCTCGCCGGCTATAATGCGGCTTACGACGCAGTCGTTCACAGCCTGCTGCTGAGCGAAGGCAAAGAGGTCGTCAATTCCGCCGACGAGAATACCGTATCCGTTTCGTCGCTCGCCGCTACGGCGGACGGCACCAACATAACGGTGTACTTCGTTGTGGGCGAAACCGCGCCCGACGATTGGGACGGCGTGACAGATACGGCGGTGCCCGCAAAAGCGGATACGGGCGAATACAGAGTGCACTACCTTATAACCGCGGCAAACCACGATTCGGTATACGGATTTGCAGACGCCCGAATAACGGCGGCGGTCAACGCGCTCGTTTATGCGGCAGATAGAGATTCGGCGTACGAAAATCTTTTCGCTTCCGCACCGTCGAGCAAGGACGACGCGGATTCGACGCCCGAAGCGTGGACGTACGGCGATTACAACGGAACGCTCGGAAACACCTATTACAACCCTAACGGCTACAATGCGAGCGGCGCGCAAAAAACCAACGAACCCGCGCTGAAATTCGACGATACGGTGCCGACGGCAGCCGTTTACCGCGAGGGAACGGACGGCGCGCTCGATACCGCGGAGCTTGACGGATTTACGCTCGCGGCGCTGTTTGCGCGCGTTTACGGCGACAAAAAGTTTACGGCGGGCAAGTACCGCGTGGTAATATCCGCCGACGGAACGGACAATTACGACTCGATTTCGGCAGAGTTCCGCTTCGCCGTGGGTAAGAAAGAGATCGCCGTTACGCCTTCCGACGATTCGGTCACTTACGGCAACGCTCTCAACGCAGTTACCGAGGGCTATACCGACAACGGCTTCGCATATACGGTGTCCGGGCTTGTGCGGTATAACGGCAATATCGAACAGCTCGGCAATCTTATAGATTTCGAGCTCGGTACCGATTATGTCGCGGGGTACGAGAACGGTTCGGTCAGAGCCGAGGGGTATTCCGTCTACGCAAAGTCGGTGAACGGCGGCGCTGCGGAATATGCGGGCGATACTTACGAAACGGATACGGCGGACGGGAATTATCACGTCACTTTCGGCAAGGGCAATATCGCCGTCACCGCACGGGCCATATCCGTACGCATAGAAAACCGCGAAAACTTCTTTAATCTCAAATCGTGGAACGATTCGTCCAAAACATACGACACCGAGACCGTATACCGCGATCAGCGCGATTTCGGATTTACGCTCGTGTCGGGCAGCTTTGCCGCGGGCGACGCGGACGGCGACGTCGTAGCGGGAACCGATAAGTATACCGCCGATAAGCAGAGAGTGTTCGAGTTCCAGACGGCGGCGCTGTCTACGCCCGTCGGTTACGGCTTCTACACCAACAACGCGGGAAGCTATCCCATTTACGCCATAAAAGGCGCGCATTACGGCTCGGGCAACTACGATATCACGTTTACGGGCGCGTACGGCGGAACGGAAAATATCCCCGAAGTGGACACCGTGCTTTCGGGAAAAGTAGCCGGCACGTATTCGATCAAAAAAGCAAAGATCAATATGACCATAGACGGTCCGTACAGACCGAACGGCACTAAGTACGAAAATACGTCGGGCGACAAGACGTACGACGGGCTCGCGTCGATATTCAAGGCTTCGGCGAATATACCCGACAGCGCGACGGCGCTCGATTTCGAAGCGAACTACTATGTGTTCGGCAGTTCTTCCAAACTTGCCGACGCGCCCGCAAACGTGGGACATTACAGCGTCGCGTTCGAATGTGCCGACGATAACTACGAGCCTGCGAGCGCAGACAAAGACTACTATATAAATAAGCGCACGATACGTATTACGGGCGCAAACGTGACAAATAAGAAGGGCGAGTTCGTTTCGGCGCCCGACGGCGGTTACTTTAACGGTTACGATTATGTCTACACCGCTGCGTTCGGCAACCTTGCGGACGGAGAGTACGTAAATCTTACGACTTCGGTCAAACTCACGATGTATGCGGACGGCGCCGTCGAAAGCACGTTCATGACGTATACGGCGGCTTTGACGGGCGGCGATAAGTATGAGTTTACCGCGCGCAATTCCGGCAAGTACGAAGTAACGGTCAGGCTCGCCGACGGTACGGACGGCAGCGGATTCCTTGCAGGCAACTATACGTTTACGAGCGATGCGGACGATCCCGACTATGCGTTCACGCTCGATATTTTGCGCGAAACGCTCACCGTAACGGCGCAGGACGCAAATGTCGAGTACGGCGCTCCGCTCACCGACGGCACGCGTTTCGACGGGTTCCGTTACAAATATTCGGTGCGCAACGTGCTCGCCGACGACGCTTCCGACAACGTAACGCGCGAACTTCTGAAAGCCGAGCGCGACAGCGGATATCTCAAGCTCAAAGGCGGAAAGACCGAGCCCGATTACGTCACTGACTATGACGCGGCGGCGTCGGTATGGAACGGTTCTTACGAGCTGTATTTCGACGCGGACTGCCTCGACGCGTACAACTTTAACGTGGTTATAGTAAAAGGCGCGATATCTGTAGTCGCGCGCAACATCACGGTAACAGTAAAAGGCATAGACGACGGCAACGACAAAGCGGCATGCGTGTATGCGGGACAATCGCATAACCACAATGCCTGCCTCGCAGCAGCGCTCGATGCAAACCGCGGCAAGTTCTTGTCCGTGAGCTACGGCGACGGATTTGTCAAGCCGTCCGACTTTGCCGAAAACTTCGTGATAGGCAACGTTACGCTTCGCATATCGGACAGTGCGCGCAACGCCGATAAATATCCCGTAGCTCCGATTTGGAAAACGGACGCGAGCGTGGCGGCTTCCGCTCACGCGCGATATAGCGTCAAGTTCGTGAACGCCGACGGCGACACGATAGTCAACGATCTTACGTCCGACGCGAATACGCGGCTGTTGCCCAAGTACGAGATAACGCCCGCCGCGCTGTTCATTGCCGTGGGCAGAACAGAACAGGGCGGGACGCTGAGCTTCGATCCGAAAACGCCCAATACGTTCACGACGGCGTACGGCACCGACCCGAGAACGCCCAACGATCTTGTCACGCGGTACAGCGGATTCGTGGGCGGCGAGAACGAGCGGACGGCGAGCGGCAATCATGCCGAGTTCAAAGGCTACAATATCCGCAAGGACAGAGCAAGCGCCGCTTCCGAGTATGCGGCATGGGTGAACGAAGCGGGCGAGACGTTCGACGTCGCTCCCGTGTTCGAAACTTTGGACGGCGAAGCGCTCGCGTACATCAACTACTCCGTTACTTACATTACTACCGTGATGGAAGTCGATTCGCTGTATATTACGGGCAGGGCGGACGATATAGTTTACCGCGAAGCGATCGGTGCCGACGGCAATAAGATCTACAACGGCGGTGTTTCGGGCGATGAGCACGCGCTCGTCATAGCGTTTGCGCGCGACGGAGAAAACTACGTGTACGACGCGAAAGGATTCGACGCAAACGCAAAGCCGTTCGCCTACGGCGTAAGCTACGACACGACTGCGGACAACGCGAACGCATTGCGCGGCGCGCCTATAAAAGTCGGCGGATACGTGGCTACGGTCACTTTCGTTAAGAACGATTTCGGCAAGTACAATTACAAGTTCGCAGACGGCGCGGATACTGAAAATATCCAACGCGATTTCGCTTACAGTGTGGAAAAACAGACCGTTTCGCTCATGTGGGTGCTTCTCAACGGCACGTATTCATCGGACGAGGCGGCGGTCAAAAACGAAGTCAAGGATTACCGCGCTTCGCTTATGACTGTGGCTACGTTCAACGTTGACGCCGATCCCGTCGACGTCGGCGAGTACGGCTGCGACGACAGCGGGCTTTGGGTCAACATGTACAAGACGGGGCGCTATACGCTTACCGTAAGGTTCAATTCCGCGGCGGCGCTCAACTATAAATGGGATACGGACAATGCGGATATGATAATTTCGTTTACCGTAGTACCCAAAGACAATAAAGTAGCGATCGTCGGGTTGCACATCGACGATTACACTTACCGCACGACGCCGAGCGTTCCCGACGCGGACGTTACGAGCGGAAGTAAGTCTGATATACGTTATTCATACGACACGGCGGACGGGATCGAGTTTACGCCCGACGATGACGACGATTCGTGGCGAGTGATAGACAACGACAGGATAGTGGGTAAGACATTCAACGTTATACCCAACGACGCGGGCTGGTACATCGTGCGCGCGCATTACAAAGGCGTGATCGTCGGCGCGGACGGCGAGACCGTCGATATAGAGGCTCAGGCTTTCTATCTGTTCCGAATCAAGAAAGCGGTCTTAGACATGCCGAGTTTCTATGTCGCGGATAAGGACGAGAGCGGACTGACGTATTACGGCGGCAACACGCTTACCGCGTATGCGAGCTACGATACCGAGGCGGTTCTTACCGATTCTCTGCGCGTGGGCAATGCGTCGGCAGTGGGCGGCGGCGTCGTTTCTACGGCTACGGGTTCGACCGTTACCGTCATAAACGCAGGCACTTATACCGTTACTTTCAAGCTGCGCAACAACAAGAACTACGAGTGGAACGAAAAACTCGCGCCCGTAAACGATTGCGTATCGCTCACCTGGGTCGTAAACAAAGCGACGGACAACGATATCGTTTGGGACGGCTCGGATATAGAAATTACTTACGGCGGCACGTACTCGGTGTCGGCGCGCGCGACGTATTCGGAGTCGGTGACCGTAATGTACGCGGTAAACAACGGCACTGCGGCGGATAAACTCGCGGCTTCGGCTTGGAGTGCCGAGCCCAAGTTTGCGGCGGGCAGCTATTATATCAGAGCGGTCTGCGGCGATACCAATAACTATAACGGCAAGACGGCTTACAAAAATCTGACTATTGCCAAAAAGAACGTTCATGCTTGGGCGAACGCCGAGATGACTTACGGCGACGCTTTCGACCCGACGGCGTTCGAGCTCGTGTTCGATACGGCGGACTTCGTGCGCGGCGATACGGGTGCGACTATAACGGGCAGGGCGACGGCTAAGCTCGTAGGCAATTACGATCCCGCGCGGCTCGACGCGTCCGACGGGTATGTGCTTACGCTTGTCACCGGTGCCGACGGATACGTGACCGGACTTACAAGCTCCAACTACAATATCCTTGCCGCGTCCGACGGGAAACTCGTCGTTCATGCAAAACGCATAACCGTTTCAATAGGCGCGTCTTACTCGATCTACGGCGAGAACATAGTGCTCGATAACGAGCTGCGTATTCTCGGCGCGGGGCTTGCAAGCTGGGACGCGGAAACGGGCGTTGCGGTGCTCGGCATAAGTCTTGCCGTCGACGCCGATTCCGAGAGCGACATAGGCGCTTACGCGGTTACGTGCGAGAGCCGGTCGAACATGAACTACGATATAGATTTTAGATCGGGTATCCATACGATAGGCGAGCTCGAGATCTCTGTTCAGATCGTAGCGGAGGACAGCGAATACGAGGCGGGGCAGAAGTATGTCGGCGCCACCGTCGCGCATATTTATACCGTCAATCTCGAAAACAACAGAGAGCTCGACAAAAACGTTTTGCAGCTTGTATATAATTACGAGGGCGTTACGAACGGCGGCGAACAGTTCTCGGGCGGCGAGACGGGCGAGGACAGACCCGAGCTTGCGGGCAGATATCTCGCGACCGTCGTAAGCACAAACAACGATAACTACCGCATAGTCGGCGTTGCGAGTGCGAGCTTCTTTATCGACAAGAAAGAGATCGACGGCGATCTTATCGAGATACCGCACAAGCGTTACACGGGCGATCCGCTCATGCCCACGATCGTAGACGACTATTTCAATGTGGGCGGCAATGTGATATACACGGTGCTTCCTCACGACGGGTTCGTGACCGCCGGCGCGCACACGTTTACGCTTCGCATGAAAGATTTCGACAATTATAAATGGAAGTCCGTAGACGTTGCCGACCGCAACGTGACGTTCCACATAGACAAGGCTCGCAACGAGCTGATCGTAATGTCGCCCGACAAGCCCGCTATAGAGATCGAGGGCTGGACGTACGGTATGTACGACGCTAAAAAGAACGCTCCCAAGGCGTACACTTACTACGGCAACAACCGTATCGTCTACGAGTACAGCGACGCGGCGGACGGATGGTATACGAGCGGCGTTCCGTCTAACGGCAATGCGGGCACATACTACGTGCGCGTTCACGTAGCCGGCACCGACAACTACGAGGAGTTTATAAGCGAGCCCGTCGCCTTCGCAATAGAGAAAGTAGTGCTTTCCGCACCGACGCTCGCAATAATCGCGAACGGCGAGGGCAAGAACGATACTTACAGCGGCGCCGATCTCCGCGCGGAAGTGGTGGGCTTCGACAGGCGCACTATGGATATCGCATACGACGGCAACATTCTGAGTACGACGACGGGCATTTACGTGTTTGCGCGCAATGCGGGCGATTACGACGTGATACTGTCGCTTGCTCGACCGGAGAACTATTGCTGGGCGGACGGAACGCGTCTCGACGAAACGGGCAACGCTCTCGTCGGCTGGCACGTGGCTCGCAAAAAGATCGAAAAACCTACCGACAATACTGACAGACTCATCGTAAACGGCTCTATACTTTCTTACTTCCCCAACGGGTTCGATCCCGCGATAATGAAGATAACGGGCAATAGGTCGGGTTACGGCGGCAAGTTTACCGCTACCGTCACGCTTGCCGATACCGACAACTATGTATGGGCGGACGGTTCGGACGGCGCGGTCGAATATTCGTTCGAGATCGTCGGCGCGCACACGGTGTTTATCATCGTCATGAGCGTGCTCGGCGGCGTTGCCTGCGCGCTTGCGGTCCTTGCCGCGGTGCAGTTCGTGCGGTTCAGAAAGAAGAAACGCTCCGAACATACGGAAAAGGAGGCGGCGTAAAATGATCGCGGTTATTGATTTTATTTCGGTAGGTTTATTTTCGGGCGGACAGATTGCCGGTATCGCGATCGTCGCGATACTGCTTGCGGCGTGCGTGGGCGTAAACATTTGGCTCGGCTGTCTCTTGCATAAGCGCGGCGTTCATAAACTGCATACGGAAACGCTTCAGCATCAGCGCGACGCGCTCATGGAAAAACTGAACGCCATGCGTTCGGGCGCTGCAGTCGAGATGCAAGGCTTTACGGGACCGGTCGGCGTGCTTTTTCCGCCTAAGGAAATCGAAGCCGTCGTTTCCGACGACGATGACGGCGAACAGGAAGAACCGCTCGACGAAGCGGACGAACAGGACGACGAGGAAGAGGGCGAGCCGCTCGACGTCAGGCTTACCGATACGGGCAAGGTCATGCGCTACAACTACAGCTTTACCGCGCGTATCACTCAAGCCGATACCGATCTCAAAGCGCGCTATTCGGAACTTAAAAACTACATCATGTCGTACGGCGGCATGAGCGCGCGTATGAGCTGGAAAAAAGAGACGTTCCATATAGGCAGGCGCAATGCGGCGAGCTTCGTCGTGCGCGGCAAAACGCTGTGCATTTTCCTCGCCGTAGATCCCGCGCTGTTCGACGGAACAAAGTACAAAGTAGAGAAAGTCGGCAGCGCGAAAAAGACGGCTATGCCGTGCAAATACCGCATAACGAGCGACAGAAAAACGGGCTATACGAAAGAGCTTATCGACATCGTGCTGGCGGGCTTCGACGTTGCGAGAAAGCCCGACTACGTAATGCAGGACTTTACGTTGCCTTACAAGTCCACGGAAGCGCTCGTAAAGCGCAAACTCGTCAAGATCGTAGGCGACGGTATTCCCGATTTCGCGCGAGAGGACGCGCTCGCGGAAGCTCGGCGCATACGCTACAACCGCAGTTTTTCGGCGCGTATCATACAGTCGGACGATAAGTTGAAGAGCTACTATTCCAAGCTCAAAAATCATTTGCTCGGTTACTCCGGCGTGCGCGCCGTGGATAGCTGGAAAAAGGAATCGTTTGTGATTTCGCGCGCCGCAGTCGCGAGTTTCGTTATCCGCGGCAAGACGCTGTGCCTGTGCCTCAACGACGATCCCGCCAAGTACGAGAATACCAAGTACAGGGTGGAAAGCCTTTCGACGCGCAACGATAAGGCGAAAATGCGGCTGCTTTACCGAATAAAGAACGCGGGCAGGGTTAAGTATGCGACGCAGCTTATCGACGCCATGTTTGCCGAAGCGGGCGTGGCGCAGACCGAACACGAATACGTCAATTACGCAGTGCCGTTTGTCGCTACGGATACGCTCGTTCGCCGCGGAATGATCAAGGTCATAGAACTGCCTCGGCGCGAGGAAGATTACAATCCCGAAGAAAGGGAAGCTGCCGCGCAGTTTTTGCGCAAGCCGCCCGCTCGGCGCAAGACCGAAGATCCCGACGCGGAGCAAGAAGCAGCGGCGACAGATGAATCGGGTGCGGACGAACAGTAGATCGTCATGAAAAAAATACCGAGCCGTGATGTGCGGGTCGGTATTTTTTTACAGTCGGGTTTGCTGTTGCGGATAAATCGTCTATTCGGATCTTAATATGTAATAATCGAAATACTCCGTTCCGTCGTCGCCGATCAGCGGTGCGGGCGACGGTGTAAAACCCGCAGACTTTGCCGCGGCAAGACGTTCCGCTGCGAACGGTTTGATCTTGGTCGCTATTTTGTCGCAGTAGAACAGGTCGAACGCGGGCGGGCAGACGAGCGACAGGATTTCGGCTATTGCGTCGCGAGTTTCGTACTCGCTTTTCAGGTCGAGCCGCAAAAGTCCGCAGTTGTCGTAAACGTCGCGGTCGCTGTCTCGGTGGAAAAGTTCGATCGTGCCTATCGCGCGGTCGGAGCTTTTATCCGCGATCGCCCAACGCACGAAATAGCGCTTTTCGTAGCTCCAAAGCCAAAACTCAACGGCTTCGTTCATGCGCTTTTTCGTTGTGTAGTGAAAATCGTCGCCGTGGCAGTTGTCTCCGTTGAAAAACGGCACGGCTTTTTCGTCCGAATAGACTTCGAAAAGCGCTTCCGAATCGTCCGAACGCACTCCGCGCAGTTTGAACCGTTTGCCGTCCAACTCGGGCAGTGTTATGAATACGTCTTTCATTATTCGCACCTCGATAATTTTTTAAGTATTATAGCATATCGAAGCGCCGCTGTCAATGCATAAATCGCTTGACTGCCGCGGCGGCAAATGGTATACTGTTAAAGTCGGAAAACAAAGCAACTGTTCCCGTAGTTTAACGGATAAAATAGTCGCCTCCTAAGCGATTGCTGTGGGTTCGATTCCCGCCGGGAACGCCATACCCCCGCACTGCTATGCAGTGCGGGGGTATAATGTTTTCGCGGAAGAGAAAGCGCGCGGAGAGAGCAAGTAAAGAAACGAAACGCCGATCCGCGCAGGTTCGCCGATCGCTTGGCGCGAATTCGGAACAGACATCGAAATTTTCATTACAGCGTATTGCATTGAGTTTTGCGATTTTGCAAACGAAACGTGTGCGGTGCTTACCGCGGCGCGCTTGACATTATTGCGCGCCGCGTGCTATACTGTGTGCGGCGCCGCACGGTTGCGGCGTTTTAAGGAGATGGGTATGCAAGGTTGGATGATAGCTCTTACTGTCGTTGCGTGCGTTATACTGATAATAGCGGTCGCGTTTTTCGCCGGATCGTTTATCGCGTTCGAAAAAGTCCTCGGCAGAAGAAATAAACCCAGCAAGGGCGATCCCGAAGATTACGGAATCGACATAAAGTGGTTCGACGATCTTAAAGATTCGACCGAAGTCGTCGAGATAAAGGCGTACGACGGCGTCGATCTGCGCGCGCTTCTTATAAAACATAGCGGAGAACGGGCGGCGGCGCGCGTTGCCGTTTGTCAGCACGGTTACAGTGCGACTCCGCGTTCTATGCAGGTGCAGGCAAAGATTTTTTACGACCGCGGTTTCGACGTGCTTCTTCCTGCGGCGCGAGGGCACAGCATAAGCGGCGGCAAATATGTCGGCATGGCGTGGATAGACCGTTTCGATATCCTGCGCTGGACGGATAAAGTCGTATCCGTTTACGGCAGTTCGGTCGAAATCGCGCTCGTCGGCGTGTCCATGGGCGGCGCGTCCGTAGTCGCGGCGGCAGGCATGAATCCGCCGCCGCAAGTCAAATGCCTGATCGACGATTGCGGGTTTTCGTCGCAGCGCGAGGAATATCTCGCTTGCTTGAAAAAAGTGCGTTTGCCTAAGTCCTTGGCGCTTTTGCCGCTCGCCGTCGGCGTGAGACTCAAGCTCGGCTATTCGATAGCGGACGCGGACATAGTTCCGCTTGCGCGAAACGTTTCCGTTCCGTCGCTTTTTATTCACGGCGAATCAGACAAGTTCGTTCCGTACGAACTCGGCGTAAAACTGTACGAAGCGTGCGGCGCCGCAGATAAAGCGCTCTACTCGGTGCCGGGCGCCGCTCACGCCTGCGCGTACGTCAAAGATCCGCAAAAGTATACGGATACCGTCGGCGAGTTTATCGACAGGGTGTTTTAGCCGATAATTTTAATCGTGTGTGCTTATAATGACGGTCGGTTTCGGCCGTCTTTTTCGTTTTCGAAAAAAATAATGCGGCAATTTACAAATACCGATATGTTGACATACTGTTGTCAACATATCGGTGATAGACTTCGCATAGATAATCAGTGAGGAACATGCGATGTCGGAATCGGAAAGAAAGATAATAGGAGACTTGATTGCCGCGGAGTCGGTTATATACGGGATGCAGGCGGATATAGACAGAGAACAGGAGCGCGTTATAGCCGATCTTGTTTCGCCTGCGGAGACCGTTGTGAAAAAACTTATAGCGCTCGATAACAGGCGTATCGATCTGTGTAATATAAAGGTGCTCAACGAATACATCAGGCGCGAGACGGTCGGCGATCGCAGTCGTTTTACGCGCGCCGTGCCGCCCGGCAACGACGATTCGTTTTGGGATACGGCGCGCGCGGCGCTCAATAAAGCGGGATATACCGCGAGCCGCGTCAAAAAAGAATTTTCGTATATTTTCGCATGCGTAAAAAATAACCGCAGGCGTGCCGCTTCGGCGTCGGAGATATAAGCAATTACGGGCATTAGAGCATAGCTCAGTGCAGGCAATCGAAGATCTGTTCTTTTGCCGTGCCGTTATGGCTGTATTTATCGGCACGGCAGTGTCGAAAAGATAAAGGCGTGACGCGGCCGCATCATTCCGTTTCGCGGTTTTTCGGTTTGCGGAAAAGAAAAAACATGATGAACGGTACGGGTATGCACAGTGCGACGATGAATATTATCGCGGCTACGGTTGACATGCGCGATTGAGGTTCGTCAGTAGGCTGTTTCGCAGGTTTTTCCTGTTCGGGCGGCAGCGGATCGGGTTCTTTCTCGATAATGTTGGGCGGAGTGGGGTCAACGTCGATGTGTGCGTAGTAGCAGTATCCGCGCATGCCGTCCACGCTGACGTAATACCACGTCGTATCGCCGCCCGATATCAGCGCGTCGCCGTCGGTAGGACCGTAGCACCGTCCGCTCGCGTCCGAGTTCAAAACGGTTACGACATCGGCGGATCTGCTCGGCGCGGCGCGCAGGTTTACTTTTTGCCCGTCGTTATCGCATTTGAATTTGACGGTCGTTTCGTACTTTGTGACAGGGCTGTAATCGACCTGCCGAACGTCCGATATTCGCACGAACCCGTTTATATCGTCGTACGTGACCGCTATAAATCCGTCCGGTGCAGCGGCGTCCGATTGCATGACGAAATAACCGGTCGGAAGCGTGACTATAGGCAGGCTGTTCGAATCGTACAGAACGGTGGGCGCGGGCATGAGAAAAAAGGTCAGCGCCGTGATAATGTTGCATAGCGATACCATGTTTCGATTATACCGCGTCGCGGCCGTCGAATTACGGCTGATCGTGTCTGATCTCGGCTAATCGTCGCACGCGTTCGGTCTTTCGGTATTCGCAAAGGAGGGGGATTTGCGCCGTATAATAAGCGAGATTTTGAAGATAGAGCGAGAACAGAAAAGGCGGTACGACAACAATGCGCTCGCTCGGTACAACGTCGATAAAGTGCACGCCAAGCAAATGGAATTTCACAAGTGCGAAAAGCGCAACCGTTGGGTGTTCGGCGGCAACCGCACGGGAAAGACGGAATGCGGCGCAGCCGAAACGGTATGGCTCGCGCGCGGAATACATCCGTACAGAAACAACAAGCGCACGGACGGTTGGGTGGTGTCGCTCAGCCGCAGAGTTCAGCGCGACGTCGCGCAGAAAAAGATACTGCATTATCTCAATCCCGATTGGATCGCTGATATAGTTATGGAGAGCGGCAAAGCGCAAAACCCGTCTGGCGGGATAATAGATTATATCGCAGTAAAAAACGTGTTCGGCACGGTCAGTACGATATGTTTCAAAACGTGCGAAGCGGGCAGGGATAAGTTTGCGGGCGCGTCGCTCGACTACGTGTGGTTCGACGAAGAACCGCCCGAGGATATTTACGACGAGTGCGCAATGCGCGTCGTCGATAAAAAGGGGCTGATATTCGGGACGATGACGCCGCTCCTCGGGCTGACGTTTGTGTATAAGCGCATATATCTCAACTGCAATGCGGATCCCGAGGTGTGGCACATTTTTATGGAATGGTCGGACAATCCGTATCTCGACAAAGCCGAGTTGGACAGGGTGTCCGCGGCTATGACGGACGCCGAACGCGACGTGCGCCGTTACGGCAGGTTCGTAGACGCAAAGGGCGCGGTGTATACCGAGTTCGACGAGCGAGTGCACGTCGTCAAGCCGTTCGACGTTCCGCGCGATTGGCAGGACAGGCTGTCGATAGACCCGGGTCTGAACAATCCGCTGTCCTGCCATTGGTACGCCGTGGACTACGACGGCAACGTGTATGTTGTGGCCGAGCATTTCGAAGCGGGCAAGAGCGTGGCGCACCATGCCGAGCGCATACGCGAAATAAGCGCGGCGCTCTGTTGGCACACCGACGGACGCGGGCGCTTGGAGGCGCTTATAGACAGTGCGGCGGGTCAGCACACGCTCAATGCCGAAAGATCGGTCGCGGAGCTGTTTTGCGACAACGGGATACTCGCAGACACCCGCGTCGACAAAGATCTGTTCTCGGGAATAAACGTCGTCAAACGTTATCTTATGACCGACGGGAAGCCGCGGCTTTTTATATTCGACACGTGCGTCAACCTCATACGCGAGCTCAAAAGCTATCGTTGGGGCGACGGCGACCGTCCCGTCAAGACGGACGATCACTGTTTGGACGAGCTTAGATACTATCTGATGCGCAGGCGCGCGCCGCCCGTGCGCGAAACGGTCAAAAGCGAGATCGCGCTCGACAAAGAGCGGCTTATACGGCGGAGAGGAGGGCGCAGACATGAACGTTAATCTCGACGGCGAGATACTCGACGCCGTAATAAAGCGCGCATGCGGCTATAACGCGCGTGAAACGGTAGAGGAGTATACGCTTGTGGACGGCAGTCTCGAACTCACCAAAAAGCGCGTTACCGTTAAAGACGTCCCGCCCGATATGACGGCTGTCAAACTTATAATCGACGGCGGAGGAGCGGATGATTTGACCGACGACGAACTCGAAAAACAAAAGCTGCGCCTGCTCTGCGAACTTGCGGAGCGTGAACGCGCGACTGAAAATCAGGGCGGTAAGGCTTGAGTCGATTAACCCGATAAGGAGACGTATATGGAAATTACAGAGTGCAAAAACAGAGTGAAGTGCGAGTTGGGCGTGTGCAAAAACCATGCGACTCACGCCGTAAAATTCGACCGCGTGGGCATAGGCAGCCGCCTGTACGTTTGCGACAAGTGTATGAGCGAACTGTACGCGGCGATAGGCAAAACGTTGGTGCCCAAATCGGTAGAGACCGCCAAGCGCAAGCGCGCAAAGGACGGGGCGCAATGAAAAAGGAATACCGCGAGGACATAGTAGCGGACGTTCGGCGCGACTTTGCCGAGCGCGCGGAAGCGCGCCGTCCGTTCGAAACGCAGTGGCGGCTCAACATGAATTTCTATATGGGAAATCAGTATTGCACCGCCGTGCCGACGGGCGACATAGCCGACGTTGAGCGCGATTATTATTGGCAGGAGCGCGAAGTGTTCAACCACATTTCGTCGCTTGTCGAAACGCGGCTCGCAAAGCTCAACACCGTGCGCCCCGCGCTCACCGTCCGTCCGTTCTCGTCCGACGACGCAGACGTCAAGACAGCTAAAAGCGCGACTAAAATACTTTCGTCCACGTGCGACAAGCTCGACGTGGACGCGGTGCTCGCGGAAGGCACGCGGTGGTCGGAAGTGTGCGGCACGGCGTTTTATTACGTAGGCTGGGATGACCGTGCGGGGCTTAAAATTTCGGACGGCGCGTACGAGGGCGACGTGTGCATAAAAGCCGTGTCGCCGTTTGAGATATATCCCGACAGTCTTTTCGCTCAGAACATAGCCGATTGCAAGTCCGTCATTCGCGCCCGCGCCGTAGACGTGGACGAAATAAAGCGCGCGTACGGCAAGGCTGTAGCGCCCGAAGAATCGGACGTAATGGGGCTGGACTCGGTAGCGGGCGGCGGCGGACTGACGGCAGACAGCGCGGTAAACAAACTCGCCGTCAGGCGTGCCGCTTCCGCCGCAGTGGTGATCGAAAGGTACACGCTGCCTACCTCGGACAAGCCGAACGGCGAACTTGCGGTCGTTGCGGGCAAGGAGCTTTTGTATTACGGCGAACTGCCGTACGTCAACGGCGTGGACGGAACCCGAGTGATTCCGTTCGTCAAACAGGCGGCGCTCGAGGTGGCGGGTTGTTTTTTCGGCATGTCCGTAGTAGAGCGGTCGATACCCGTTCAGCGCGCGTACAACGCCGTAAAAAACCGCAAGCACGAGTTCATGAACAGGCTCGCTATGGGCGTCATGGCGGTAGAGGACGGCTCGGTCGATATAGACAATCTCGAACAGGAAGGCATTTCGCCGGGCAAGATTCTCGTGTACCGCCAAGGCGCAACGCCGCCGCGCATGCTCGATTGCGGTTCGGTGCCGGCGGAGTTCACGGCGGAAGAGTCGCGGCTTCTGAACGAGTTTACGCAGATAAGCGGCGTGAGCGAGATAATGCGGTCGTCGCAGACCGCGTCGTCGGCGACGAGCGGCATAGCGTTGCAGCTTCTTATCGAGCAGGACGACACTCGGCTTTCGCTTTCCGCCGAAAACGTAAGGCTCGCGGCGCGCGAAATAGCGCGGCACATACTCAGGCTGTACAAACAGTTCGGCTCGGACGCGCGGCTCGCGAGAATTGCGGGCAGTAACGGCGGCGTCGAGCTTTTGCGGTGGACGGCTTCGGACATATCGAGCGACGACGTTGTGTTCGAAACGAACAACGAACTTTTATCCACGCCCGCCATGCGTCAGAACATGCTTTTCGAGCTGTATAAAATGGGTTTGCTTTTCGATTCGGAAGGCAAGATGTCGGACGGCGCTAAGCATAAATTCCTGCAGGCGCTCGGCTACGGCGGTTGGGACGGGGACTTCGACATGACGAAAGTCCAAGTCAACCGCGCGGAATCGGAGAACTTTACGGGCGACTTCCGAGTGACCGAGTTTGACGATCACGCTTTGCATACCGACGCGCACGTGCGCTACCTTTTGACCGAATGTCCGTCGGGTAAAAAGAGCGAGCGGCTCAAAGCGCACATAAAAGAACACGGGCTTGCCGCGACTGCCGCGGCGGGCGTCGGCGAAAACATAACGCAAGGAGAAATCAATATATGAAAAACAATGCAGAACAAGCCGATAACTCGGTCTCTGAAATAAGTAAGTTCGACACGGTCGAAGAACTTCTGTCCGCCTATAACGCGCTCGAAAAAGAGTTTACAAAGCGCTGTCAGCTCGTCAAACGGCTACAAGCGGCGCTCGACACTTGCGGCGCGCAGACGGACGGAAACGCTTCGGCAGACGGCGCCGCGGACGGCGAACCCGTTGCGGAAGCGGCGGATGATCGCACGCCCGATCTCAACGGCGGCGCTTGCGCCGCGTCCGATCGCGTTGACTGCGATGCTCGGGCGGAAACTATGTCGCGCGACGAAGTGCTGCGGTTCGTGTCGGACGAAATAGCGCGTAACGTTTCGGACTATGCGGAAACTTTGGCGGAAATCCCCGAGATCGCCGAAGCCGCTGTCACGCGCTACAAAATCAAGCTCGCGTCGCCGTGCGCGAGGGTAGCGCCGCCGCGCGGTATGGCGGTAATACTGCCGTCCGCAAAGCCGCGCACTTTGTCCGAAGCAAAGCGGCTCGCGGACAGACTGCTGTCCGAATAAAACGCTGACGGGCGTATCGTTCTTACATTCGCGTTGAGCGGATGCGAGCCCGCTCCGCAGCGATACGACGGCAACAACACAAAACATCGAAAAGGAGAAAACACAAATGGTAACACTTCAAAATGCCGAAAACGCACTCAAGACCGTATATCTCGGCACCGTGACCGATCTTCTCAACACGCGCGTCAACCCGTTGCTCGCCAAGATAGAGCAGACGTCCGCCGACGTGTGGGGCAAGGAGATACGCACTGCCGCCAAGTTCGGCATAAACGGCGGCGTGGGCGCAGGCGACGAGGACGGCGCGCTTCCCGGTGCGTACGGCAACAACTACCTGCAGTTTGTCACTACGCTCAAAAATCTTTACGGGCAGATCGAAATATCCGACAAAGCGATACGCGCGTCGTCGGACGGGCGCGGCGCGTTTACCGATCTTCTCAACGCCGAGCTCGAAGGATTGCTCAATGCGTCCAAATTCAATCTCGGTCGCATGCTGTACGGCGACGGGTCGGGCAAGCTCGCGACTTTCGCCGTGGCGACGGACAAGACCGTCACCGTAGACAATGTGCGCAACCTTATAGAAGGGCTTGTAGTCGATATATATTCCGCGTCGGGCGCAAAGCGGGCTACGGCGCGTATCGCGTACGTCGACCGTGCGAGCAAACAGGTCACGTTCGACGCGCCGTCCGTTACGATAGCCGACAAGGACGTCATGTACGTTCAGGGCTCGAAGGACAAAGAGATAACGGGCATAGGCGCGCTGTTCGACGGCAATTCCGTATACGGCGTGCAAAAGTCGGCGCACCCCTTTCTCAAACCGTATTCCAAAGACGTTGGCGGGTCTATAGACGAGATAGTTATACAGGAAGCGATCGACGCGCTCGAAAACGACGCGGGTTCGACAGTGGACTTCATTGCGTGCTCGCAGGACGTAAAGTATGCGTTTATAGATTACATGTCGTCATACAGGCGCAATATCGACTTTACAGAGATAGAGGGCGGATTCAAAACTCTGTCATACAACGGTCTGCCGCTCGTGTACGACAGGTTCGTTCCCGACGGCACTATGTATCTTCTCAACACGAAAGCGTTCAAACTGCATCAGCTTTGCGATTGGCGTTTCCTCGAAACGGAAAACGGAAAGATCCTGCGGCAGAATCAGGGCAAGCCCACCTATACGGCGACTCTCGTCAAATACTGCGACCTCATATGCGGTAAGCCCAACGGTCAGGCGCGGCTCACGGGCATAACGCGATGACGGGACGTGTGATCGAGGACGACATGTTCGGCGTGTGTCGGCGGCTCAAGAGCATAGACGACGGATACTTCGTGTTTCTCAACTACAAGACGGGAAAGTTCGAAGTGCACAATTCGGCGTGCGCGCCGCATACGCTGTGCCTTGTGCTTCCGTACGAAACGTTAGACGAGCGCACCGTCGGACGCGTTCTGAAAACGCGCGTCGAGCGGCTGTCGGAGCTTGTGGCGGAAGCGGAACGCAGCAACGCAAAGCTCGACGAAGCCGCGAGATCGGCGCGCGCGGATAAGCTCGTCGAAGCCGTTTGCGGCTAATAAAACACGCATGCACGCCCGTCCGTTTCCGGACGGGCGTGACGGCAAGGGAGCAATGATGACAGTAAAACAAATAGCAAGCGCGTCGGCGGTGTTGCTCGCCGCCGACGGCATAGCCGAAATCTTGGATCGAGCCGATCCGAATACGGACGACTCGGACGTCAAAGCGCTCGCGGCGTGCGTGAACACGGCGGTCACCGAACTTCGGTCGAGCGGTTTTGCCGATACCGCCGTCGAGTCGCTTTCGGCGGAAAACGGCGTGATAGCCGCGGATAAGTTTTCGCATCGTCCGACGATTATACGCTCGGTCGCGCAGTCGGGTCGGCCCGTGCGGTTCACATTCGATTCACGCGGTGTGACGGTCGGCCGCGACGGCGTTTTCGAAGTCGCGTACGTAGCCGACTCGGGCGAACTGTCGCTCGACGACGAAGTGGTTTTGGGCGGCGGCGCGGACTGTACCGTGGCGGCGTATCTCACGGCGCGCAACTACTGTATCGTGACGGGCAGGGCGGACGAAGCGCGGGTGTGGGACGAGCTGTATTCCGACGGATGCGCAAGGCTTCGCATGACGCGGCGTGCGCGTATTCGGCCGCGGCTGTGGGGATAGGAGGCGGATATGAAAATACCTTCTTCCGCACGTTACCGCCGCCGAATGGGATTTTCGGGCATAGACGTGCGCCGTGACGAAAGCGTGCTCGACTTTTCCGTTTCGCCGTGCGCGTACAACTTCGATTTTTCGTCGGGAGCGCTGCGCAGCGGTTACGGCATAGCCGCGCACCCGTCGGTGCCGAAAGAAGCTGTTCGGTATTGGGTGTACCGCTTTGCGGACGAGTCGGGCGCTGCCGTCGAACAGTACGTATATCAGACGGCGGACGGGCACCTCGGCTACCGCAACGCGCAAAGCGGCTCGGACAGATTCATGACAAACGTCAAGTTCCCGCCTATGACTGCGCTCAATTACAGACTGAATTCAAAGGATATTCTGTTTTTGGCGTGCGACGAAAAACCGTTGATGTCATGGGACGGATCGAGACTGCGCGAGCATACGGGATCGCCTATGATCTCGTCGATGGCACTGCATTACGAGCGGCTGTTCGTCACGGCGCGCGACAGTCCGACGAAAGTGTTTTTCTCGGACGATCTCGATCCGACAAATTGGAAGATCTCGTCGGACGCAGGCGGATTTATCGAGCTGTTGGACGAGCGCGGCGCGCTTAACAGGGTCGTATCGTTCGGCAACTATCTGTACATATTCCGCGAGCACGGCATAAGCAGGGTGACGGCGTTTGCCGAGCAGCGCGAATTTTCGGTGACCGATCTTTTTGTTTCGGCTGGACGGATATATCCGAACAGCATAACGAAATGCGGTTCGGTAATTATGTTCGCCGCGTCGGACGGGCTGTACGTGTTCGACGGTTACGAGTGCCGCCGAACGCTCAAAAATCTCGACGGGCTGCTTTTGCCGCAGTCGGTCACGGCGAGCGCGTACTTCGACGGCAGGTATTATCTCGCGTGTAAAGCGGATTTCGGCGACGGGCGCAAGATCGGTGCGGAAGCGGGCGAATACGCCGCGAACGCGCTGTTGACGTACAGCGTCGGCACCGGCGAATATTCGCTGTCGCGCGGACTCGATATTTTGTTCATGAACGCGTGTTCGTACGGCGGCGTCGATTTTCTTGCGGCGGGCGACGGCGGCTGCGGCGGTATTATCGTCCGTTGCGGAAAGAGGTTCGAAGAGGATCTGCCCAAGCATTGGCAAAGCCCCGAGACCGACTTTTCCGCAGCAGACATGAAAAAATCGGTGCGCGACGTTTACGTGCAAACGACAGCGCCCGTGACCGTAACCGTTTCGGACGGAAAGAGATCGCGCGCGGTCACGGTCAAAGCCGGGCGGAGACGGGTGCGCGCGGGGATCTTCGACGGGCGTATATCGTTGGCGTTGGACGCAAGCTGCGACTGCGAGATCAAACCGCTCACGCTCGTCTTTTCGGCATACGGATAAAAGGGGGAACTATGGATAACGCAAAATTTGCGAGGGCGTTGGGCGCTATAGACGACAATGCCGTCGAGATCGCGCGACTTCGCGCGCAAACGTCGAACCGAACAGAAATAACCGAGCTTGCGGGCGAAACGCGCGACGGCGTAACATCGTTCGGCAGGGTGACGGCGCTCGGCGCGTTTTTCGCGGTCGCGGTGTTCGACGGCGAGCCGTGCGCACTTTCGTTCGGCGGAAAAACGCTTGCCGCTTCGGGTTCGCCGATAGTCGCCGTCGGCGGAAGCGGATGCGGAGAGCTCTGTCTGGACGGCGTGCGCGTCGGCGCTCGGGCGGTCGTTATAGGCGCACGGCACGAAACAGAAACAACGGGGGAAAAGATTGTATGAATATCGAAGAAATAACGTCGATGGTCGTCGCCAACGGGCTGTGGGCGGTGCTGTTTTGCGGTCTGCTCGTGTACGAGCTTCGCGACAGCCGAAAGCGCGAAAGCAGATATACGCTTACGATAGGAAAGCTGACGGATAGGCTGGGCACGCTTGCCGAAGTCAAGTCGGATACGGGCGACATCAAGACGGATATAAAGAGAATAAGCACGGACGTAGCGGAAGTCAAAGCGGTGTGCACTGTCAAAAAACGCAAAAAGTCCGACGCGAACAGCGCGGATACAGCTTCCGACCTGCCCGTAAAGGCGGGCGCGGTATGACGGATGCGCAAACCGAACAGCGCAGTGACGCGCGTGGTCGTGATGCGTCCGCGCACAAAAAAGAATCTATAAAGTGCGTGCTCGCCGAGTATGCGATGCGCAGATACTTACAGTTTAAGGAGAAGTACGAAGATCATGGCAATAGTGAACAGTGACGCCGACGGACGGGACAGGCTCGCAGAGGAGATCGCCGCGCTCGAATCGGTGACGACGACGGTAAAAAAGGAAAAACTTCCCGAAGTGACGCTCGACCCCGTAGAGTATTCCGCGCCGACCGACGCCGACCTTGCCGTATCCGCGCAAAAGAAACTCGCTGACTACAAGGACGAGGGCATTTCGGCTATCAAGGCGGCGAGCGAGAAAAACGCGAAAGCGCTTGCCGACGCGCGTTTGGCGTATACGGAGAATATGAGCGGCGAGCTCGAAGCGCTCGGCTCGGATTACGCCGCTGCGGCAAAGAGTATCGACAGCGACGTTATAAAGCGCGGGCTTGCGCGCTCGTCCATAGCGGCCAACGCAAAGAGCGAGCTTGCAGGCGATTACGCCGGGCGAGCGGCGTCTGTTCGCGCCGACTACGGCAAGAAGATATCCGATCTCGACGCGGAAATTTCCGCGGTGGGAACAAAACTTCAAAAAGCGCTCGACGATTTCAATCTGTCGTATGCGGTCAAGCTCAACGACACGCTCGCGGCGCTGAAAACCGAACGCGACAAGAACGTGCAGTCGGCTGTAAAGTACAACAACGAGCTTAAAATAAGTCAGGCAAAGCTGGACGCGGACAGGCGTAAGACCGAAAACGATCTGTACGACGATGCTATCAGACAGCAGAAAGCGGCGGCGAGCCTCGACGGACTGTCGGTAAAAGAACGCGACGAAATATATAAGTCCGTTTACGGCAAAATGGACGAATTTCTCGGTTCGCTTTCAAAGGAGCAGGCAAAGCTCGAGATAAGAAACCATACGCTTTACCGCGATCATCTGTCCGACTATTATTTTTACAGGCTGTACGATAAGTACGGCAGATAGGAGGGAAAATGAACTTCAAAGACCGTATAAAAAGCGCGGGGTTCTGGACGGGGATCGTCGGCTCGGTGTTTTTGATGCTCGGCGCGTTCGGAGTGGACATAGGCGACGAGACCGTTCAGGCGGTTGTCAACGCCGTGTGTTCCGCGCTCGTCGTTTTCGGTATAATCACGGTGCCGAACGCGGGAAAGTCCGATCGCGAAGATACGGACGGCGGCGCCGATGACGAAAAATCGGGCGGAACCGACGACGATAATAACTGACCGACGGAAACGGGTGCGGCCGATGTCGTGCCCGTTTTTGCGTGAGTGAAAACGGTTGGGATCCTTCACTTCACTCGCGATGCTCGCTCGTTCGGAAAGACAAGATAAGAATATTGTGTCATTCCGCGCGCAAGCGAAACTCTTATGTAACAATATAAATCCGTAATTTTATTGAAAACTTTTGTAAAAATGCTTGACAAATACATATTTTAAGTATATACTACACAAAATTAAACCTCTTTGAGTGACAATGGCGTCGCACAAAGGGGTTTTTGCGTTTATACGACCGTTTCGGGTTTTGCATGTTCGATATGACAGGCTTATCCAAACTCATAGTATTTTACACATTCGGAGGTGTTTATGAAAATAAGACTGCGCAAACTCTTAGCTGTGGCGAGCATAGTTACGACACTCGGAGGCATGGCGGGGGGGGGTATCGTCGCATGCGGCGGCGACGGCGTCACCCCGACTCCGACAGGCGAGAAGAAGGACGTTTATACCTATAATACTATGTTCAGCGCGACGCCCACGACGTGGAATCCGCACACGTGGGAGACGAACGACGATCAGGCGATACTCGGTTTCACGACGATGGGATTCTACGATGTTCAGCTCAACGACGACAAAACCGGTTACGTGTGGGTCAACGAAATGGCGTCCGCCGAGCCCAAGGACGTCACGTCGAGCTACGTCGGCAAGTACGGGATCAAGCAGGGCGACGAACGCAAGGTCTGGGAGATCGCGCTCAACAAAAACGCCAAGTGGGACGACGGCACGCCCATCAAGGCGGATGACTATGTGTATTCGATGAGGCAGCTTCTCGATCCCGATATGCTCAACCGCAGATCGGACAGCTATACCGGCGGGGGATTCACCGTTTACGGCGCCAAGGATTACCTTTACAGTCATGCGCAATATACGTACGAATCGGTAGCGTCGCAGGGTTATGCGACCAACGCAGCCGCGGTCGCGGCGGGCGCCGACCTTCGCATAGACATGCACAGTATTTTCAGTGCGGTTTCACCCAAAGTAACGGAATGGAATATCGAATACGACGATCCTGATGCGAAGGATCCCAAAGTCGTATCGTGCTCTCTTACGCTCGACTATGATAACATTTGCGAAAAGTGGGTCGAATACGACGATACCACGCTGTATTTCGATCTTGCGTATTTCGCCGAGGAAGCCTCCGCGTATGTTACAAAAGACGGTAAAGTCGATACCGCCAAGCTCGCGGAAGACAAGGTGGACTTTTCGGATTTTTTGGTCAGCGCCGATATGGTTTACAAAACATACGGCAAGACTATGATAGAAGTCGGCGGTCCTTACGAGAAATGGGCGGCGATAAGAGTGGAAAACACCAATCGGGATTATGCGTTCGATCAGGTCGGCATAAAAAAGAAAGACGATTATACGATCGTTCTCGCCGTGACCACCGAGCAGGACGACTTTTATATCAAATATTATTTGAGCAGCACGTGGCTCGTCAAAGAGGATGTTTACGAGAGATGCAAAGTAAGAACGGGCAATCTCGTTTCGTCCACTTACGGCACCGACGTAGACAGCACTCCGTCATACGGTCCGTACAAACTTACGACGTTCACGCGCGATTCGGAATACAAGCTCGTGTATAACCCTAACTGGTACGGTTACACGGACGGCAAGCACGAAGGACAGTTCCAGACTACGAGCATAAACGCACGGTATATCACCGCTTCGACGGCGCACAACACCGCAAAGGAAATGTTCTTCCGCGGCGAGCTCGACGACCTTTCGCTCGAAGACGCGTCCGAATACACGACATACTCTGCGTCGAGCTGCTACAACGTATACCCCGAAAGCTACACGATGCAGTTCTTTATGACTTCGAACTCACAGTATCTCGACAGCGAAAGCACGGCGACCGAAAACCACAGACCGCTTCAACTCGCGTCGTTCCGAAAGGCTATATCGTACAGTATCGACAGAAAGGCGTACTGCGACGCTTACTATCCCGCTTCTCAGCCGGGATTCGGTATACTCAACTATTTGTACTCCATAAGCGGCGAAACGGGCGAGCTTTACCGCGATCAGCCCGCCGCCAAGAAAGCATCCTTGCTCTATGCCGGCTTTACCGAGGGCACGGGCGGCAAGTGGACGTCGCATAACGGAACGGAGTTCGACTCGATCGACGAAGCGTATGAAGCGATAACCGGCTACGATCCCGCGTATGCGGCAGAGCTTTTCCAAGAAGCGTACCGAGAGGCTAAGAGGCTCGGCATATATAAAGACGGCGAGGACGTCGTGCTCGAACTGCGCTCGGCAGGTAAGACCGCTTCGGCGATGTTCAACGGCACCGCGCAGATGTTCAATAAGAACATTGCCGACGCGCTTGCGCTCTGTCCGGCAGGTTCTACGTTCAAGAGCGTCACGCTCAAAGTCGGAACTTCCGCAAGCGACGCGGAATATAGTGCGGCGGTCAAGTCCGGAAGAATGGACATATCTTTCAGCGGCTGGGGCGGCGCGACGTTCAATCCGTGGGGCGTTATAGCGGGCAGCTACATCGATCCCGCAAACTCCAATAACTACGGCTTCGACGCTATGTCCAAAAAGCTCGATATTTCGATCAAAAAAGGAAATGAAACGATAACGGCGAGCCTGTACGACTGGGCGCAATGGCTTGATAACAAGCAGGACGCAAGCGACTTCGACAAGGTAGATTTGTTCAAAAAGCTGGGCAGAGTGGGCGAAGCCGATCTCGACTTCCGCGTCGAAGTGCTCGCGGCGTGCGAGCTCGAACAGCTCAATACCGCGGTCAACATTCCGTTGTACTATCAGAGCATAGGCGCGCTCAACAGCGCCAAGTACAGCAACGGCGGCGACACCTATCTCCCGCTCATCGGATACGGCGGCATAAGGCATTTCCAATATCACTACACCAACGACGAGTGGAAAGCATGGGTGTCGCAGCAGGGAGGCGATCTCGAAAACTACTACAAGACGCACTGATACGGGCGGATAATCTACACGGCACGTGCTTGCGGCGCAGATAAACGATAAACTCGTTCGGGCTTTCGGACGATAAGACAAGAGCGAGCGCAGGCATGCGGGATGCGGACCGAAAAGTCCGCGTCCCGTTGCGTGTATTAAACGGTTTGTGCGGATCGAGTAAGCGCGTTCCCGCCGAATAACGGAGAATTATTATCATGTACATGTTAAAATACGTAGTGAAAAGACTGCTGCTCGCGCTCGTCACGCTGTTCATCATTCTTTCGCTGTGTTTCATATTCATAAAGCTGCTGCCTCTGCCGGAGATCACCGGTTCGGACGAATATGTGCAGATCATTAAAGAAAGGCGGATCGCCATGGGCTATTACGAGCCGATACTCGTGCAGTTGTTTCTGTTCTGGAAGCGCATTTTTACGGGATTCGATTGGGGCGTCGGCGAACAGATATATCAGGTAATGCCTGTCACGTCTATTATAGGCGAAAAGCTGCCTGCGACCATAATGGTCAATCTATATTCGCTCATCGTAAGCATACCGATCGGGCTTCTTCTCGGAATTTTCGCCGCGGTCAAAAAGAACAAGTGGCAGGACCACACGATCTCGACGCTCGTCATGGTATTCATATCGGTGCCGTCGTTCGTGTACGCGTTTTTGGTTCAGTATCTGCTGTGCGCCAAGCTCGGCTGGTTTCCGCTGTTAGCCAACCCGAGCGGCAGCTATTTTTCGCCGTCGATGGTGTACTCGCTGATACCGGCGATACTGTCGCTGTCGTTCGGTACGATCGCGGGGCTTACGCGCTACACGCGCGCCGAGCTTTCCGAAGTGCTCACCTGCGACTACATGCTGCTCGCGCGCACGAAGGGACTTACGCGCAAACAGGCGACGATGCGGCACGCGCTGAGAAACGCCATGGTCGTAATATTCCCGATGATCCTCGGACAGTTCATGAGCATACTGTCGGGCTCGCTCGTAATAGAGAGCATTTTTTCCATTCCGGGCATAGGCTCGCTGTACGTCGAGTCGATAAACCGCCTCGACTACAACTTCTTCATGGCGATTTCGGCGTTCTATACTGCGATAGGACTTTGCGCCAACCTTATAATCGACATAAGTTACGGGTTTATAGATCCGCGCATAAGAATGGGCGCGCGGTAACGCGATAACCATATTTCGTTTCACAAACGGTGATATTATGAACAATACTGATATAAATGCAATACCCAAAGAGAAATTCGAGTTCGCGAACAGCGCGGGTGAATTGCACGACAAAAAGCTCGAAACCAAGCCTGTCGGTTTTTTGCGCGACGCGGCGCGTCGGTTCGTAAAGAACAAAGCATCCATCGTCGGAATGGTGATCATCGTGCTTTTGCTGCTGTTCGCCGTTGTCGGACCGTTCTTATCGCGGTACGACGTGACTTATACCAACGGCTACTACAAAAACGTATACCCCAAGGTGTCTACGAATCCGCCGGTCGGGTTTTGGGACGGTGCGAGCACCGAAGAGCAGAACGCCGCCAACTATTACTATTTTCTCGCAATGGAAAAGGAGAGCGGAAGAAAAGCCGTGACCAAGTTCTATGAGAAAAAGACGGTGACGACGACTGCGCTCAACGGCTCGGTCACGACAGAGACCATATACAAATTCAGGCTCGACAGCTACACCAAGCTCGGCTATAAATTCGTCGATCTTACCGAAGATCAATACACGGACTTGCAGGCGTATCAGAACAGAACGGGCAGACAGGTCGTTTATCCAATGCAGATAACCACGGCGCAGGGCTCGGGCAAGGTCATGTACAACCCCAACGACGCCAACTATTGGTACAAAACCAATCTTACGGGCGCTAATCGGGGCGAACCGGTGCTCGACGAAAACGGCGGGTATATTCCCATTTACAGACTGACTGGCAATGACAATTACGACTCGCTGCGCATAGCCGGCGACCCCGGTATCGAAGACCCGACGGCTGCGGACAGATACAGATACGCGCAGATAAATCAGACGGGCTATCGCTGCCGCGTGTGCTTTTACGACTATTTCGTATACCAGAACGGCTACGAGCCGCTGTACATCTTGGGGTCCAACGACATAGGTCAGGATCTTTTGGTCTGTCTCGCTTCGGGCACGCGGCTGTCGTTCGTGCTCGCGCTCGGCGTCGCGCTCATCAATCTTATAATAGGCGCGATATACGGCGCGGTGGAAGGCTACTACGGCGGCAAAGTCGATATGGTCATGGAGCGCATAGTGGACGTATTGAGCGGCGTGCCGTTCATGATAGTCGCTGTACTGTTCAACATGCATTTGCAGCAGTTTGTAGGCACTATAGGCGCGCTTCTGTTCGCGTTCGTCCTTACCGGTTGGATAGGCATAGCATCGACGGTGCGCATGCAGTTTTACAGGTTCAAAAAACAGGAGTACGTGCTCGCGGCGCGCACGCTCGGCGCACGCGACAGACGGCTTATCGTCAAACATATATTCCCCAATGCGCTCGGCACGATAATAACGTCGGCGGCGCTGTTTATACCGAGCGTAATATTCAGCGAGTCGATGCTGTCGTTCCTCGGCATAGTCAGGCTCGACGACGTATCGAGCGGGCTTGTAAGCTTGGGCACGCTTCTGTCTGCGGGGCAGGGCGCGGGCAATCTCGTAAACTATCCGCACCTGATGCTGTTCCCGTCGCTCGTGATAGCGCTTTTGATGATCTCGTTCAACCTGTTCGGAAACGGACTTCGCGACGCATTCAACCCCAATCTTCGCGGGTCGGAGGGCTGACGTATGGAAACCGAAAACAGAGAAGTCAAGATGCAGGTCAACAACCTCGTCATTTCGTTCAAAACGCCGGACGGCAAAGTTCAGGCGGTGCGCGACATAAGTTTCGATCTCGGGGCGGGCGAAACGCTCGCGATAGTCGGCGAGAGCGGTTCGGGCAAATCGGTCACTACAAAAGCCATGCTCGGCATACTCGCCGGCAACGCCATAAAAGAGGGCGGCGAAATTATCTACGACGGCATGGATCTTATGAAAATATCCGAAGAGGAGTTCTGTAAGATCCGCGGCGACAGGATAGCGATGATATTTCAAGATCCGCTGTCGAGCCTTGATCCGATAATGCGCGTCGGCAAGCAAATGACAGAAGCGATGCTCATAAACGGCAAGATAAGCCGCAGGGAAAGCCGCAAGGCGTTTAACGGTACGCTCGCGCTTCTAAACAAAAATATGGACGCGGCGGCGGGCGGCGAGCCTGATGCGGCGCGCGCCAATAAGAAACTTTGCGCCGACTTCGATAAGTTCGAGTGTAAGCACTTGGAGTTAGAAAACGCTTACAACGAAGCGCGCGACTGTGCGATCGAAGCGCTTTCGAACATCGACGACGCAGCGTTCCACATAGAGAAAAATGCGGGCGGCGCGGGGCTTTTGCGCGACATCAAGGACATAATCAGGCTCGCCGAAAAAACGTATAACGATTATGTCGTGTGCGCGCGCAAGCCCGAGCTCGAGGCGGAAATCAAAAAGCTCAAAGAACTGAGCGCCGTCAAACCGACGGACAGGATAGTAAATCTCGTAAAGCCGCTGTTCTCGCGCAATTTCAAGCACATAGACAGGACGGATTATGCGGCCGTCGCTTTGTCGCTCGAAAAGGTCAAACAAATACTCGGCGAAGCGACGGCGCTCGAACGTCCCGACTTTTTCGCAATGGGTTATTACGCGACGGTGTCGCAGAAGCCCCTGCCCGATCTGCCAATAAAAGAACTCAATGCGTACCTTTCGGAGTGTGCGCAAGGCTTTGTCGGCGAGTTTACCGAAAAGGCCGAGCTCGGAATACGGCGCTCGGCGGCGGAGTCCGAAAAGAACAAGCGCGCCGCAATATCCGTGCTCGAGTCGGGGCTTTCCGTATTCGAGCGCGGCGAGTTTACGCGCAAGCAGGCGGTCGCGACGGCAAAGAGCATGATCGGCGCGGTGAACAACGCGATAGACCGGCTGCGTACCGACAAAGACAATCTCACTTATACGTTCGGATCGAGTATCAAAGCCGCCGTCGAAATGTATTACGACGGTATACGCGACAACGTCAAAGAAGAGAAGCGGTTCGCAAAGCAAACCGCAAAGTATGACGGCGCGGTGAGCCGCGGCAAAACGCCCGATTGGAAGGTGCCCGCTAAGAAACTGTACGACTTGCAGGCGGCGCGCGCCGATATAGTCGTGCTCATAAAACGCGTAAAAGCAAAGTTCGAGCGCGACGTCGAAGCGGAAGAAGCCGATTACGGCGCATTTACGTTGCGGCTCATAGATTATCTCAAGGAAAAAGCGTCGGGCGTTGCGCACAAGATAACGCGCGGCATGGCAAAGACCCGTGCGCTCAAACTCATGGAGGAAGTGGGTATTCCCGAGCCGCGCAAGCGTTATCGTCAGTATCCGTTCGAGTTTTCGGGCGGTATGCGGCAACGCATAGTTATAGCTATCGCGCTGTCGGCAGATCCCGACGTTTTGATCTGCGACGAGCCAACTACGGCGCTCGATGTGACGATACAGTCGCAGATATTGGAACTGATAAATAAAGTCAAAACGGAGCGCAAACTGTCGGTAATATTCATCACGCACGACCTCGGCGTAGTTGCCAATATGGCGGACAGAGTGGCTGTAATGTATGCGGGCAAGATAGTGGAGATAGGCACGGCGCTCGACGTATTCCATGCGCCGGCGCACCCGTACACATGGGCGCTTCTCGCTTCTATGCCCGATCTCGATACGAAAGACAAGCTCGAAGCGATCCCCGGCACTCCGCCCAACATGATCTATCCGCCCAAGGGCGACGCTTTTGCTGAGCGCAATAAGTACGCCATGAAGATAGATTTCGAAGAACAGCCGCCAATGTTCAAGATCAGCGATACTCACTATGCGGCGACGTGGCTTCTCCATCCGTCCGCGCCCAAGGTCGATCCGCCCAGGCAGGTGCTCGACAGAATAGCGCGCATGAAAGCTCAGACCGCGGCAGAGCACGGCGGCGAGCCCGATCAGACCGACGGTTCGCGGCAGTCCGCAGAAACAGCCGTCGGCGAACAGGCGGAGCTTAAAGCGGAAAAGCCCGAAAAACCGACCGCGCGGAAAAAGCGCGAAACCGCGGCGGCAAAGCCCAAAACCGCGGTGAACGGCAAACCGAAACAGTCCGCTCGCGGCGGCGCGAAAAAATCGGTAAAGTCGGACAAAGGAGGTGCGGACAATGGAAAATAACGAAGAAGTCCTTCTGAAAGTCGATCACCTTTGCCAATACTTCGGCATGGGTGCGGGTGCTGAACTGAAAGCCGTGGACGACGTCAGTTTCGAGGTAAAAAAAGGCGAGGTGTTCGGGCTGGTCGGCGAGAGCGGCTGCGGCAAAACGACCACCGGTCGGTCCATAATCAAACTTTACGACATAACGTCGGGCAACGTGTACTTCAAGGGGCAGCGCATATGCGCGGGTACGCGCTCGTACGCGGATGCGATCGCTCGGGCGAAAAAGGAGTACGCCGCCGAGAACAAGACGGTCAAGGCGCTGATGGCGGCGGACAAAAAAGCGGGCGTTTCGGAAGTCAAGCCCGAGTATACCGAGCGGCTCGCCGCGGCGCGCAAAAAGCGCGACGAAGCTGTCCGCGAGAACAAGGCACTAATCGCTTCGGCGAAAAACGATCACAAAAACTGCGAAAAGATATACATGAAAAAGCTCGCCGAAGAGTACGGCGAAGCTGTGGAAAAGGCTGGTTCGCCCGACAGACTGACCGCCGAAGAAAAAGAAAAGTTCCGACCGATAGAGATACTGCCCAAGATAAAAAAGCGCACGTGGATAATATCCGGACTCGCCGTGTTTGCCGTGGCGTTGGCGTTTTTGATAACTTGCATTTCGCTTTTTGCGGTGTTCCGCGCAAGGTACGGCAGCTTCGACGCGGTGTCTGCGGTGGTGGACTCGACCGACGCCCAAGCGCGCACAACGACCGTGCATTACGAGATAGGCGAAAGGACGTACACGAAAACGATCGACTATTACGACCCCGCGCTCGCGCCGTCTACTGACGAGCAGATCACACGCTTGCGCATATACTTCAATGCCGACGACCCGAACGAGGTGCTCATCGAAGAACCGTCCGACTCGCGCCCGCTTATATTCTTTATACTGTGCGCGGCGCTGTGCATAGTCGGCGCGGGGCTTTTGGTGTACGCCAACGAGCGGTACAATCCGTCGCGGCTCGTCACGCGCATACAGATGATATTTCAGGACCCTATCGCGTCGCTCAATCCGCGCATGACGGTAAAGGACATAATATCAGAAGGCCTTGTCATAAACGGCGAGAAGGACAAGAAATATATAGAGCAGCGCGTGTACAAGGTGCTCGAGCTCGTAGGGCTGGTGCCCGAGCATGCGGGCAGGTATCCGCACGAGTTTTCGGGCGGACAGCGGCAGCGCATAGGTATCGCGCGCTCGGTAATAATGGAGCCCGAACTGATAATCGCGGACGAACCGATATCGGCGCTCGACGTATCCATACAGGCGCAGGTGATAAACCTGTTGAACGAATTGCGCGAGCGGCTCGGACTGACCATACTGTTTATAGCGCACGACCTTTCGGTAGTCAAGTATTTTTCGGACAGGATAGGCGTTATGTATTTCGGAAAGTTGGTCGAACTCGCCGATTCGGACGAACTTTTCGCGCACCCCATGCACCCGTACACTCGGTCGTTGCTTTCGGCGATACCGCTGCCCGATCCCGAGTACGAAAAAACACGCAAGCGCTACGTGTACAATCCGCTTGCCGAGCATGATTATTCGACGGATAAGCCGTCGCTCAGAGAGGTGCGCAAGGGGCATTTCGTAATGTGCAACGACGCCGAATTCGAAAAGTACGCGGCGGAAGCGGGCGAGTGACATGAAGATCAGGCTTATTAAAATCGCCGTTCTCGCCGCGGTCGGCGCCGCGATATTTCTGTGCGCGGCGCTCATTCGCGGCTTGTTCGGCATGACGGAGTACCGCGACATCATGCGCGGACTGTGCGACGGGTTTTCGGTCGCGGGACTGATACTTTTGCTCGTCGGACTTATTGTGGTTTGCAGCAACGGCGGCGCGTACGACATTATGGGGTTCGCGACTAAGAAGTTCTTTTCGGTGTTCAGACGCGCCGAAAAGCGCAGTCGCGAAACGTATGCCGAGTACCGCGAGCGCAAGGGCGCGAACAAGCGCACTTTCGTTGAGTTTTTCATAGTCGGCGGCGTGTACTTCGCCGCGGGTATGGCGTTTTTGATAGCGTACTATGCGTGAGCACGGTACGCTGTTTTTTTAGTTGATAAACTTTGAATGACAAATAAGTGTATCCGTCATTCCGAGCGCGGCGAAGAATCTCTTGCAGAGCGCATATCGGGTATAAAATGTGATGTTGCGGCAAACAAAACCGCGCAAACACTTGATTTCGATGCGGTTACGTTGTATAATTTACGTATAATATATATGCAGTGAGGATCATATGAACGCAAAGCAGATAAAGCACTATGAGATTTTGAGCGAGTATTTCGCGTCCGATTTGCTCAACCGCGCCGCCGTAGAAAAATACTTCGGCGCCATGCTGAAGCACGACTATACGCTTGCCGAAGATCTTTGGGAGTTCATGCTCGTGCGCTACGATTCCGATCTCAAAAATTCGGCGGTTGCCGCGCTGTACATCGACCGAGTGTTCTCGCTGTTCAATTCGTTCAACGAGTCAAAGTCGATCAAAACGGTCATCGACCGCCCCGTCATATCAAATGCCGTATTCAGGTTTTCGCCGTCTGCGGCGGACGGCGCGCTTTTTGCGATACCTATCAACCTTTTGGTCGCGGGCAAGGTGGACGCAGTCGATGCGATCTTCAAGCTCGTAGCCAAAAACGAGGCGATGAAGCCGTCGTTCGGCAAGTACATGATAGCTTTTCTCGATCGGTTCTTCATCGAAATGATGAAGAAAAACGCGCAGCGTCGCGTCGAGCTAAACCGCAAGCAGCAGACGCTTCTCATGAGCACGGTGCAAAAAGTGCACGGCGACGAGAGGGCTATGCTTATACAGCGCGTAAAGGAAGTGGGTTAGTCCGAGCTCGCCTGCGCGCTCGGGGCACGGTTTTATTGCATGGTAACGCTATGTGCGACTCGCGTTTTACGAATCGACATTCATTTGTAACATTCTTTTTTCGCATACGGAGGATTTATGCGCAGAACCAAAATAGTTTGTACCCTCGGACCCGCTACCGACGACTACGCCGTACTCAAAAATATGATACGTGCCGGAATGAACGTCGCGCGGCTCAATTTCTCGCACAGCACGTACGACGAGCACAAGCGGCGTATAGATATGGTCAAGCGCGCGCGCAAGGAGCTTGACACGCCCATAGCCATACTGCTCGACACCAAGGGCCCCGAGATCCGCATAAAGACGTTCGAGCACGACAAGGCGGTGCTCAAGAAGGGAGATAAGTTCACGCTCACCACGCGCGACGTGGTAGGAACGGACAGCTGCGTTTCGATAACGTATGCCGAGCTTCCGCGTTACGTCAAAAAAGGCTCGAGAATACTCGTCAACGACGGGCTTATAGAGCTTACCGTTCAATCGACCAACGCGACGGATATCGTCACCGTTGTGGGCAACGACGGCGTGCTCACAAATCGCAAGAGCATAAACCTGCCCGACTCGGATATAGACATGCCGTATCTTTCGGACGTGGACCGCGCGGATATCGAGTTCGGCATCGCGCAGGACGTGGACTATATAGCCATGTCGTTCGTGCGCTCTGTAGACGACGTGCGCATTGTCAAAAAGCTGCTCAACGAGCACGACGCGAACGATATTCAGCTCATTGCCAAGATAGAAAACCGTTCGGGCGTGGACAATGTCATGTCCATACTCGCGGAGTGCGACGGCGTAATGGTCGCGCGCGGCGACATGGGCGTCGAGATCCCGTTCGAGGAGCTTCCCGGCATACAGAAAGACCTTATATCGCGTTGCTACCGTCAGGGCAAAAAGGTGATAACGGCGACGCAGATGCTCGAATCAATGATCAACAATCCGCGCCCGACGCGCGCCGAGATATCGGATGTGGCAAACGCGATCTACGACGGTTCGTCGGCTATAATGCTGTCCGGCGAAACGGCTGCGGGCAACTTTCCCGTCGAGTCGGTGCGAACGATGGCGCTCGTCGCCGAGCAGACGGAAAGCAATATAAACTATAAAAAACGCTTCCACGCGCTCGATCCGCAGATAAAGTCGGTTACCGACGCGGTATCTCATTCGACGTGCGCGGCGGCGTTCGATCTCGACGCAAAGGCGATAATTGCAGTATCGCGTACCGGCTATACCGCGCGCAAAGTGTCGCGGTTCCGTCCGTCCGCACCCATAATAGCGGCTACGACATCGAACAAGGCGTACAATCAGCTCGCAATGAATTGGGGCGTCGCGCCGACGTTAAGCAAGATGCAGGAATCGTCGGACGATCTTTTCCGCCACGCCATGACGTGCGCGGTCAATACGGGGCTTGTAGCCGAGGGCGATCTCGTCGTAATTGCGGCGGGCGTGCCCGTGGGCGTGTCGGGCAATACCAACACGATGCGCATCGAGTATATACGTAAACAGTAACGTCAGACGCGGCTTGTCGCCGCGCGAAGGGATGGGTATGAACGCGTCGCTCAAAAAGCATATTCTTATCGTCGAGGACGAAGCCGCGATATCGCGGTTTTTACAGCTCGAGCTCGAACACGAAAACTACGATTGTTCGGTGTGCGCCGACGGGCGCGAGGCGCTCGGGCTCGCTCTCGAGCGCAATTTCGACCTTATAATACTCGACGTTATGTTGCCGTCGCTCAACGGGATAGAAGTGCTGCGACGGCTCAGGCAGACCAAGCAGACGCCTGTGATCATACTCACCGCACGCGATCAGGTAGTAGACAAGGTGACGGGGCTTGATATAGGCGCGGACGATTACATGACAAAGCCGTTCGCCATAGAAGAGCTTTTGGCGCGCATAAGACTGCACACAAAGCGCGCGCAATCGGGTGCGGGCGCGCTCACGTGCGGAAAACTGTCCGTAAACACCGACGCGCGCGTCGCTGCATACGACGGGCATCCTATAGACCTCACGAAAAAAGAATTCGATCTTTTGGAATATCTGATGAACAACCGCAATATCGTCGTAAACCGCGAAAAACTGCTGGACGCCGTGTGGGGATTCGATTTTTACGGCAGTACAAACGTCGTTGACGTGTACGTAAGATATCTGCGTTCAAAGATAGACGACGTGTACGGCGTGACAGTTATCGAAACGGTGCGCGGCGCGGGTTACGTGATACGATGAAGAAGAAAGACGGCCTCATGTCCGAAGAAGTCGGCGGCGCTTCGGATACGGCAGAGCGCGCGCAAGCGGTTGCGCCCGACGCGGAAAGCGATGTCGGCGGCGTGGACGTCAGGCAGACTATAGAACGCATAAACAGCGAGAACGCAAAGCCTGATAAAAAGAAGCGCAACGCGTCCGAAGCGGCGCTTTTGGTATTGCAGATAATATTTTTTCCCGTCACGCTCGTTATCCTGTGCGGAAAAAAAATATTCAAAAGATTCAAAGTGGGAATTACTGTGAAAACGACGGTCATTTTTACCGCCGTTTTCGGCATTTTGATCGCGGCATACGCAATATTCACGATAGCGAGCATAGCCAATCTCGCGAGCCGCGGCGAGCAGATCACACAGGCGTATCTGAACAAGTTTATAATAACGACCGTCGCGCTCGTCGTCGTGTTCGTAGTGTGCGGCGCGGTGCTCGGCGGCATAAGCAGTCACTACATGATAAACCCCGTGCGCAAGATTTCCAAGCGCGTCAAAGAGATCTCTGGCGAAAACATTTCGGCACGGCTCGATCCGGTAGATTCGCAGGACGAGCTAATGGAACTTACCGACAGAATAAACGGCATGCTCGACCTGTTGCAGCAGGCGTTCGAACGCCAGGAGAATTTCGTGTCCGACGCGTCGCACGAGCTGAAAACGCCGCTTTCGGTCATCGCCGGATACGCCAACCTTTTGCGGCGGTGGGGAAAGGACGATCCCAAGATCCTGGACGAATCGGTGGAAGCGATATCTCGCGAGAGCGAGAACATGAAGCGCATAGTCGATCAGCTTTTGTGGCTCGCAAAGCTCGGCAATTTTTCGCTCAACAATACCGTGTTCAATCTGTACGAGATCGTTTCGGACATAGTGGACGGCTACAAAATGACAAACACCAAGCACGATATTTCGCTGTCGGGCGACGCGTCGGTCACTCTCGATACCGATAAAAACCTGATAACGGAAGCGGTGCGCACGCTCGTGGACAACGCCATAAAGTACACTCCGCCGCAGTCTGGCGTTATAAAGATAAACATTGCGCGCGGCGCGGATTCGGTGGTAATATCGATAGCGGACAACGGCGTCGGCATATCCGAAGCGGACAGAGCGCACATATTCGAACGGTTCTACCGCTGCGACAAGGTGCGCGGAAGAGAACAGGGCTCGTGCGGCTTGGGGCTTACTATATGCAAGTCTATAGTCGAAATGATGGGCGGAAGAATAAGCGTGGAGAGCGAGCCGGGCAAGGGCAGCAAGTTTATTATAGAGTTGTTCTGAAAAGTCGCGGCTGTGCCGCGATTTTTCGTTTTGCGGTTTCTGTCGATGTTGGGCGGCGGGATTATATCGCGGACGGCGCGCGCATATATTCATCGTATGAAGTTCGGGTGGGAGCAAGCGCTCATAATCGTAGCGGCGGCGGCGCTCGTCGGGATCGTCGTATGGGTAATGCGGCAAAGAACGCGCGGCGTCGGCAAGTATATAATAAACTCGCTCGCGGGCGGAGTGCTCGTTGCGGGGCTGTCGGCGTTCAACGTCATAGTTCTGCCGTTCAATCTTCTAAACGCGCTTATCATAGGCGTTCTGGGACTTCCCGGAGCGGGCGTTGTAATTGCGGCGGCGACGCTTTTGTAAAGTTTTGCGTTTGTGCGCTGCCGTTATGCATTTCTAAGGCGAAAAACTTGACTGCGCTTTGTTTGTGTGTTAAAATTTGATTATATAAAAACACGGAGCGCATTATGGCAAAAAACAACGACAGATTCGTAAACAGTATTGCGGATATAAACGATGACTTCACCAAATGGTACACCGACGTGTGCATAAAGTCCGAGCTTTGCGATTACGGACCCGTTAAGGGCACGATCATATTCCGCCCGTACGGTTACGCTATATGGGAACGTATTCAGGCGGAAGCGGACAAGCGGTTCCGCGCGCACGGCGTATCCAACGCGTATTTTCCCATGCTTATTCCGCAGGCGTTTCTGATGCGCGAGGCGGAACACGTCGAAGGGTTTGCGCCCGAGGTCGCGACCGTGACGCATGTCGGCGACACCGAACTCGGCGAAAAGCTGGTGCTTCGTCCGACGTCCGAAACGATAATCGGCAATATGTATTCCAAGTGGATAGATTCGTACCGCGATCTTCCGCTCAAGCTCAATCAGTGGGCGAACGTGGTGCGTTGGGAAAAGACGACCCGTCCGTTTCTCCGTACGAGCGAATTTCTGTGGCAGGAAGGACATACCGCCTTTGCTACGCCCGAAGAGGCAAATGCCGACGCGCTCGAAATGCTCGGCGTGTACAAAGAAATAGCCAACGACGTTTTGGCGCTGCCCGTGCTTACCGGTCAAAAATCGGAAAAGGAAAAGTTTGCGGGCGCTGTCGCGACATACGGCATGGAAGCGATGATGAAGGACGGCAAGAGCCTGCAATCGGGCACTACGCATTATCTCGGAGATAATTTCGCCAAGGCGTTCGACGTCAAGTTTTTGGACAAAGACGGCACGCATAAGTACGCGTATCAGGCGTCATGGGGGATATCGACGCGTCTTATCGGCGCGATAATCATGGCGCACGGCGACGAGCGCGGGCTGTGCCTTCCGCCCGTCGTAGCGCCCATACAGGCGGTCATAGTGCCTATCGGTGCGGCAAAGAACGCCGAAGTGGGCGAAAAAGCGGCGGAGATCGAGGCGGTTTTGGATAAGGCGGGCGTGCGCGTCAAGCTCGACGATCGCGACCAATCCCCGGGATTCAAGTTCAATCATTGGGAGCTTCGCGGCGTGCCCGTACGCATAGAGCTCGGCGCGCGCGATATCGCTGCGGGCGCGGTGACGGTCTGCCGCAGAGATACGGGCGAAAAGTCGGCTGTGCCCATAGATTCCGTCGCGGACGGAGTATCGAAACTTTTGATCGAGATCGCCGCTAACATGTTCGAAAAGGCGCGGGCGTTTACCGAGTCGCACATAGTTAAGGTTTCGTCGCTCGGCGAAATGGAAAAGGCGCTCGACGGCGGCAATTTCTGCGACGCGTACTGGTGCGAGGAACGCGGCTGCGAGGATGAAATAAAAAACAGATTCGCCGCAACGACGCGTGTTTTCCATGAAGATCAGTCGGATGCAGCGAAGCATAAGTGCGTTTGCTGCGGAAAAAAAGCCAAGCGCAGAATATATTTCGCGCGGGCATATTGAGCAGATCGCCGAAAGTGCACAGTGCGGCAGATCTTAAATATATTGACAAAGCGCGCGTGTTGTGATACAATGCGATTGAAATGCAACGAATGGTTGCTTGACCGTAAAGGAGGAAATTATGGACGCATTTCAGTCCTGGGTCGTCGAGAATATCGGTTTATGGGTCGTCGAATATTCGGCGTTGATACTCGTCATAGCGACGGCGCTTTTATTGATATTGCTTTTGACGTTCATAATCGTTGCGTGCAGGCATGCGCACAACAATAAAAAATTCAGAAAACTCAAAGCCGAGCTTGCGCAAGCGGAAACGAACGGCGGAATTTCGAACGCAGACAGCGGCGCCGCGGAGCTTTCGCCCGAGGAACGCGAGCAGGCGGAATTGCGTATCCGCGCGGAAATAGAGGAGAGTATTCGCACCGAATACGAAACGCAGTATCTTGCAAGCGAGGCGCAGCCGTCAAACGCAGACGTGTCCGCATATACCGAACGTATCGCGGAGCTAACTTCTGAAAACGAAGAAAAGCAGCGCACGATCGACGCGCTGAACGACATGCTGTCGGGTGACGGCATCGCGGCGGCGGACGGCGACGCGTCGGCATTGCGCGCCGAACTCGACGCGGTAAAAGCGCAAAAGAACGAGGAAGCGCTCGATTTCAGAATAAAAATAAGCGAGCTTCGCGAAAAGAATACCGAGCTCGGGAACGAGATCAATCTTCTGAAAGCGGAAAACGCGCAAATAAAAGCGCAGGCGCTTCAGCAGCAGCTCGCTCAAAAGTCGGCGGAAAGCAAGGCGCAGCCCCAACGTGCGGCAAAGCCCGAAAAAACAGAGCCTGCGGAACGAATCAAGCAGGACGTCGCGGCGCCGAAGCCCAAGGCGGAGGCAAAAACGGTTCAGCCCGATGACGACGACGAATACGACGAGTATTACGACGACTACGGCGACGAAAATTCCGCTGTCAAGGTGACGCTCAAATTCGACAGGATAAAACAGAATTGGGTGATATTGCGCACCGACACCGACCGTGCGTATCGCAGGCTCGCGACAAAGCAGGAAGCGCTTGTAATAGCAAAAGATCTCGCGCGCAGGCTTCACGCGCAGCTCGTCGTCCACAAAAAGGACGGTAAGTTCCAGAGAATATAATATCTATCTGAAAGACAGTCCCGCGGACTGTCTTTCAGTTTATATAAGGTTTGATTCTTCACATCGCAATCGAAGATTGATTATGTGTACGCTACATTTCCGATTATATCTGACTGCGCCCGCTCGTTCGGAATGACGGAATTTCAATACGTTCACGTTGTTCGGAGTAGCTTCTCGCGCAAGGCGATTGGCGTCGAACATTCGGTTCGTATCTCTGCGCTTGACAACAGCCGCCGAAAGTTATATCATATATACGGAAGATTTGTTTTTGCGGAGGACAGCGTGAACAGAATTGTATCGTCGGAGAGCGTTACCGAAGGACATCCCGATAAGGTTTGCGATTATATAGCGGACGCGATACTCGACGCGGCGCTCGAAAAGGACGGCGACAGCCGCATAGCGTGCGAGGTGTGCGTCGCGCCCGGGCTTGCCGTCATACTCGGCGAGTTCGATACGTCTACCGATTTCATAGATGTGCAAAAGATCGCGCGCACGTCCATTGCCGAGGTGGGGTATACCGACCCCGCGCTCGGGTTCGATGCGGGCACGTGCGCCGTGCTCAACGCGATCAACGGGCAGTCGCCCGACATAGCGCGCGGAGTTACACGTTCGGTAGAATTGAGACTCGGCGGTTCGACGGACAAGTACGACGCAGTCGGCGCCGGCGATCAGGGAATGATGTTCGGTTACGCTTGCTCTGAAAACGACAGCTACATGCCGATGCCCGTTTCGCTCGCGCACAAACTGACTTATGCGCTCGCTTCGGCGCGGCGTACGGGTGAGCTTCCGTTTTTGCGTCCCGACGGCAAAGCGATGGTTTCGCTCGAATACGACGGGGATAAGCCCGTGGCGGTGCGCACCGTCGTGGTTTCGGCGCAGCACGATCCGTCGGCTTCCGAAAAAGATATACGCGACGGCATAACGGACGCCGTTATCAAGCGTGCCGTGCCCGAAAAACTGCTCGCAGGCGCGGAGATACTAGTCAACCCGACGGGGCGGTTCGTCGTCGGCGGACCTGCCGGCGATACGGGCGTTACGGGCAGAAAGATTATCGTGGATACTTACGGCGGCGCTATACCGCACGGCGGCGGCGCGTTTTCGGGAAAGGACGCGTCCAAGGTGGACAGATCGGCGTCGTACTATGCGCGTTACGTCTGCAAGAACATCGTCGCGGCGGGATTGTGCAAAAAGGTCATGCTTCAGGTCGGCTACGCCATCGGCAAAGCGCGGCCTGTGTCGCTTTTTGTGGATACGTTCGGAACGGGCGACGACAAAAAGATACTTGCGGCGGTAGAAAAGGTGTTCGATTTCCGCCCCGCCGCGATTATAGACAATCTCGGATTAAAGCGGCCCATATACAAACTTACCACTAATTACGGGCATTTCGGGCGTCCCGATCTGCCTTGGGAAAAAACGGACCGCGCGGAAGCGCTCAAAGCGGTGGTTTGATTTGGAGAGGCTAACCGGCTCGGTCGAAGAGATCCGTTTTCGCAACGACGAAAACGGCTGGACGGTGCTCGTGCTCGACTCGGACGGCGCGCCGGTCACCGTTGCGGGTTCGCTGCCGCCGGTCACGCCCGGCGATTTTCTCGAGCTTGACGGGGCTTTTGTTATCCATCCCAAGTTCGGCACGCAGTTCAAGGCGGAGCGCGCGTCCGTCGCGCAGCCGCATACGGTGTACGGAGTGACGCGGTTTTTGGGTTCGGGGCTTATAGACGGCGTTGGAGAAAAAACAGCTGCGCGCATTGTGGATAAGTTCGGTGTGCACGCGATAGAAATAATAGAACGCGAGCCGGAAAAGCTCGCGTCGGTAAAAGGCATCAGCCGAAGCAAGGCGATGCATATAGCCGAAAAGTTCGAAGCGCTCAAAAACGAGCGCGAAGCAATAATGTTCCTTACGGGTTACGGTCTGTCGGTCAATCTCGCAATGAAGCTGTATGCAAGCTACGGCGCCGCTACGGTCGATACTGTGCGAACAAATCCGTACGTGCTCGTAGAGGACGTGAGCGGCGTCGGATTTTTGACTGCGGACAAGATAGCGCAGTCAATGGGCATAGAGCCGACGTCGCGTTTCCGTATGCGCGCGGGGCTTTATTATGCGCTCAAAAACGCCTGCGAAAAAGAGGGTAACACCTACCTTCCGCGCGAGCGCCTTATCGAAGAGGCCGAGCGGCTTTTGCAGACGGACGACGCCGATAGCCTCGAGTCTGCGCTCGACGAATTGCGCGTCGAGCGTAAGATCGTGTTCCCGTTCGATGGCGCGGCGATGGGCGAATACTATTACCGTACCGAAAAAGCCGCCGCAGTAAAGACCGTGCGGCGCATCGACGAAGCAAGCGTTACTGTAACGGACGTTTCGGACATTATAGACCGCTTCGAAAAATCGCACTCGATAAAGCTTCACGAAACGCAGCGCGAGGCGGTGGAGCGTGCGGTGGGCGGCGGCGCGTCCATAATAACGGGCGGACCGGGAACGGGCAAGACAACAATAATAAACTGTATACTTTTTGTTCTCGACGCGATATCGCAGTCGGCGCTGCTTCTCGCGCCTACGGGGCGCGCGGCGAAGCGGATAACGGAAGGATGCGGCAGAGACGCGTTTACCGTGCACCGCGCGCTGTTGGGGCTGGACGAGGGCGAGAAGTTTACCGAGAACGCCGTGATCGTGGACGAGTTTTCCATGGTCGATATTTTCCTGTTCAAAATGCTGCTCGACGCCATACCCGACGGCGCCAAACTCGTAATGGTGGGCGACGCCGATCAGCTTCCGTCCGTGGGGTCGGGAAACGTTCTGCGCGACCTTATAGACTGCGGGCTCGTGCCCGTCACGCGGCTCAATTTTATATACCGTCAGGCGCAGACGAGCCGTATTGCGCTCAACGCGCACGCCATAAACGACGGCCAAATGCCCGAGCTTTCGGCACGCGACGGCGATTTCTTTTTCTTCCGTATGCGATCGGCGCAGGAGACTGCGGATATGACAGTCGAGCTTGCGACAAAGCGCATTACCGATTTTTGCGGCATAGATCCGTCGCGAATACAGGTGATAGCCGCGCTCAAAAACGGTGTGTGCGGCGTGCACGGGCTTAACGCTCGGCTGCAAGCGGCGCTCAACGGCGGCGCGAAAAAAAAGGTGACGGTGGGTGATATAACCTTTTTCGAGGGCGACAGGGTCATGCACACCGTAAACAATTACGAACTCGAATGGGCGCGCGGCTCGTTTACGGGCAAAGGTGTGTTCAACGGCGATATAGGCACTGTCGTTACGGTATTCGCGACGGGCGAGCTGGAAGTCGAGTTCGAGGACGGCAGGCACGTTTTGTATGCGGGCGACAACAAGCGTCAGCTCATACTTTCGTATGCCGTTACGGTGCACAAAAGTCAGGGGTGCGAATTCGACGCGATAGTCATGCCCGTCGTGGTGGGTTCGCCCGTGATAATGACGCGCAATCTTCTGTATACCGCGATAACCCGCGCAAAAAAGATGGCGGTACTCGTCGGCGACGAATATGCCGTCAAGCGAATGGTGGAAAACAATTACGTAGCCGAAAGATTTTCGGCGCTTAAAATATTCGTAAACGATGCGAAAGCCGGTATGATCAAACTGTACGGCGACGCGTCCGAGGTGACCGAATGACATACAATACCGAAAAGTACGACGGCAAGCGGCTCATAATACTGCGTGCGGCGCTGATTGCCATAGGCGCGGTGATAGGCGGAGTGTGCGTGTGGCAGTATTTCGTCGCATACCCCGACATCATGCGCAAAGAATTTCGCATAGTGATAATAGTCGTTTCGGCTGCGGTCATCGCGGCGATACTCGGACTTTCGGCAAAGCCCATGTACAGACTGATCGCGAGCGTTATAGCGGTTTTCAACAGGCTTACGGGCAGCCTCGGCGGTAAAGGCATAGCCGCAGCGACAGCGGGATTCGTTGCCGCGGGAATCGTCGGATATCTGTTCGATATGTCTGTGCGGTACGCCATAAGCGTAATAGCCGTGCGCGTGCTCGCGGACGTTCTCGTATCGTTGCTGTGCGTGCTTGCGCTCTGCTATGCGTTTATGCGCTGGTTGGGCGCGGAAGCCGAAGATCGCACCGCTGTCGAGTCCGTACCATTTTCGGGCTATCTTTTTACCGCTTCGTGCTTTTCGGACGACAGAGTGTTTGTCGCCGCGGACGTGCTTAACAACGTCAAAGTCAGCGACAGCGTATTTAAGGCGCTGTGTGTTCTCGGCTCTGACGCGGCTGCCGCCGACAGGCTCAAAGTATTGTTGGAAAGCGGCAGGATAGAGCGTATCCGCAATAGCGCAAAGTTCGATACGGCTTCGCAGTACGCGGAAAGCGAAGCGCGGCTCGCGATTTCCAAACGGCTTCGCCCGGTGTATTTCGGCGGCGAATCGGTCGCGGACGGCGCGGTGCGGCTCGAAACGTTTGCCGCATGTGCGCGTAATGCGGAGGCTCCCGTGCAAGCGGACGGCAATGCGGCTGCGTCCGACGCATAAAAGAAAGTCAATATAATTGACAAACGTTTGCGATTGCTATATAATTTGAATATATAGGACGACGGGGTCGGATTTGGCTAATTTCGGTAAACATAAGGACAGATTGTTAAGAGCGGTGTTATCCTCCGAGCGCTTTACGGCAGGGTACACCGCTATGATATTGCTCTTTTTTGTTCCGTACGCCGCACGGTACTGCAATATTGCCGTGCTGTGGACGCTGCCTGCGGTTTGCCTTATCCCGTTCGTTCTGATGCCCATATTCTATTCTGTCATTCACCGAGCCGATACGCTTTTGTTCGGACGCTACCATCTTATAATGCCGTTGTCGGCGTTTATATCGGCTTTGTTTTTCGTGTTTATATTCGCGTCGGAAAGCAGTTCGTCCGCAGGCGGCGCGATCTCGGTGTTTTTCGGCGTGACTGTGTTTTGCGTATTCGTTCCTCTGTACCGCTACTGTGCGTTTTCCGTCCGAGCTCGTGTGCTCGGCGGATCGGCGCGGCAGGGACTTGCTTCGGCGGTTTTCGCCGTTCTCGGCGGCGCGACGGCGATAGGCGCGGTGTTCGGCTTTCTGTTTTACGACGCGCAGACAGCCTATCTCAATGCGGCGTACGTACTCGCCGCGTGCAACGTGATCCTCGCGCTTATGCAGTATCTCGCCACTTCGGACGAGATCCCGCGGCTGGGCGGCAAACGCGTTCAGTCGGTAAAGAGCGTGTTCCGCGCGTTCTATACGGGGCTTGACAAGCGCACTTATTTTTCGTCGCTGTTTTTTACCGCCGCGTTCGTCACGCTCGCGGCGCTTTGCGTTTATTTTTCAGCTATGACGGGCGTGGCGTACGCGTCGGCTATAACAGCCGTCGCCGTCGGCGCGTTTTACTTCGTCGCCGCCGTCGTCTGTTCGAGGCGCGTAAAGCGCAGAAGCCGCGTGCTTTCGATCGTAATTTCGCTGTGTCTTTTTGCGTCCGCAGTGCTCGCGGGCGCGATCGTGCCTGCGGGGCTCGACGGATATGCTGCGTTTGCGTGCGTGCTCTGTTCTGCGGCATTCGCCGGAGTGGGCGGCGCGGTGACCAAGCGACAGACGTGGCTGAGATTTGCGACGATAAAAACGCGCGTCACGAGCGGTACCGTGTATGTGCTGTGCGAACTTATGAATCTTGCGGCGCTTGCGCTTGCGCTCGTCGCGGCGCTTCTCGTTGTTACGCTGTACCCGATAACAGGTTCGCCGTACGTGTTTGCGGGCGGGTTCGGCACGGCGGTGGTGTTTGCCGTTGCGGCGTTCGCGTTTGCGAGCAAAAAGACATACAGAGCCGAGCGCGCGCCCGAGCTGTCATACGAACTCAATACAGAGGAAATAAGCCGTATAGGCGGATCGGGCACGGATGCTGCCGTACCGCCCGACGAGCCCGAGCCCGAGATTGACGCTTGAAGATCGAACGGCAGCTTGCTTCAAGATAATTACCATCAAGGAGAAAGATATGAAAACCGACATCGAAATCGCTTACGAAGCCACACCCGGTCCCATCGAGGAGATCGCGGCAAAACTCGGGATAGACAACGTTTATCGCTACGGCGACTACGTTGCAAAAGTCAATCCCAAGTACGAGCCAAAAGCAAAGATAATCCTTGTCACCGCAATCAATCCCACACCCGCAGGCGAGGGTAAGTCCACCGTGTCGATAGGGCTTGCGGACGGACTGAACAAGATAGGCAAAAAGACGGCGTTGGCGCTTCGCGAACCGTCGCTCGGGCCGGTTTTCGGCATGAAGGGCGGAGCGACAGGCGGCGGCATGGCTCAGATCCTGCCCATGGACGATATCAACCTGCATTTTACTGGCGATCTTCACGCCATAACGTCGGCGAACAATCTTTTGTGCGCTATGATCGACAACAGCATATATTTCGGCAATCCGCTCAAGATCGCAAAAGTGACGTTTAACCGCTGTATGGACTGCAACGACAGAGCGCTGCGTTCGATAATAGTCGGAATGAGCGGCAACGGCAGAGAGGACGGCTTCAACATTACGGCGGCGAGCGAGGTCATGGCGACTTTGTGTCTGTCGTCCGATTTCGACGATCTCAAAGTGCGGCTCGGCAGGATCATAGTGGGCTACAATTACGACGGCAAGCCGGTAACGGCAAACGATCTCGGCGCTGCCGAGGCGATGGCGGTGCTTCTCAAAGACGCCGCAAAACCCAACCTCGTGCAAACGCTCGAGGGTACGCCCGCGTTCGTTCACGGCGGACCGTTCGCCAATATCGCGCACGGCTGCAATTCCGTGATCGCGACAAAGACCGCGGCAAGCTATGCCGACTACGTAGTGACCGAAGCGGGATTCGGCGCCGATCTCGGAGCGGAAAAATTCTTCGACATCAAGTGCAGAGTTTCGGGCATAGTCCCGTCGTGCACGGTGATAGTCGCGACCGTGCGCGCGCTTAAATACGGCGGAAACGGCGATCTCGCGCTCGGCATGGGCAATCTTACCAAGCATATCGAAAACATCAAAAACGTGTTCGGTCAGAACGTCGTCGTTGCTATAAACAAGTTTACGGACGATACGGACGCGGAGATCGAAACGGTAAAAAAGGCGTGCGCAAAGTACGGCGTTCCCGCCGTGCTGTGCAACTGCTGGGCGCAGGGCGGCGCAGGCTCGACCGATCTCGCCGAGGCAGTCGTGAAAGCCGCGAGCGGCAAAGCGAAGCTCGACTTCACATATAAAGACTCGGATACCGTTATCGAAAAGACCGAAAAGATAGCGCAAAAGATATACGGCGCGCGGTCTGTCGTATGGACGGCGAAGGCGAAAAAGAGCCTTGAAAAAATGCTCCCGCTGGGCGTGGACAAACTGCCCGTGTGTATTGCAAAGACGCAGTATTCGCTGTCCGACGATCCCAAAAAGCTCGGACGGCCCGAGGACTTCGATATTACGGTCCGCGACGTGCAGTACCGTGCGGGCGCAGGCTTCGTAGTCGCGGTTGCCGGCGAGATACTGCTCATGCCCGGACTGCCCAAAAAGCCGAACGCCGTCGGTATGACGATAGACGGCAAAACGGGAAGGATAAGCGGACTGTTCTGATATTTCCGCAACATTCCCGTTCGCAGCGAAATTACATTTTAATGAGAGTTGGATATGGATATCGAAAAGACCACACCCATGAATTTCATAGAGGACGTCATTTACGACGATCTCAAAAGCGGCAGGATAAAGAACGTTGCGATGCGTTTTCCGCCCGAGCCGAACGGCAGACTGCATATAGGTCATGCCAAAGCCGCATGCTTTAACTTTACGACGGCGCAAAAGTTCGGCGGCAAATGCAATCTGCGTTTCGACGATACCAACCCCGTAAAAGAGGACGCCGATTTTTGCGATCAAATACTGTACGACATACGCTGGCTCGGGTTCGAGCCCGCGGGCGTATACTACGCGTCCGATTACTTCGAGTACATGCGCGACTGTGCGGTATTGCTCATAAAGAAGGGGCTTGCGTACGTGGACGACTGCACCCCCGAGCAGATACGGCTTTTGCGCGGCACGCTCACCGAAGCGGGAAAAGAAAGCCCGTCGCGCAATCGTTCGGTCAAAGACAATCTCGCGCTTTTCGACAGAATGCAGAGCGGAAAAGTTCCCGACGGCGGAATGGTACTGCGCGCCAAGATAGATATGGCTTCGCCAAATATGAACATGCGCGATCCCGTTATCTACCGCGTGCTTCACGCGCCCCATCACCGCACCGGCGACAAGTGGTGCGTGTATCCGATGTACGACTTTGCGCACCCGCTCGAGGACGCGGTGGAAAAGATAACGCATTCGTGCTGTTCGCTCGAATTCGAAGACCATCGTCCGCTGTACGATTGGGTTGTGAATAATTGCGATATAAAGGACAAACCGCATCAGTACGAGTTTGCTCGGCTCGGTATAACGGACACTGTGGTGAGCAAGCGCTATTTGAAGCAGTTCGTAGACGAGGGGTTTGTAGACGGATGGGACGATCCGCGCATGCCCACGCTTTCGGGGCTTCGCCGTCGCGGCGTGCCCGCGCACGCCATAGTCGCGTTCTGCAACGAAGTCGGGCTTGCCAAATCGGTAAGTACCGTGGACGCGGCGCAGCTGAACGATTGTATTCGCGACGAACTCAACGCTACGGCAAAGCGGTATATGGTCGTGCCCGATCCCGTCGAGCTGGACATTGTAAATCTCGATAGCGATTACGAGCAATTCATCGAGGTTACCGAAGGCGGCGAGTACTCGGTGCCGCACCGTACGCCCGTCGATCCCGAAACGCGCTCGACGCCCGTAGTAACGCGGAAAATACGGCTGACTCCGCGGCTTTACGTAAACCGCGAGGACTTTATGGCGGATCCGCCCAAGGGCTATCACAGACTCGTGCCCGACGGACTTGCGCGGCTCAAAAATTCGTTTATCGTGCGCTGCGTGGGGTTCGATACGGACGCCGACGGAAAGGTGGTAAAGATCCGCTGCGAAAAAACGGACGAGGTAAAAGCCAAGGGCGTTATACAATGGATAGACCGCGATACCGCCGCGGATATAAAGATCAATTATCTTTCGGCGCTCGTGCCCGACGGCGAGGGTGACTTTATCGACCGCGTAAACCGCGACTCGCTAAGAGTGGGAACGGCAAAGGCGGAGAGTGGCGTTTCCGCACTGCAAGTAGGCGAAGGCGTGCAGTTTTTCCGCATAGGCTACTTTGCCCGCGACGCAAAGAACGAAGATTCTTTCAACTCGGTGGTGGAACTTAAATCATCGTACGCGGTAAAAAGCAAGCAGTAGGACAATGGAATAACGGCAAACAATTCGGTTTGGAGGGATTATGAAAATACTCATAACGGGCGGAAGCGGATTCATAGGTAAGACATTCATAAAAAATTACCGAAAGAAATTCGACATCGTGGCGCCGACGCGCGAGCAGATGGATCTTACCAATGTCCGCGCAATAGAGGATCTTTTTCAAAAGCACGATTTCGATGCGGTAGTCCACCTTGCGGGCATGGACGAGCAGGGCAATAACGTTGCGCTCGAAGCGGACAACCTAATAATGTTTAAGAACATTCAGTACATGTCCATCGTGCACGGCGTAAAAAAACTCATCACGGTGGGCGAAGGCGTAGAATTCGACAGGAGCCGGCCGATAGTTGACTTTACCGAAGCGATGTTCGGAAAATCCATTCCGACGGACGGATACGGACTCGGCAGATATCTTATAAGCCTGCTCGCGAGCAAAGACAAGATCACGACGGTCCTGCGCGTGTTCGACGTGTACGGCGCCGGCGGCGGACAGTCGCGTCCGATAAACGCGATAGTTTCGGCGGGCAGCCGCGGTAAAAAACAGATTGTCATAGACCGCGACAAAACGGTAAGCGCAGTATCTGTGGACGACGCAGCGCGCGTTATATACGAGTTCTTGCGCAAAGACTATCCCAAGGGTGATTACAATCTCGTAGCCGCCGACAAGATGAGCTACGTAGAGATCGCAAAGACGGTCAAACGTCTTGTCAAAAAGGACGGCGGCAATATCGACATAGTCGTCAAGCGCGAAGGCATGGCAAACGAATATACGGCAAACAACGAAAAACTCGTATCCACCGCGGAAATGCGCATAACGTCTACGCACAGCGGTATCAAAAAACTGTACGAGGAACTTAAACCTACGAAGCGTCAGTGACGCTCGGCGGCATAAAAAATAACGCGATTTTGGAGAGCATATGAAACTTACAAGCGACGAGCTTAGAAAAAAATGGATTAACTTCTTTAAGGATCGAGGACATACGCCCATATCTTCCGCGTCCCTCATTCCCGAAAACGATCCGACCGTTCTGTTTACTACGGCGGGCATGCACCCGCTTGTGCCATATCTGTTGGGACAGCCGCATCCCGCGGGCAAGCGGCTTTGCGATACGCAAAAATGCGTTCGCACCGGCGATATCGACGAAGTGGGCGACGCGTCGCACTGCACGTTTTTCGAAATGCTCGGTAATTGGAGCTTGGGCGACTACTTCAAGGACGAAATGGTACCGTGGAGTTACGAATTCTTGACCGAAAGGCTGGGGCTCGATCCCGATCGGCTCGCGGTCACGGTATTCGAGGGCGACGACGATTGTCCGCGCGACGAGCATACCGCGGCGCTGTGGGAAAAGTGCGGGATAAAGCGCGAAAACATTTTCTATCTCGGCAAAAAGCATAATTGGTGGGGCCCTGCCGGACAGACGGGACCGTGCGGACCGGACACCGAAATGTTTTTCGATACGGGCAAGCCCAAGTGCTGCGATACCTGTTCTCCGGCGTGCGATTGCGGAAAGTACGTCGAGGTGTGGAACGACGTGTTCATGCAGTTTAACAAGAACGCCGACGGCACGTTCTCGCCGCTCAAGCAGAAGAACGTCGATACGGGTATGGGGCTCGAGCGCGCGCTCATGAACGTGCAGGGACTTTCGAGCGTATACGATACCGACGTGTTTACCCCCATAGTTAAAAAAATCGAGGAACTTTCGGGCAGAAAGATGTCCGATGCGGACGCAGTCCGCGCCATACGCGTGGTCGCGGATCACGTTAGGACGGCTACGTTCATAATAGGCGACGAACGCGGCGTAACGCCGTCCAACGTCGATCAGGGCTATATTCTGCGCAGGCTTTTGCGCCGCGCTATACGATTCGGTTCGACGATAGGACTGAAGAGCGGAGATTATTCCAAGATAGCCAACGTTGTCGTGGATAAATACGCCGAAGCGTATCCCGAACTTGCCGCCGCGCGCGACAAGATAGCGTTCGAGATCGACGAGGAGCAAACGCGGTTCGAACGCACGCTCGAAAACGGGATAAAAGAGTTTGAAAAACTGTGCAAGTACATTCAGGGCGATACGATCAACGGTAAATCGGCGTTCAGACTGTACGACACTTACGGTTTTCCGCTCGAAATGACGGTGGAAATGGCAAAAGAGCGCGGATTCAAGGTGGACGTAGACGGATTCAACGCACGGTTCGAAGAACACCGCAATCTGTCGCACGCAGGCGCCGAACAGCGGTTCAAGGGCGGGCTTGCCGATACGGGCGAGCTTACCGCAAGGCTTCACACCGCGACGCACCTTATGCACCGCGCGCTCAAAGAAGTGCTCGGCGACGAAGGCGTCAATCAGCGCGGATCCAATATCACGCCCGAGCGGCTGCGGTTCGATTTTTCGTTCGCAAGAGCTATGACGCCCGACGAAGTAAAGGCGGTAGAGGACAAGGTCAACGAGGCGATAAAAGCGGACGTGGAGATCACGTGCGAGGAGATGACCGTAGACGAAGCCAAGGCGGCGGGCGCCGTGGGCTTGTTCGCAAGCAAGTACGGCGAGAAAGTCAAGGTATATACGATGGGTGAGTATTCCAAGGAAATTTGCGGCGGTCCGCACGCGAACCGTACGGGCGAGCTCGGGCATTTCAAAATATTGAAGGAACAGTCGAGTTCCGCGGGCGTAAGGCGCATAAAAGCGGTGCTCGAATAGAGGATCTATGAATCGCAACGAAATCGAAAAGAAATGGCAAGACAAATGGCGGCGCGACGGCATAAATACGTTCGACCCCAAAGCCGACGGCGAAAAGCATTACGTTTTGGAAATGCTTCCGTATCCGTCGGGTGCAAAACTGCACATGGGGCATTGGTACAATTACGGCGTGTCGGACAGCTATGCGCGGTTTATGCGCATGAACGGCAAAAACGTGTTTCAGCCGATGGGCTTCGACGCGTTTGGTCTGCCCGCCGAAAATTATGCTATCAAGACGGGCGTTCATCCAAAGGATTCGACGGACGTCAACATAGAAACGATGGAGCGTCAGCTTCGCGACATGGGTACTATGTTCGACTGGTCGCACGAGTTCCGCACCTGCGCGCCCGATTATTACAAATGGACGCAGTGGCTGTTTTTACAGCTCTATAAAAACGGATTGGCGTATCAGAAGAAAGCGCCGGTAAATTGGTGTACGTCGTGTCAGACCGTCATTGCCAACGAACAGGTCGTGGACGGCAAGTGCGAGCGTTGCAAGTCAGAGGTCGTTCACAAGGAAATGACTCAGTGGTTCTTCAAGATAACCGACTACGCCGAAAAACTGTTGCAAGGCATCGACAATCTCGATTGGCCGGAAAAGACCAAAGCGATGCAGCGCAATTGGATAGGCAAATCGGTGGGCGGAGAGGTAGTGTTCGATCTCGAAACGCCCGTCGGCGACGTCGCATCGGTCAAGGTATTCACCACGCGCGCAGACACGCTTTTCGGCGTGACGTACGTCGTGCTTGCGCCCGAGCATCCGCTCGTTTGTGCGGTCACGACCGCGGACAGAAAAGCGGATGTGGACAAATACGTCGCGGAAGCGGCAAAGCGCAGCGAGATCGAGCGCACTTCGACAGCCAAGGACAAGACGGGCGTTTTTACGGGCAGTTACTGCATAAACCCCGTGAACGGCGAAAAAGTGCCGCTGTATGTCGCCGATTACTGCCTTTCCACTTACGGCACGGGCGCGGTCATGGGCGTTGCTGCGCACGATACCCGCGATCATGCGTTTGCGCTCAAAAACGGTATGCCAATAAAGCGTGTAATACGGTCGGCGGACGGCGGCGCCGACGAACTACCGTACACCGAGTACGGCGTCATGGTAAACAGCGGTAAGTTCGACGGACTGCCGAGCGAAAAGGGCAAGTGCACCGTTCTCGACGAACTCGAAAAGACGGGACACGGCGGCAGAAAAACAAACTACCGCATGCGCGATTGGTCTGTTTCGCGTCAGCGGTATTGGGGCGCGCCTATACCGGTCATATACTGCGAGCATTGCGGCACGGTGCCCGTGCCCGAAAAGGATCTGCCCGTCGAGCTTCCTTATAACGTGAATTTCACGCCCGACGGCAAGTCGCCGCTCGCGCGCTGCGACGAATTTATAAACACCGTCTGCCCGATATGCGGCAGACCGGCAAAGCGCGAATCGGATACGCTAGATACTTTCGTGTGTTCGTCCTGGTACTATATGCGCTATCCCGACGCGCACAACGAGAAGAAACCGTTCGACAAAGCTACGGTTGACGCAATGCTGCCCGTGGACTGCTACGTGGGCGGCGCGGAACACGCCTGTACGCACCTTTTGTATTCGCGGTTCATAACCAAAGTGCTTCACGACCTCGGTCATATCGGCTTTGACGAGCCGTTTAAGCGGCTCGTGCATCAGGGCGTCATTCTCGGACCCGACGGCTACCGCATGAGCAAAACCCGCGGCAACGTCGTTTCCGCCGATCCGCTCATAGAAAAATACGGCTCGGACGCGCTTCGGCTGTATCTTATGTTCGGTTTCGACTACGTAGAGGGCGGGCCTTGGTCGGATTCGGGCATCGTAGCATGCGCGAAATTCATGGACAGGATAGAGCGGCTCGTTGTAGAGGTAAAGGACGAAAAATCGGACGGCGCTGTCGGCGCGCTCGATTACGAGCTTAATTATTGCATAAAGCAGGTTGCGGCGGACGTGCCCGCGTTCAGATTCAATACCGCTGTCGCGCGGTGCATGGAGCTTGTGAACGCGTTGTATAAGTACCGTTCGGAAAAGGATTACAGCGCCGCTTATATAAAGTACGTGCTCGAAAAACTCGTTCTCGTCATGGCGCCTCTCGCGCCGCACTTCTGCGAGGAATCGAACGAAATGCTCGGCGGAAAAACGTCGGTATTCGATAATCGTTATCCGGTGTGCGACGAGAGCAAGCTCGTCAAGTCCGCTGCCGAGTATGCGGTGCAGGTGAATTCCAAGATCAAGTGCAAGATCATGCTGCCGCAGGGACTCGACGCGGAAGGGATCAAAACCGCCGCGCTCGCAAACGCCGACGTCATAGCCGCGCTCTGCGGAGCTTCGCCCAAAAAGGTGATAGCCATTCCCGGGCGGCTCGTCAATATAATAGTGTAGTTTTTGCCGCGCGGTCGGGCGCGTCGCTTCGGAAAGCAATAATCGAACTTAATACACGTTTATTATTGACATATCTTTCCGTCGGGTGATATACTGTATATCGAACGGATTTTCGGCTTTTGCCGCGCATCGCGTAAAGAGCAGGCCGCGTTCGAAAGGAGATCGTATGAAGATTTTGGTAACGGGCGGCGCAGGATATATCGGCTCTCACACTTGCGTCGAGCTTATTGCGGCGGGGCACGAACCCGTCATAGTAGACAACTACGTCAACTCTTTTCCCGAAGCGGTGGCGCGCGTCGAAAAAATAGTCGGCAAAAAAATCAAAACGTACAAAGCCGACATTCGCGACCGTGCGGCTCTCGACAAGATATTCGCCGAGAACAAGTTCGATTACGTCATACATTTTGCGGGGCTCAAAGCGGTGGGCGAATCGTGTGCAAAGCCGCTCGAATATTACGATAACAACATTTACGGCACGCTCGTGCTTCTCGAAGCGATGCGCGCGCACAACGTAAAGCGCATAGTTTTTTCGTCGTCGGCAACGGTGTACGGCGATCCCGAAAAGCTCCCTCTGACCGAAACGAGCAAGACGGGCGGAACGACCAATCCGTACGGCACGAGCAAGCTCTATCAGGAACAGATCCTTCGCGACCTGTATTCGGCGGACAGCGGGTGGACGGTCGTGCTCCTGCGGTACTTCAATCCCGTCGGCGCGCACGAGAGCGGACTCATCGGCGAAGATCCTCAGGGCATACCCAACAACCTCACGCCGTACATCGGCAGGGTAATTTCGGGCAAGATCGACTGCATAAGCGTGTACGGCAACGACTATAAGACAAAGGACGGCACGGGCGTTCGCGACTACATTCACGTGGTGGATCTCGCAAAAGGTCACGTCGCGGCGGTCGATAAGATATCGAATACGGGCGTGTACACGTACAATCTCGGCACGGGCACGGGATACAGCGTGCTCGACGTTATACATGCGTTCGAAAAGGCGTGCGGCCGTGCGCTTCCGTATAAGTTCGCGCCGCGCAGACCGGGCGATATCGCCATGTGTTACGCCGATGCAGGCAAGGCGAAAAAAGAGCTCGGCTGGAAAGCCGAACTTACGCTCGACGATATGTGCGCGTCGCTGTGTAATTGGCAGAACAAAAGTCCCGACGGATACAGAAGCAAATAATACAAACCGTCCCCGACGGCGATCTTCGCCGGTCGGGGATTTTTTATCGGAAGAATCGGAGAGTCGCGTTTCGCGATAATACGGTTGCGTTTACGCTTTCGGTAGTAGTTCCTCGCCGCAAGGCGAGCTAACGCCGTCATTCCGAGCAAAGCGGGCAATCTCGCAAGTAAAGGCGCAGGCGTTATTCCCGCGTGCATGTTCAATTCTGCGCAAACCGTTGACAAAATGCGCGCGATATAGTATTATTAAACGGTATATATGTCAAATTATACGGTTTAGACATATAAAAGTTGCGGAGTGTGCGCTATGACAGAATCTACAAAACGAAAAATTCGCGACGGCTCGATTATAACCGTGTGTATCGTAGCCGTTGTGACGGCGCTTGCTATTTACATAGTGTTTGCGTCGTCGCATATATTCAACGAAAGCCGAGAGCACCTGATGGAGATATACAAGCAGGTCAACTCGTCGTTTTCCCAAACCGTCGATAACAACAACAAACTTATGCGCAGCTGGGAAAACTATTTGAAAAACTCCGTAAATATCATAAACGGCGGTTCGGAGGACAGAAGCGAAGAAAAACGCGAGGAACTCATCGAATTTATAAACAATCAGCGGGATCAGTGGCATTTCGCGAATTTTTATTTTATTAACGAAGACGAGCAGTGCAAAGTGGTCTCAAAAGACGCGCCGCTCAAACAGCTTCATCTCAGGCGGTCGCTTAAAGAACTGCTTAAAGACAACAAGGGCGGCGTAGTGGGGAGATTCGACGATTCCGACGAGTCGTTTATGATGTTTGCCGTATCGGTGGAACGCAACACTATCGACGGTTTCGAATACTACGCCATCGGCATTACTTACCGCGAAAGCGACATGCTTAAGGCGCTGTACATGGACGCTTTCGACGGCGAAAGCAACTGTTATATAGTATTGCCCGACGGAATGGTGCTTTTGCAGCTTAACGACAATATGGCGCACTTCGACGACGGCAACTTTGTGGAATTTTTGAATTCGGACGCCGTGAGCGTAAGCAAAAGTACCGCAGAAGGAATACATAAGGATTTTGTCGATCAAAAATCCAACGTCGTTCTTATTACGTACAATAAAGTCGAATATTACTTGGCGTATCTGCCCATATCGTTCGGCGATTGGATGCTCGTAGGCGCAGTGCCGAGTCAAATCGTCAACAGCAGTATGGACAGATTCCGCAGCGTTACCATAGCGGTCATGGTCATAGTATTCGCGCTTGTTGCGGCGGCTGCGATATGGATCCTCTACATGACGAACAAGCGCCGCGTCAAGGAGAAAGAGCTTGAGGTCAAATCGCGAGAGCGCATGCTCGATATACTCACGCTCAACACAAACGATATATTCGTAATGTTCTCTCCCGATGATTTCAAAGCCGAATATGTAAGCCCGAACGTCGAAGAAGTTTTGGGCTTGGATATCGCGGGCGTGCGCAACGACGTCCGCACTATAATGATGTCGTCCGTTGACGGGCAAAACCAAATTACTACGGAGCAGCTAAAATCCATAGATATGAGCAATGCCGTAAGCTCCGACGTCAAGCTCAGAAACATAGCTACGAAGCAGGAACGGTATTTCCGCCTGTCGATATACCACTCGTTCATAAACGATAAAGACGTGTGCACGATGATGTTCTCCGACCGCACGCACGACATGAAAATGCGCGAGGAGCTGCAGCAGGCGCTCGAAGTGGCAAAGGCGGCAAACGAAGCGAAGAGCAACTTCCTTGCCAATATGTCGCACGACATCCGCACGCCTATGAACGCCATGATCGGCTTTTCCACGCTTCTCGCGCGCGACGCGGAGAACCCGACCAAAGTTCGCGAATATCTGCGCAAGATAACGTTCTCGCAGCAGCATTTGCTAAGCCTTATCAACGATATTCTCGATATGAGCAAGATCGAGAGCGGCAAAACTTCGCTTACGATCGAGGACTTTAATTTCTCCGAATTTTTGGAAGAACTTTGCGCGATCATCGTATCGCAGACGCGCGCCAAGGATCAGGCATTCGAGGTGCACACAAAGGGCAAGATCCCCGAAGTGGTTTCTGGCGATAAGCTCAGGCTCAACCGCATACTGTTGAATCTTCTGTCAAACGCAGTCAAGTACACTCAGCGCGGCGGCAATATCGAGCTTCGCGTGGAAGCGCTCGAAAAGAGTCTGCGCAAGCATACCCATCTTCGGTTCGAGGTCGTGGATAACGGCATGGGCATGAGCGAGGACTTCGTAAAGATCATCTTCGAGCCGTTCTCGCGCGAGGGCACGCCAATGTCGAACGAGATACAGGGCACAGGACTCGGCATGGCAATTACAAAGAGCATCGTCGATCTTATGGGCGGCACGATATCCATAAAGAGCAAAAAGGGCGAGGGCAGTACGTTCACCGTCGAGCTCGAGCTTGCCAATGTGGAGAGCGCGGACGACGACGGCGATTTCTGGTCGTATCACGACATTACGCGCGTGCTCGTAGTGGACGACGAAGAAGACGTTTGCACGAATATCCGCGAGCTTATGCGTGATGCGGGCGTGGAAGTTCGGTATGCGCTCAACGGTCCCGACGCGATCGAGATGGTCGAAAAGGCGATCAAGAAGAAAGAAGATTACCATATCGTGCTGCTCGATTGGAAGATGCCCGGTATGGACGGCGTGGAAACGGCAAAGCATATTCGCAAAAAGGTGGGGGACGATGTTCCGATCATGGTGCTTACGTCGTACAGCTTCGACGAGATAGAGAAGGAAGCGAAAGACGCAGGCATAGATCTGTTCCTGCCCAAGCCGTTTTTCGTTTCCAACTTCCGTCACGCAGTGGAAAAAATTAAGAACACGGCAAGCGAAAAAGCGGACAGCGAGATCGCTACGGTCAGCGAAGCGGATATTTCCATCGAGGGGCTGAAAGTGCTCGCCGCCGAGGACAATGCGATAAACGCCGAAATTTTATTGGAGCTTTTGGACATCGAGGGCGTTACGTGCGACGTTGCCGAAAACGGCAAGCTCGCGCTCGAAAAGTTCGAGGCGTCCGAGCCGGGGCAGTACGATATCATATTCATGGATATACAGATGCCCGTGATGAACGGATACGAAGCTGCGCGCGCCATACGCGCTTCGTCGCACCGATGCGCAAAGACCATTCCCATAATCGCAATGACCGCAAATGCGTTCGACGAGGACGTAAAGGCGGCAATAGACGCGGGCATGAACGCGCACATAGCCAAGCCGCTCGATATGAGCAAGCTCAAATCTATGATCGCGGCAATGAGAGAGAACGATAAAAAATGAGCAAAAACAGCGGAACTATTCTTATTGTAGACGATTCGGAACTGAACAGAGCGCTCCTCGTAGACATGCTCGGCGACGATTTCGAGATCATTGAAGCGGAAAACGGCGAGCAAGCCGTATCCGTGCTCCTGGATAACGAGTATAAAATATCGCTCGTGCTTTTGGATATAGTCATGCCGGTTATGGACGGGTTCGACGTGCTTGCGGTAATGAACAAGAACGGATGGATCAAGTCCATTCCCGTAATAATGATATCCGCCGAAACGGGTTCGTCGTATATCGACCGCGCGTACGATCTCGGCGCGGTGGATTATATAAGCCGCCCGTTCGACGAGCGCACGGTCAAGCACCGCGTCATGAGCAACTATATGCTTATGCTCAAACAGCACGAAATGGCGGATATGCTCACCGATCAGATCTTTGCCAAAGAAAAAGACAACAGGCTGATGATCGAGATACTTTCGCATATCGTCGAGTTCCGTAACGGCGAGAGCGGACTTCACGTTCTGCACGTCAACGCGTTTACCGAGCACGTGCTCAAACGCCTTATGCAGATAACTGACAAGTACAAACTGACCGACGACGATCTTCACATAATATGCAATGCGTCGGCGCTTCACGACATAGGCAAGATAACGATACCGTCGGAGATACTCAACAAGCCGGGACGTTTCACCAAAGAAGAATTCGAAATAATGAAGCGGCACACCATCGAGGGCGCCAATATGCTCAATGCGATCCCGTTCCGCGGCAACGAAGCGCTCATAAAGATAGGTTATCAGATTTGCCGTTGGCATCACGAGCGTTACGACGGGCACGGCTATCCCGACGGACTCGTGGGCGACGATATACCCATTGCCGCGCAGGCGGTTGCGCTCGCAGACGTTTACGACGCGCTCACCAGCGAGCGGGTGTACAAAGCCGCGATCCCGCACGACGAAGCGGTGCGCATGATCCTCAACGGCGAATGCGGCGCGTTCAATCCGCTGCTGTTGCAGTGCCTTACGGACATAGCCGACACGCTCAAAAAGGAATTGAACGTGATTTCGTTCGGGCACGCTACCGACAAAGATATAATGAGTACGGTAGAGCGCACGCTCAAAGGCGGACCGGACGTATCGAGCCGTACCATAAAACTTCTCGAACACGAGCGAATCAAGTATAAATTTCTGTCCGATCTGTCGCAGGAAATACTGTTCGAGTACGTTACCGAGCCCGAAGCGATGATACTGTCCGAGTTCGGCGCCGAACTTTTGGGCTTACCGGAAAAGATAATCAATCCCGCGGAAAGCGATTTCGGAACAAAAGTTTTTACACGCGACGATTATGAGTCGTTCTTGGAGAAAATGATGTCCACGACGCCCGAAAAGCCGATGCTGTCCGAGCGGTACATGGTAAACATCAAGGGCGATAAAAAATGGTGCAAGGTAGTCGCGAAAGTCATGTGGAGCGATGACGAAGCGCCCGTGTTCGAAGGTGCCGTCGGCAAGATAGTGGACGTAAACGAAGAAACTGCCGAAATGCGGCACTTGGAGCTTTTGGCAAACCACGATTCCTGCACGGGACTTCTTAACCACAACGCGGCAAAGCGCCAGATTCAAAAGTGTTTGGCGGACGCGTCGGGGCGTAAGTACGCGCTCGTGTTTTTCGATCTCGACAATCTGAAAGTGGCAAACGACAACCGCGGGCATTTGTTCGGCGACGAACTGCTGAAAACCATTGCCGACAGACTGCGCGGCAATACGCGCAGTTCGGATATTTCCGCGCGCATGGGCGGCGACGAGTTCATTATTTTCATGGAATACCGCGGCGACTCGATAGAACCGCAGATAGACCGTATTTTCAAGCGTTTGACCGAGCCGTGCGACGACTTCGAAGTCAGTCTGAGCATGGGCGTGGTGTGTACGACGAGCGGCAGCGGCGCCGATTACGACGCGCTGTTCGAAATGGCTGACGAAGCCGCGTACTACGTAAAGCGCAACGGCAAGAACGCTTATAAGTTTTACGACGAATCCATAAAAAACCTGTTTGTGCAGGATAAAAAATAGGAGACCGACACTTATGACTGTAAAAGAATGTTACGAAGCCATGGAAGGCAGTTACGACGAGGTTGTCGGACGGCTCAGAACGGACGAGCGCATCGCCAAGTTTTTGCGCAGGGTAGCAGAGGACGGAAGTTACGCTTTGCTCGTTAATTCATTTGCCGAAAACAACATAGCCGAAGCGTTCCGCGCGGCGCACACGCTCAAAGGCGTTTGTATGAATCTGTCGCTCACGCGGTTCGGTAAGTCTGCGAGCGATCTGACGGAAGCGCTTCGCGGCAAGGCCGAGTTCGGCGCGGACGCCGCAGACCTGCTCGAAAAAGTCAAAACCGACTATGCGCTGACCGTAAAATGTATTTCCGAGCTCGATCCGAGCGTGTAAGCAAAGCACAAAAATACGCGTTCTGAAAAACTTTACCGAAATTTTGCGATAAGGGCTTTACATTTCGGCGCTTTTGTGTTAGAATACATAACCGAAAAGGATAAAAGGAGTTACATCATGTCAAAGAAAAAGGACCTCGAAAAGGCTATTGCCGACAGCGAGAATGAGATCGAAGTTTTGGAAAAAAAGCGTATGCGTTCGCAGTCCGCTTTGCTCGAAGCATATCTCAATCACACACCGCCCGCAGACGCCGACGTCGAGTATTTTCGTATATTCTCGTCGCTCATCGACCTCGAGCGCGAAAATCTCAGAAAACTTAACGAAGAGCTTAAAAAATTAGGCTGATCGTCGTTTTCGCCGTGCCGGGGGTGCGGCCGTATTCGAATAAAGAAAAACGGTAGACGGAGTAGTTCATGAGAAAGATACTCAAAGAATTCAAAGCGTTTATTACACGCGGCAACGTATTGGATCTTGCCGTCGGTATGATAATCGGCGCAGCATTCACCGCGATCGTGAGCGCGCTCGTAAACAACATCTTCCACCCGCTTATAAACATGATCCCGATGAACGATTTGTCGGGGCTTATAACCATGCTTGTTCCGCGCGACGCCAACGGCGTGAGCGTTGCGTTCGGGTCGTCGGCTATAGATCTCAGTAAATCGGTATATATCGATTGGGGCGCGTTCATTATGGCGGTCGTCAACTTCCTTTTGACGGCAATCATACTCTTTATAATAATCAAAGCCATAAACAGCTTCCGCGACGGGGCAAAAAGCTATAAGATCAATCTCGAAAAAAGCGAGATAAAGCAGCTCAAAGCGCAGGGCATGAGCAGAAAAGAGATCCGCGAGTACGCCGTCAAAAAGGAAGCCGACGAAAAAGCGAAAAAGGAAGCCGAGGCAAAAGCCAACGCGCCCGAAACGACCGAGCAGATACTCAAAGACATTCGCGAACTGCTCAAATCGTTGCAGCCTGCCGACGTTCAAGCCGTTATCGCAGAAGCAGACAAAGCGTCTGCCGCCAAAACCGAATAAGATTCAGTAAACACCCGCCGCGGCGGGTGTTTTTGTATAAGCGGACGTTTGACAAATATCCGCCGTCCGATAATATTCGGCTGTATTGCCGCATACAATACGGTATGAAAAAGATATGTGCGGTACTTGCCGCGATAATGACGGCGGCGACGGTGTGGTTCTTTTGCGCCTGCAATGCGGACGGTATGGAAAACGTCAGCGAGCGGCGCAGCAATTATTTTACTTCCGCGGAAGCCGACGGCGGCAGTTCGGGCATGACTGTTGTCGCGGTGTCGGGCGTGCGCGAAACGCCGTATACGCTCGACGGCAGGGCGGAAAAGCTGAAGCCGTACACGCTGATTACCGTCGTTCCGACAGAGTTCGACGTGGACGCGGTGTACACTTACAAAGCGGTCACGCCGTCTGGCGAGTTCGGCGGCACGCTCGCCGTGCACCCGTTTGCCGCGAGCTATTCGGCGGAGTTCGAATCGGAAACGACAGGCGCATTTACCGTCGAAGTAAAGCTCGGTTCGGCGGCGGCGAAGTTCGAAATGACTACGCTCGTGACCGACGACATGCTCGATTGCGCGCGCGCCGTCGCCGCTGCCAAGTCCGAGCTCAAGCCGACAGGTGAGTACGAAATTCGCGCGCGTATCATAAAAAACCCCATAGAAACCGATCCGATCGTCTGTTGGCACGTTTCGTTCTATACCGCGGACGGCAAACAGTGCGGCGTGCTTTTGGATCCCGCAACGGCAAAGGTGCTTGCAAAACAGGTATAGTTCGCGGCAAAGCGCAAGCATCGACTAACATGCCGTAGCCCGCTTGCGCGCGTATCGTCGCGGCGGGCTATTTTGTTTTTTGCGCCTATACTTATTCGAGTAATCGGTGAAAAACAGTTGTACATAAAAAATTTTTGTGATATAATTGTTTTTAATGAACGATTCCGACGACAAAATACCCGATATCGGCGAAGAGATCAGCGCCGAAACGACGGAAACGAACGAACAAACGGTAGCGCCCGAGCCTCAACCGCGCTCGGACGAAGCGCGCGCGCGTGCGGAGAGCGATCCGCGGAGCGCGCGCAGTGCGTTTGTCGGCGAACTTGTCGCACTGTCGGTCAAGGCGGTCGCAGTCGCATTATCGGTCGTGGTGATGCTGCTGTCTATACTCGCGGCGGCGCTTCCGCTTTCCGCCATGCGCGTGTTCAACGAACTAGGCATGAGTTCGCGGGCGCTCGACTTCGGCAGGCGGTATATCGATCGTACGCTGTCTGATTACGACGTTCCCGAATATGCGCTCATAGGCGTGGCGGAAACGGGCGGCAGCAACGGACGACGCGGCAGACCTCTGCCCGCCGAACTGTGCTCGGACGAGTTTATAGAAGCGCTCGACGTGGGCATAAACCTTTCGTACAAGCTCGCGTCGCGCGCGTATGCGGACGGTAATTCCTCCGACGCAAAATACTACGCCGAATATCTCGAACTGTATACGCGCATGTATACGGCAATAAGCGGTATAGCCGACGTCAATGCCGCCAAGGACGCTGCCGCGTTCGTGGTTTTGCCGCCTGCTCAGCGCCCTTATATGTACAGCAATTCACACAGCATCAAGGTAATGAACTTCCGCGCCCGCGCCTATCTCGGCACGCTCGATAATATGCTTTACAACAGCAACACTTCGGGCGATTGCGTTTGGCGTACTGCCGATGCCGCCAACAGCTTCGGCGGATTGATGATTAAGGATTACGACACTTCCACGTCGAGCGGCAGAGAGCAGCTCGCCGCGGTGCTCGACAGATTCGTCGATTACGTCGATTGTCTCGGCGCGTACATTTCGATCGAGTTCGAAAGATTGGGCATTACCGGCGGTGTAAGCGAATCATCGGCTTCGACGGTGTACAAGGGCATAGCCGAGAACGGCGATTTTTCGCTGTTCGTCACCGAGGCGGGCTTCGGCAATATTTACAGGCAGCTCGACGGCACTACGACTTTCCGCGACTATGCGCAGGCGGCGGTCGATTTCCCAGCTGCGGGGCTGGACGCGCAACTTCGCAAGCTGTATTGGATGCAGACTCTTGCGGGATTTTCGACAAAGATGTGGTACATGTCGATGATACTCCGGTACAGCAGGGAGAACTTCGGCGCGGCGAGCAGCGCTATCGAGAGCGAGTACAGCAAGCCGTCCACCCCGAGCAATCCCGGCGGCGCCGGCACGTGCGAGCTTTATAAGTTTGTCGAACACGGCGGCAGATTGCAGCAGATTTCGGAAGTTTATTCCGAGTATATATTGCAGTATATAAACGCTTTCGAGGCATAAAAGGAGATACTTATGAGTAAAATCGTAAAAGACGGATTGACGTTTGACGACGTGCTGTTGATTCCCGGGGAATCGCACGTTATTCCCAAGGATGTCAATCTTACGACAAAGCTGAGCGCCGATATCACGCTTAATATACCGCTTGTTTCGGCGGCAATGGATACGGTGACCGAATCTCGGCTTGCCATAGCTATTGCGCGCGAGGGCGGAATAGGCATTATACATAAAAACATGAGTATCGACGCGCAAGCCGAGCATGTCGATAAAGTAAAGCGCAGCGAGCACGGCGTCATTACCGATCCGTTCTTTCTCGAGCCTGACAGAAAGGTTACGGACGCGCTCGAACTGATGAAAAAATACAAGATCTCGGGCGTGCCCATATGCAAGAACGGCAAACTCGTGGGTGTGCTCACAAACAGAGATCTTAGGTTCGAGACAAACTTCGATCAGCCGATCGAAAACATCATGACAAAAGAGAATCTCGTCACTGCGCCCGTCGGCACGACGCTCGAAGAAGCGCAGAAGATCCTCGGCAAGCACAGAATAGAAAAACTTCCCATAGTTGACGCAAAGGGTTATCTCAAAGGCCTTATAACAATCAAGGATATAGAAAAGGCAATACAGTACCCGTCGTCGGCAAAGGATAAAAACGGACGATTGCTCGTCGGCGCAGCCATAAGCAACGGCGCCGGATATATGGACAGAGCGAAGGCGCTCGTCGACGCGCGCGTAGACTGCCTTGTGGTCGATACGGCGCACGGGCACAACATCGACGTTATAAACGCCGTAGGGAAGGTCAAGCAGGCGTTCCCGCAAGTCACCGTTATCGCCGGCAACGTAGCCACCGCGGCGGCGGCGGAAGCGCTTTTCAACGTGGGCGCGGACGTTGTCAAGGTGGGCATAGGCCCCGGCTCCATATGCACGACGCGCATGGTCGCCGGCATCGGTGTGCCGCAGATCACGGCTATCATGGACTGTGCCGAAGTGGCGGATAAACGCGGCAAAACCATAATCGGCGACGGCGGAATAAAGTACAGCGGCGATATAACAAAAGCGATAGCCGCCGGCGCAAACGCCGTCATGATAGGTTCGCTTTTCGCCGGCACAACGGAAAGCCCGGGCGAGCTCGAAATTTATCAGGGCAGAAGTTTCAAGACCTACCGCGGCATGGGAAGTCTGGGCGCGATGCCGCTCGGCAGCAAAGACAGATACTTCCAAGCCGATTCCAAAAAGTTCGTGCCCGAGGGCGTCGAGGGCAGAGTGCCGTACCGCGGCGCGCTCGCCGACATAGTGTATCAGCTTATTGGCGGTCTGCGCGCGGGCATGGGGTATACGGGCATGCCTACGATAGACAAGCTCAGAAAGGACGCGAAGTTCGTCAAGATAACCAACGCCGCGCTCATCGAGTCGCATCCGCACGACATATTCATAACCAAAGAAGCGCCCAACTACTCGCCGAAGGGTCAGTAAACGCCTTGGGTTTAGGCGCGGAACGTCGCGGCGGTTATATTTAAGCAAAACCGAAGGAGAGAAAAGTGCAGCTCAATTATACGATCCCGATGGATTACACGCGCAAAAAGATAAAAGCAACCGTTATCGGCTGCGGCAGGTGGGGTTCTTTTATTGCGTGGTATGCCGATCAGCTCGGTCACCGCGTTACGTCGTACGGCATAAGCGGCGACCCGAGCTACGAAACGCTCGCCATGACGCGCAAAAACGAATACGTCAAATTTCCGCAGTCCATCGAGATGTGCTCGGACATCGTGCGTGCCGTAAAAAGCGCCGACGTCGTGCTCGTGAGCGTGCCGTCGCAATCGTTCCGCAGCGTAATGAGCGAGCTTCGCGCCAAATGCGACATGACGGGCAAGTATCTCGTTACGTGCATGAAAGGCATCGAGATTAGCACCGGCAAACGCCTGTCCGAAGTGGCGCTCGAATTCGGACTCGAAGAATGGCAGGTCGCAGTGTGGGCGGGACCGGGGCATGTTCAAGAGTTTACGGTCGGCAATCCCAACTGCATGATAATCGACGCGTACGAGCGCTCGACGGCGGAGCGTATAATAGAGTTTTTCAAAAGCCCGCTCATCAGATTCTATTACGGTACTGACATTATAGGCACCGAGATCGGCGCGGCGACCAAGAACGTCATGGGCATCATTGCGGGCGTGCTCGACGGCATGAAATTGATTACGCTGAAAGGCGCGCTTATGGCGCGCGGCAGTCGCGAGGTCGCGAGACTTATTGGCAAACTCGGCGGCAATCCGATGTCGGCGTACGGACTGTGTCATCTCGGCGACTACGAAACGACGCTTTTCTCGCCGCACAGCCACAACCGCATGTGGGGCGAAAACTACGTACTCGGCAAAAAGTACGACAAGCTCGCGGAAGGCGTACACACAGCGCGCGCCATCGCTCTTATGGCGGACAGGTTGGATGTGGATATGCCGCTCACCAACGCGGTCAACACCATGATACTCGACAAAGTTCCGCCGCGAACAATAATGGAACAACTGCTCGAACGCAGGCTCAAAGAAGATCTCGTATAAAGTTTTTGCGTTTATCGCGCACCAAAACAACTGAACGGCACGGCTCTCTATCCGCGCCGTTTTGCATATTCCGACCGAAAAACGCGCGTTCGAAAATGCAAAAACTTTTCACATATGTCTTGACATATAATATAAACAGTGGTATAATTATACCGAAAAGCAACTACATAGGGGAAAGCTTCGAGTAACGCATTAGGTATTTCCCTATGCCGTCTTTTAATTTGTATAGGGAGATATATGGGGAAATGAAAAAGAAGTTCGGTTATGCCATTGCCGCAATAGCGGCGCTTTCCGTAGCGGCGTCTGCGGGCGCGCTCGTCGCTTGCGGCGACAGCGATAAGCCCGAAACGCCTCAGGGCGTGTATTCGATCAAGTTCGACGCCAACGGCGGAATGTTTGCGGGCAACGTGTCAACTCTGTCCCTCCCGACGGCTAACGGCCGGCTCGCGTCAATGCCTGCCGCGCCTACGAACGGCGAGCGCGCGTTTAACGGCTATACGTTCAACCGCGACGGTTCGGGCGACAGAGTGTCGCTCGATACGGTGTTCACCGCTTCGACCACAGTGTACGCGCAGTGGGGGGAACAAGATCAGCCTCCCGTCGAATATACGGTCACGTTCGACGCCAACGGCGGCGAGTTTGCCGACGGCGCGGTGACGAGCCTCAAAACGTCGGGCGGCAAGCTGACCGCATTTGTGCAGAATCCGTTCCGAACCGATTATAAGTTCGGCGGCTGGTATCTTTCTGCCGATCCCGCGGAAACAGACGAGCCTGTCGCGCTCGATTATACATACACGGAAGACGTCACTGTATATGCGGGGTGGGAGGACGCTTCTGCGCCCGTCGAGCCCGTCGGCGTGTACGAGATCACGTTCGACGCCAACGGCGGTAAGATCCTCGGCGAAAGCACGGTAAAGCTGAACACGGCTAACGGCATGCTGTCGTCGCTTCCCGCCGACGCGGTGCGCGAAGGCTTTAAGTTCGTCGGGTGGTTCAATGCGGCCGAAGGCGGCAACCGCGTGACTGCCGCGACCGTATACGACGGCGCCTCTACGGTCTATGCGCAGTGGGAAGCGGAAGAAGAAAATCCGGGCGACGACGATTTGGAACTTCATGCGTTCTATCTTGTCGGCGATATGACCGATGATTGGAAGATCCTTCCGCAGTACATGTTACAGTCTGTCGCGCCGAGCGAGGACATGACCGAGCAGTATTCGGTAAAATTCACGACTGCCGCGGCAGATATGCATATCAAGCTGTGGTACAACAGCGGCACGGCTGACGGCGATTGGAACACGCGCATCGACGAGATATATATCGACGGCGTAAAGCTCACCGCGGAAGAAAACGGCAACTATGTCATTCCCGAAGCCGGCGAGTACACGCTGTATTACAAGGTGTACGGCGAGTGGATCAGGATAGATATAGTCAAAAAGATAGTGCTGCCCGACCCGTCTACGCTCTCGGTCGCGGTGGGCGGAACGGCGCTCGCGGTCAATGCCGATAACGCCGACGAAAACTTTATCGAGTACATGAACGTTGTAGGCGTAGAGCTTCGCGCAAACGAGAAGCTCAAAGTCACCGTGAACGGCGAGGAAAGTCAGGTGTACGTCTCGCAGGACAGCAAAGGCATAGACACTAGCGTGATCGACAGAAAAGTGGACGAGATTACGGCAATAGCTCGCGGTACGTTCACGTTCTACGTAAAGTTCGACGGCAGGAATTGGACGGTGCACACCGAGTTCGTCGAGTACGTGCCCGAAGAAGCAGAGCCGCTCGACATAACGTTCGACGCGAACGGCGGTACGCTCGAAGTGACGACGTTAAAGACGGATAAGTTCGGCAAGCTCGCCGAGCTTCCTGAGCCGACTCCGCCTGCAGGCATGAGATTTATCGGTTGGTTCACGGCAAAGACCGACGGCAGGCAGATCACAACGGCAACAGTGTTCGACGCTGCGGCAACCGTGTATGCGCTGTATGAAAAAGCGCCCGTATCGCCGGTGTTCGAGATCAACGAAGGCAATAAGGACACGACGTTTACCGAATATATGGCTACGGGCGTAGCCGTCAAAGCGGGCGAAGAAATAGAGTTCGTTATAGACGGCGAGGTCAAGTCGGTCACAGTCAAGGGCGCGCGCGGGCTTTCGCAGGCGGAGGACGGCACTGTCACGGCGGCGCGCGGCGGCACGTTTGCGTTCTATGTAAAGAACTACAAAAACAACCCGTCGTATTGGGAAGTGTATGCAACCGACGGCGTAAACGAGAATGTGTATTATCTCGTTGGCAATATGTCCGACAGCAATTGGCTGTGGGCGGATAAGTATATCCTCGCCGAGGACGGCAAAGACAACACGGGCAGAACGCAGTATTCGATCACGCTCGAACTCAAAACAGGCGATGAAGTTCGCATTTGGAAGAGCGAAAATCTTTGGTACAACAATCTCAAAGGAACGGCGGACGGCAAAATAACGCTCAAGGGTGATAATATGCTCGTAGGCGCAAACGGTTTGTATAAGTTCTGGTTCAATTCCAACGAAGAAATTTACGTCGAAGCGCTTGTCGGCGAGCAGACGGTCACGTTCGACGCGGGCGCAGGCACGATCGCTACGCCGACGGCAAAAACCGGCTTGGACGGCAGGCTCGCGGAACTTCCCGTTCCGACCGCGCCCGACGGCAAACGGTTCACGGGCTGGTTCACCGCAGAAACGGGCGGCGAAAAGATAACGACGGACACCGTGTTCGAAGCCGCTGCGACGGTGTATGCGCGCTACGAGGACGAGACCGTTCCGCCTACGCTGTATACGGTGACGTTCGATGCGCACGACGGCACGCTCGACGGCGCGACTACAGCGACGACGGACGAGAACGGCAAGCTCGCCGAGCTTCCCACTCCTACCGCGCCGAGCGGATACAGGTTTGTCGGGTGGTTCACGGCGCTTATAGGCGGCGACGAGGTCACGACCGATTATGTGTTCGTTGCGGACAAAACGGTCCACGCAGTTTACGAAAAGATAGACGTCGCTCCCGTTATCGGCATGAAAGTGGGAGGCGCGGCAGCTGTTACGGTCGAACGCAACAAGGACGCGGAGACCGATGGCACAAATCTCGTATATGAGTATATGGCGCTCAAAGTCGAGCTTGCGGCAAACGATGTGATTTCGTTTGAAAAGGACGGCGAAGCGCTCGGCGCGTTCAACCTTGACCCCAACTCGCACGGCGTGTCGCTCGTCGGCGGTTCGCTCAAAGTCAAGGAAGCGGGCGCGTTCGATATATACGTGAGATACTACGACACCGATCCCGATACGGGTAATCCGCCGTGCTGGGTGGTGGAAATGACGGACGGCAAAGAGGACGTTCTCACCGACGGCGCATATTATTTAGTCGGCGATATGAACGGTTGGAATACGGCTGCCGAATTCGAACTTAAAAACGGTTCGGTGACGGTCTATCTCGATGAAGGCACAGGATTCAAAATAAGACAGCATAACGGCACCGATGCATTCTGGTACGGATATACGAGCGTACAGCGCGGCAGAAGCTATGTCTCCGACAACGGCGGAAATATAAAGATAAAAGCGTCTGGCACTTACACCGTCAGCCTTGCCAATAACGTGATCTCCATAACTTCCGAGGACGTCGCCGAGCCCGAGTATACCAAATTGCCCAATACCTATTACTTGGTGGGAACGATCACAGGTTGGGATATCGACCCCGATTACAAGTACATTCTTACGGTGAATCCCGCGAATGAAAAAGAGTATATGGTGACCATAACGCTCACAGGCGCAGAGGAATTAAAGGTGTGCAAAGGCGACGGCACATGGTCAGGCGGGGACAATGCGGCAATTACCGAGGCCGGAACGTATACTGTTTATTTCGATTCGCAACAGAACAAAATTGTTTACGTAGCCAAAGTAAAATAATTATACGATAAAGTAACTTGCAAATCCCCGCCGCGCGCGGGGATTTGTGTTTTAACTGTGTTTTCTTTCTGTCATTCTGAACAAGGGCGTTGCCCAAAGTGAATAATCTAAACCTTAATGCGCGAAGCGTGAGCGTCGTCACGGTTTCTTCGATCATATTCGCAATGACAAAAGATTTGTTTGACAGCGCGCGCGTTTTGTCGTATAATCGTATTGAAATATATCGGAGGCTTAAAGCATGAAACTGACGATGGATAAACTTGTGGCGCTTTGCAAATCGCGCGGCATCATTTTTGCGGGAAGCGAGATTTACGGCGGATTCGCCAATACCTGGGATTACGGTCCTGTGGGCGTCGAGCTGTACAACAACATAAAAAAAGCGTGGTGGCAAAAGTTCGTCACGGAAAGCGAAAACAACTTCGGGCTTGACAGCTCCATACTTATGAATCCCAAGGTTTGGGAAGCGTCGGGGCATCTTGCGGGTTTTTCCGATCCGCTCATGGACTGCAAGGGCTGCAAAAGCCGCTGCCGCGCCGACGATCTCGTAGAGGCGTACGCAGCCAAGCACAAACTCGACGTGGCTGTTGCGAGCATGGATAACGACGCGCTGTCCGCGTTTGTTGCGGAACACAAGATCCCGTGCCCCGTGTGCGGCAAATCCGATTTCACGCCCGTAAAGAAATTCAATCTCATGTTCAAAACGTTTCAGGGCGTTACAGAGGACACCGTTTCGACCTGCTATTTAAGACCCGAAACCGCTCAGGGCATATTCGTCAACTTCAAGAACGTCGTGCGCTCGGCGCGCGCGCGTGTTCCGTTCGGGATATGTCAGGTAGGTAAGAGCTTCCGCAACGAGATAACGCCGGGCAACTTCATTTTCCGCCTGCGCGAGTTCGAACAGATGGAAATGGAATTTTTCTGCAAGCCGGGGACCGACCTCGAATGGTTTGAGTTTTGGAAAAACTATTGCTTTGAGTTTTTGCAAAAGATAGGCATCAAAAAAGAAAATCTGCGCATACGCGATCACGACCAAGCCGAGCTGTCGTTCTATTCCAAAGCGACGAGCGATTTCGAATATTTGTTCCCATTCGGTTGGGGTGAGCTGTGGGGAATAGCCGACCGCACAGATTACGATCTCAAAACGCATACCGAACATTCGGGCGAAAAGCTCGAATACACCGATCCCGTCACCAATGAAACTTACACGCCGTACGTGGTTGAGCCGTCGCTCGGCACGGGACGCGCCATGCTTGCGGTGCTCTGCGACGCATACGACGAAGAGCAGCTCGAAAAAGAGACGCGCACGGTGCTTCGTCTCGCGCCCGCAATAGCGCCGTATAAGGCGTGCGTGCTTCCGCTTCAAAAGCAGCTCGCCGAGCGCGGCGACAAACTGTACAGAGCGCTCAAAAAACGCGGTATTTCATGTATGTACGACCTGCCCGGGTCGATAGGCAAGCGCTATCGCCGTCAGGACGAGATCGGCACGCCGTTCTGCGTGACGGTCGATTTCGATACCGAGTCGAGCGGCACGGTCACTATCCGCGAGCGCGATTCCATGAGCCAAATAAGACTCGACGAAAGCATGGTCGCCGATTATATCATAGATAACACCAAGCTCGATTGAAGCAATTTATACCATTTATTGTGTCATTCTGAGCGAAGCGAAGAATCTCTTGCGTAACGATGTTTGCGCTTCGCGATAGACATGGTTGAGATTCTTCACTTCGCAATCGAAGATTGATTTTTGTATGCGCTACGGTTCTAATTAAATCTTACTGCGCTCGCTCGTTCGGAATAAGCCTGCGGCTTGCTTCGTAGGACAGATAGGCAAACTGTGTCATTCCGAGCGTAAGCGGGCAATCCGCGCCCCTCTGTCATTCTGAGCGCAAGCGAAGAATCTCTTGTGTAACGACGATCATGCTTCGCGCGGAATAATGTTGAGATTCTTCACGTTGCTCGCGTTGCTCGCTCGTTCAGAATGACAAAGAAGAACAGCTTCTCGCCGTAAGGCGAGCTGACGCCAAGCCTCCGGCTTGTCATTCCGAACGCAAGCGGGTAATCTCTAAGTAACGAAAAAACGCCGCGCATGTCGCACGGCGCTTTTCTGTTTGCCTATGTATTTTGCGGTAGAAAAGCGTTCTACGATATTAGCAGCAGCACTTATCTTTTCCGCCGCAGCAGCACATGAGAATGTAGAGCATGATAAGGTCTTGACAGTCGCAGCCTTTCTTGCAGCCGCAGTCATAGCCGCCGCCGCAACCGCCGCAGCAACAAAGCAACAACAGTAAGAAAATGTCGTTGCAGCATCCGCCTCCGTTGAACATTGCGAGATTCCTCCATAAAAGATTTTGTTGTTAGCCCCGTTCGCCGACTCGCGCGTCCGCGGATACGCGCATGACGGCAGGGGTTTTTCTTCGGTACTCGGTGGGTCCCATCTACAATCAGTCTATGGAATTTCGGCGGGTGTGTGCATAATTTTCGAAAAATATTTTCGGCGTAACGATTGCGTAATTTCACTGTAAATGATATACTTGATAAAGAGCGGGAAGCATTTGCTCCGACTCTTAAAGAATTACAGCCGCGGTTAAAACTTCCGCATGTGCGGCATGACTATTCGTAACAGATACAGTCCGCCGCAGATCTCGGGAGCATGCCGCAATACCGTGCGCCATTCTTTTGCGAAAGCGCAACGGAAGGAGAGACAATGAAAATAAATACGCGTTCTATAACGCTTGCCGCGACGCTCGTCGCGCTCTGTTGCGTTACGGGTCTTATCCCGTACGTATTCTTTTTGCCCGTCATGGTGGCGGTGACGACGTTGTCGGTCGGCATGGTCGCGTTTGTCGGGCTTGCGTTCGGTGCGGTCAGTGTGGCGTACAGTTTTATAATGCCCGCGTCGCCCGTTGCCGCGGCGTTCATTCAGGCGCCGTATATAGCGATATTCCCGCGCATACTCGCCGCGCTCGGCGCTTTCGGCGTGTTCAAACCGATACAAAAGTTTGCAAAGCCCGTGAGTAAGCCCGCGAGGTTTGCAACAGCGTCCGCGGCGTCGGCGGTCGGCAGTCTTTTGAATACCGCGCTCGTAGTGAGCATGTTCGTACTGATAATGCCCGACGATCCGGCGCTGATCGCGTATATTCCCACCATGCTGGTATCGGGCGCGATAGAGTTTGCGTGCATGGCAGTGCTTGTTCCGCCCATAAGCATGACGCTTGACAAAGCGGTGTTCAAGCGCAATTACGTCAAAAAAACCGTAACGCCCGACGCGCAGTCGGTACAAGCTCGAACCGAAGATTTACGGGGTGCTCCCGCGCCCGATTCGGCGACGGCTGAAACCGCTTCGGACAACATCGTTTCGGCGGTCGAGCAAGGCGGTCGGCAAAACGATGCGGTAAATTTGTTCGGCAACGGCGCGGAAGAAAATCAAAAGGAAAAAACCGATCGGATATGATAATAGTTTTCGACATAGGCAACACAAACATCAAGCTCGGTTTGTTTGACGGCGACGAGCTTGTCGAAACGCTTCGGCTCGCTTCGGCAAGCAAGACGAGCGATGAATATTGGCTGCTCGTAAAGGATATGCTCGACGTAAAATCGCTTTCGCCGCGCAGTATCGAGGGCGCTGTCATAAGCTCGGTCAATCCCTATCTCAACTATACGTTCGAACACATGGTCGAAACGTATTTCGGTATAAAACCGATATTCGTCGGTTCGGGCGTCAAGACGGGGCTTAACATTCGTTATGACAATCCCAAAGAGCTCGGGACGGACAGGGTGGCTGGCTGCGTTGCGGCATACAAACTGTACGGCGGACCGTGCATAGTCATCGACTGCGGCACGGCGACGACGTTCAACGTGGTTTCGGAAAACGGCGAGTTTTTGGGCGGCGCCATATCGTTCGGGCTGAAGTCCGCAACGGAAGCGCTCACCGACACGACTGCGCGCCTTCCCAAAATAGAGCTCGCGGTGCCCAAAAAGATAATCGGCAGAACGACTATAACGAGCATGCAGTCGGGAATAGTATACGGCTACTCGGGCATGATCGAATCTATGGTGCGCAGGATCGAAAAAGAAGCCGAGCTTCCTCAAGTCAAAGTCATAGCGACGGGCGGGATTTCGGATATAGTCAACCGCTGCGTGTCCGTCATTGACATCGTGGACCGCACGCTCACGCTTCGCGGGCTTAACATCATTTATAATATAAATAAGCAATAGAGAAAGGACGGTTGCCATGAATACGAAAAAAATAGCGATAATGGGATTCGGCACGGTCGGCGGCGGCGCGTACGACATTTTGGTCGAAAACCGCGAATATATCAAGAATACGCGCGGCGTGGATATAGAGGTCGCGCGCATCCTCGACCGCAGCGAAGAAGCTTTGTCGGCACGCAACGCGGACGCCGCGCTGTTCTGTCCGTCCGCGGACGCGCTCGCGGCAGACCCCGATATAGATCTTGTTATCGAAACGATGGGCGGCGTCGAGCCGGCGCGGTCGTTTATCATCAAAATGCTTAAAGCGGGCAAGTCGGTCGTCACCGCAAATAAGGAGCTTCTCGCCAAGCATTGGAGCGAACTCGAACCTATCGCAGAAAAAAACGGCGCGGGACTGTATTTCGAAGCGAGCTGCGTGGGCGGCGTACCCATAATCCGCGCGCTCGAAAGCAGTTTTCAAGGCGATCGCATAAACACCGTCTACGGCATTATAAACGGCACTACCAATTATATATTGAGTAAAATGAGCGCCGAGGGCTGCGAATATTCGGCGGCGCTCAAGCAAGCGCAGGCGCTCGGCTATGCCGAAGCCGATCCGACGGCGGACGTCGAGGGATACGACGCCGCGTATAAGCTGTCCGTACTCGGCTCGCTCGCGTTCAGGACGTACGTTCCGTACGAAACGGTTTTCCGCGAGGGTATAAGCGGTATTACCGCGGACGACATACGCAACGCGCGCGATCTCGGCTATGTCATAAAACTGCTCGCGATAGGCAAGCGCGACGGGAACAAGCTCGAAGCGCGCGTCCATCCCGTGTTCGTGCCCGAAACGCATCCGCTGGCGTCCGTTTCCGACGCGTTCAACGCCGTGTATCTGAACGGCGATTTCGTGGGCGATCTCATGTTCTACGGCGCGGGCGCGGGCGCGCATCCCACGGGCAGCGCGATCGTTTCGGACGCGATAACGGCGCTTACGGAGGCGCCGAAGTACAGACGTTTCGTTGCGGACGGAAAGCTCGAAGCGGGCATTTCGCTCGTCGGCAATTTCGAGAGCGGTTATTATATCTGCGTCACTGTGGACGACAGGGTGGGCGTGCTCAGCCGAATATCCACGGTGCTCAGCGACAACGGCGTCAGCATAAAGGCGGCAACGCAGCGCTCGGGCAGGGAGGACGGAACGGCTACCGTAGTGTTCCTCACGCACAGGGCGAACGAACGTTCGGTAATGTCCGCGCTCGAAACGATAGGAAAACTCGCGTCGGTGCGCAGAATAGATTCGACTGTACGAGTTTTGTAAGGCGTTTCGACGCATTGCGCATTGCCGCATAAGTTTTACGCTCTTTTCTCATAATACCAATAGTTCGGTGCGACAAAATAAAACTATTTTATATAATGGCATAAAAATGTTTGACAAATTTTGTGCGCAATAGTATACTTTTACAGTATATGTTTAACTCTACCCTTAAATAGGAGTCTGTCAACTAAATGAAAAAGATCACTACGGTTAAAAAATTCGGTCTCACTGTGACGACGTTGCTTATATGTATTGCAATGCTTGTCACGTGTTTTACGTTCGCGGGTCCGTTCGGCGCGTCGCGTCTCGCTCACGCCGACGAAGATACGCGGGTTAATTCCACGCTCTTCGACGGAGTTGCAGTCCAATCCGAATGTGATTACGGCGACAGCTTTACCGTTCCCGTCGTATCGGGCGCGACCGTCACGGTCACTAAACCCGACGGAAACGATATAGCCGATCTCGGTACGGCTGACGGCGGCAAGTATACGGTAAAAGCGGCTTATCTCGGCAATTATGTCGTAAAGTACACCGCTTCCGACATGTCGTACAGCTTCAACGTTAATGTTACGCTCGATAAGGAATATTTCCTCAAAGTTGCGGATAACGGCGCGGATATACCCACGTATATCCAAAAGGGCGATACTTTCAAGATCCCCGACGCCAAAGTAGTTTACTACGACGATAACAACATTCTCAACGATTATCCCGGCAAAATCGATCTCACCGTTTCCGACTCGTACGGCAAAAACGATTACAAGCCCGGCGACACGTTTGCCGCAAACACCAACGGCAAAGTGTACCTCACGTATTCGGCGCGTCTCGACGGCGAATCGGGCAATAAGTATTTCAACAAGACTTTCACGATAAACGTTCAGACCAAATTCGAGGACAGTCTCGCTCCGTCCATTACCGTATCGGGCGTGCCTTCCGACGTTTCGGTCAACCGTTCCGTAACGCTTCCCAAGGCGACGGCTACCGACAATAACGACGAGAACATTAAGATCGTTATCGAAGTTACCGATCCCAACGGCAACAAAGTTCGCAAAACCGACATCAACGAATACGGCTATGCGTATCAAGACAAAGCGAAGCTCGACGCAGATGTAAAGGCGGACGCCGATAAAGACGACTCCGCAGTGCGCACGTATCCGGTCGTAGAGTTCGACAACGACAAAGCTATGGTGTTCTATCCCGTTATGGAAGGACAGCATAAAGTCGCATATCAGGCGTTCGACGACAAGGGTAATACTTCGACGCGCCGCGAGTTCACTATAAACGTTTCCGATCTTGCCGCGCCGGTTATCCGCGAAGTCGCAGAACATCTCATTCCCGAAACATGGGGTCTTACCGTAAAGAAAGCCAATCCCGTCAAGGGCGGTGCGGCTGTCAACGTCGAAGATACCACTATCAGATTCAAAGTTCCCGAAGTCGTAGACAACAAGGATCACGCCTACGCTCAGGGCGAAGACGATACCGATCTCATCTCGCTGTACTTCCGCATTACGGATGCCGACAACTCGAGAACGATAGTCGAGTTCACCAACATTCTCGCTCCGAACGGCGAGGACGGCAAGGCGAGTGCCGACGCTACGTTCAAGGGCAATTCGACTTACGGCGCAAAGAAAACGGGAGAGTCGGACAAAGATCAGTACGAAGAGTATGTGTTCAATAAGGACAACGACTTCGTATTCGACCTTTCGCTCTACAACAAGACCGACAAGGCGGGCGACAAAGCGGCGCTTACAGGCTCGTATACGGTTCTCTTCCGTGCGAGAGATAAGTCCAACAACACGTCGTCCAAGACCTACACCATCACCGTCAACGACGAGTATGTAGACGACGCCATCCCCACTACGGCTGAAGTTCCCGTTCCCGCATATATTGCCGAAAACGAGGATAGCTTCGACGTTCCGTCGCCCATAGTCGCCGACGCGTCCGATTCGCGCTTGTACGTCGTGTACAGGATCTATTCTAACAACGGCGAAGACCTCAAAGAGAACGGCAGATATATAACCGTCGATGGCGGCGAAAAAGCCGAGTTTACTCTCGAAAACGGCGACCGTTATCTGTATATCAATAAAGGCGAGACTTACGAGAAAAAACTCAAACTCGGCACCGATATGTACTTCTATGTTTCCGCTACCGACAAGGTAGGCAACTTCAGAAGCAACGTGGTAGACGCCGACGGCAACTTTATCGACGTCACCGCCGACGGCAACGAAGAGAAGTATGCGGACAGCGAGGCTGTGGTCAAAGTTATTAAGCCCAACGCCAATGCCAAGCTCGATTACGCTTCTGAAATCAATTTCGGTTCTGCGGAAATCAAAACTGGCGACACGGTAAAAGCCGGCGGCTTCACCGTGACCACCACCGAAGATATGCGCTACTATACCGGCTTTGAAGTTTCGGTATACGATCCGCTCGGAAATACGCTCAAAGACGTGCGTCTCGAAACGTTCTCGGCTGTCAGCGGCAGCGACGCCGTCATCTACGTCAAGAACATCGAGTTCAAAGCGTCCGTAGGCGGCAATCACTATCTCGTAGTGCGCGCGCTCAATGTAAACGGAAAGAGCGTGGTGAACGCATATCCGTTCAGCGTTACCAAAAAGACGTCGTCGGGCACCGATACTTCGGCGGCTTCCTCGATAGGCACGACGGGCGAAGTGAACAAGACTTACAAACTTCACAACGACGTCATAAAGAATATCGGCGAACAGGGCAATAACTACACCGTTGTGCGCAAGATATCGGGCGGCGTGTTCGCGCTCATAGGCAACGAAATAACCGTAAAATCCAATGTGTCGTACTACGTCACCGACGGATATATGGATGTTAGCAAAATAAACGGCTATAAGTCGTTCGAAGACACGGCTACGCAGTACGGCAAGAAGTACTCGGTATCCGTCACGGACAGCGCAACGCCTGTTATCGAAGTTCTCGGCGTTATGCCTACGTACGCACCCAAGTACGACAGCAACAAGCCCGAAACGCTTATCACGCTTCCTACGGTAGTCGCTTATACCGAAAACGGCGCAGCCGTGGTCGATATTAAGATCACCGACAAAGATTCCAAAGAGATCACGCCCACCGAGAACGAGGACGGTTCTTACAGTTTCAAGGGCGAAAAAGACGGCGTATACACGGTTATTTATACCGCTACGTACGCTAACGCCACGCCCGTTACCGCCGAATACAAGATCAACGTCGGCGACGTGGTCGGTCCCGAATTCAAGTATGTAGGTGGCACGCAGGGCAGAATGACTATCGGCGACACGTTCACGTTCGGCAATCTCGAACTGACCGACGCCAACGAGTCCAAGACCGGCGTTACGATCACCAAGAAGCTCATCGACCCGTCCAAGTCGGAAGTGTCGAGCGCGACCGTAAACGGATCTTTCAATTCCAACTGGGATAAAAAGAACAACGGTACGGATATCGAGTTGAATATGGGCGGCGTGTACGAAGTTGTTTACACCGTGACCGACCCCGTAGGCAATTCCACGACCCTTCGCTATACGATCAACGTTACGGGCAGCGGTTCGACGTCGTCGTCGAGTATGACGGTTCTTTCGACGGTGCTCATCGTCGTTGCCGTCGTCTTGCTCGCAGGCGTTATAGTTTACGTTGTTCGCTTCCGCAAGGTAAAGAAATAAAACATCGTTATAAGCGGCACGGCGTATGCCGCTTATAATTTTTTGCGCGGCGACCGAATAGAATATAACATGCATTGTATTTATTCGGTCGTCCAATCAAATTGAATGTGCGCAAAAGAAATACAATTTCGATAATAAAATATCAGGAAAGTAAAAAGGAGAACGGAGACGAATATTAACGGTTCGAAAATGATACGGTCATTTTTGATTTGCAAGTTCCGTTATGTGCTCCGAATAGAAAATGTCGATTTTTAATATTCATGCCGCGACAGGCTTAACGTTTCGGTGATCTTATGGACAATAATGTAAGATACAATATTTCTCCGTGCTCGAGTGACGAGGTTTCCGATTTTATCGGTAAGATAGACATGGGTGTATTCGTTCCGAACGGCACTGTCAAAGCGAACGACCGTTCGCATTACGACAGATATTCGTTTTTGTGCAATGATAACCGCGTGGCAGTCGTATATGATACTTCCGCGAGCATAATTTCCATAACAGGCAGACAGGATTATGCCAATAATCTGCTTAATCTGTTTGCGCCCGACGGGCAAAAGACGGTAAAGCGATCCACCGTTCCCGCGCAGAATACCAAGCCGGTTGTTAAACCGCATAACAATGAGGTAACGCTTAAATCGCCC
>CAJULK010000004.1:0-25993 GCA_910587455.1 uncultured Christensenellaceae bacterium | reverse complement strand
AATCGCCCATTTCGGTAAACGGCACGGACGGCACTCGCGCCAAACTGTTTGTGCCGCCCGAGCGTATACGCCGTCGCCCGACGGTACAAGCGCCCACCATAATAGCGACGTACAAAGGCGCGGAGCTTTCTACGGATGAGATCTATCCTCCGCAAGTTGCCAAAAAGCGCAACTATGACAGCGCACCGCCTCGTGATAACGGCGACAGATTCGGCGGTTATTCGGCGGGACCCGGAAGTATCGGGAGCAGCGGCGCCAAGGTCGGAAACGGCGGATATGGCGGTAATGGCGGATATGAGCCGCTGCTGCGGTCGGACGGCGTCGGGTACGGCAGTTCGAGCGCGTACGGGCGCAGTCAGAGCGGCGGTTACGATAAGTACGACGCCGAGCCGGTGCGCGAAAAGAGAACGGACGCTGGCATATCCATATCTGCGAACACGGTGCGTAAGCCCGACGGCGTGCGTCGTGCGGTGATTTCGTTCGGCGACGAAGAGGATGACGCTTCGATGAACAAGTCCGTGCGCTCGGGCGCTACGGGCGGCACAGGTGTTTTTCTCGATGTGGTAATGCGCGGCAACGGCGGAGAAACGCTCAAAGCGAACGATCAAGACCTTGTGGACAACGCGACATTCCGCGGCGGAGATTCGGAACAACCGATAAAGCGTAAGCGCGGACGCCCGCCCAAAGCGAAGCCCGAATCTAAGGTGCAGTCGGTGCACAATTCTGCGGCGGCACAAGCGCCCGCGCCGCAGTTGTCCGTGCGCAGGCGCGGACGCCCGCCCAAGACGGCGCGAGCGCAGAACGATTTTGTGGGGCTCGGTGACGAAATGTATGCCGACAAACCGACTGCGCCCGAGTATAAAAACGGGTATTCGGTAAAAAACTGTCCTGCGGAAGCGCTTTCCAACATGCTTAAAAGTTTGAAATCTGCGGGTAAAACGGTAACTGCGGACAGCACTGAATTTGCCGGCACGGACAGGGAAGTTAAGTCTTATACGGTTTCCGATTCGGACGGGCAGAAGGTCATACTTCGATACGCCACAAAGAAAATGACGTTGCAGCTGCAGGGCAAGCGATCGGAGCTGTTCGGCGAAGTGCAGGTTCAGGTCAGTTCGCAGAGCGACTATTCGTCGGCGCTCGAAGGATACGTCGATAACGGCGGAGAGGGCGGCAGCGGAAAGACCACTGTGTCGGACGTGCAGACAAAGCTCAAAAAACGGCTTCCCACTGCGTTCGAATATTTGTCCGAGCAGTCGCGTATCGATTTTTCGTACGGCATACACGACTTTGCGCAAAACGATTTGAGACTGTCAGATTACTCGGTGCTTTTAGTTCCTGCGTTTCGAGGACTCGAACGGCTTGTGTTCGATCTTCAGCGTGCCGAGGGGATCAAAGTCAAGATGATAGGTCAGGCGTTCGACAAGGACGACAGCGGCAGGTATATACTGAAAACTGGATACAGTCAGCGCATAGGCAGCGTCGTTTATCCAGAGGTCATGGTCGCGCTGTACAGCGAATATTTTTATCAGCGAAACTTTTTCGCACATTCGGACAATACCGACAACAACGTTTCACGTTCCATCCACGACCGCACGACTGCCAAGCGCATATTCGACAGGCTGTTGGCCGTGATAGAATACAATGCGAAAAAACTCAAAGAAATAGGATTCACGATGGAGCGCGGCGTGCGCAAATAGCGGCGGCGTTTCGATCAGGCAAAAGAAAACCAAAAGGAGGACGAAGCGTCAGCTTCTTATCATGTCAAAATTCATTTTCGTAACGGGCGGAGTCGTATCAGGAATAGGCAGAGGTATCACTGCGGCAAGTATGGCAATGCTCATCAAAGCGCAGGGATATACGGTTGACATCGTCAAGCTCGATCCGTACTTCAACGTCGATTCGCTGTATTTAAGTCCGTATCAGCACGGCGAAGTGTTCGTGACCGACGACGGCGGCGAGGGCGATCTCGTTATCGGGCATTACGAGCGGTTTCTCGATCAAAACCTCACGGAGAACAGCAATATAACAAGCGGCAAGATATATCTTTCCGTAATAAACCGCGAACGCGAGGGCGGCTACGACGGCGAGTCCGTTCAGGTCGTTCCGCACATCACGGACGAGATCAAGCGCACGCTGTACACGTTCAGCCGTCCCGAAACGGACGTTGTAGTGTGCGAGATCGGCGGTGTCGTCGGCGATATAGAGAACCATCCGTATCTCGAAGCGATCCGTCAGTGCCGCGGCGAGCTCGGCAAAAACAACGCCGCGTATGTGCATGTTACATACGTGCCTATAATCGAAATGAGCGGCGAGCATAAGACGAAGCCCACGCAAAACTCTGTTAAGGAACTGCAAAATATCGGTATTCAGCCCGATATTATCGTGTGCCGTTCGGACTGTCCGCTCGATGCGGAATCGAAAGGCAAACTCGCGCTGTTCTGTAACGTGAGCAGCGACGGAATAATAGAAAGCGTCACTACGGATAATCTGTATCAAGTTCCGCTTAAACTTCGCGAGCAGAATTTTGCCGGCGTTGCGCTCAAAAAGCTCAAAATGGACGAGCGCGAACCCGATCTCGGCGCGTGGATGGATATGTGCGCTCGTGCCGAAAAGGCGAAAAAAGCCAAAAAGCGTTTGCGCGTCGCAGTGGTGGGCAAGTATACAGAAAAAGTCACCGCATACCAGTCTTTGACCGATGCGCTCAAAACGGCGGGACTTTTGCGCAATGCCGCGCTCGACATTTCGCTCGTTGCGTGCGCGGACGTCGAAAAAGACATAAACGTTCTCAATGGTTTCGACGGTATCGTTATAGGACCCGGTTTCGGCGAACGCGGCTTTGACGGCAAAATAATCGCCGCTAAGTACGCGCGCGAAAACGATGTGCCGTGTTTGATGATAGGTCTCGGCGCGGAAGCGGGGCTTGTGGAGTTTGCGCGCAACGTTTGCAAGATGACGGGCGCTTCGTCGCAGGAATTCGACGAAAAGACGCCGTACCCGGTAGTCAATTACTCCGAGCCGAAGATGCTTAAAAAGGGCGCGTTCCCGTCGCTTATAACGCCCGGGACGTATCTTAACAGGATTTACGGCGGAATGGCTATCAGAGAGCGCCACCGTCACCGCTACGGGTTCAGTGCGATATACGAACAGCTTTTCCTCAAAAACGGCTTGGTGTTTTCGGCACATTCGCCGACGGGCGTTCCAGAAGCATTCGAAATACCCACGAACAGGTTCTTTATAGGAACGATATTCCACCCCGAGTACACGTCGCGCCTATTGAGTACGCATCCATTGTTTACCGAATTCGTCAAGGTGATAAGCAAATAGCAGATGAGCAAAACAAAACCCCGTCGCGTGCGGGGTTTTTTGCTTGGCTTCGGTTCATATCTATGTGCGCGTTTCGGTCGAATGTCGCGATGTGTTACAGCGCCTTAAACTGATATTCGTAAAGCTCTTTGTAAATACCGTTTCGGGCTATGAGTTCGTCGTGCGAGCCGCGCTCTTCTACGCCGTTGGACGTGATCACGATTATTTCGTCGGCGTTTTTTACGGTAGAGAGCCTGTGCGCCACGACGAGGGTAGTGCGGCCTTCGGACAGCTTGTTGAGCGCCGTTTGTATAAGCATTTCGGTAGCGTTGTCGAGCGCCGACGTCGCTTCGTCCAGAATGAGTATGGGCGGATTTTTGAGGAATGCGCGCGCAATGGAAACGCGCTGCTTCTGTCCGCCCGAAAGTTTTACGCCGCGCTCGCCGACATTGGTATCGTAGCCGTCGGGAAGTTCGGTGATATACTCGTGGATGTTTGCGCTTTTTGCTGCGGCTACGATCTCGTCGTCGGTCGCGTCAAAGTTCCCGTACGCTATATTTTCGCGTATAGTGCCGTTGAACAGAAAAACGTCCTGTTGCACTATGCCGATATTGCGGCGGAGCGCGTAACGACTTATATCTTTTTGGTCGTATCCGTCGATGGTTATGCGTCCCGAATCTATTTCGTAGAACCGCGGAATAAGATGGCAAAGCGTCGTCTTGCCGCCGCCGGACGGACCGACGAGCGCTATTGTCTTGCCTGCGGGTATGTGCATGGAGAAATCTGATATTACTTTTTGCGCATTGTCGTCGTTCTTGTAGCCGAACGTTACGTTCTCGAACACGATCTCGCCGTCCAAGCGTTTGGGCGAAACCGCGTCGGGGCTTTCGCGTTCGGGCGCTACGTCCATGATTTCGCAAAAGCGTTTGAATCCCGTCGCGCCCTCTTGTATCTGATCGTAAATGTTTACAAGCGTGCGTATAGGCGTGATGAGCGTGCTTATGTACAGCACGAACGCCGTAAATTCACCGCCGTTTATCTTGCCGTAATAGAAGAACAGCCCGCCTGCGACGAGCACCGCAAAGTACAGAAAATCTATAAAGAACGTCATCAGCGAATGAAATTCGCCCATTACACGGTACTGCTTGCTCTTGCATTTTACGAATTTACCGTTGCCTGCGTCGAACTTGTGACATTCGTGGCTTTGAGCATTGTACGCGCGCGATACGCGCATGCCCGATATTGCGCTCTCGATGTCTGCGTTTACTTCGCCCTGAGCGACGCGCACGTCCTTGTACACGCGGCCCATGCGTTTTCTCATAAGTATAGAGTACACGACTATTACGGGAATGAATGCGAATACGATGAGCGTGAGATAAACGTTTATCGTGGCGAGAAGCGCGAAAGCGCCGATCACGGTCAGAAGCGACAGAAACACGTCCTCGGGACCGTGATGGGCAAGTTCCGAAATCTGAAACAGGTCGTTTGTCATTCGGCTCATGATAACACCCGTTTTGTTGTCATCGAAGTACGCGAACGGCAGTTTTTGAAGATGAGCGAACAGCTCTTTGCGCATGTCGGCTTGAATACGCACGCCCACAACGTGTCCCCAATAGGTGAGGATAAAGTTGAGCGCAGCTTTTATAGCATAGAATCCCAAAAGGAAACCGGCTGCGGCGAGGAGCATGGCGAGCAGTTTGTTGGGAACGTAGTTGTTTATTATTTCTTTCGTCAAGTACGGATATACGAGATTGAGCGCGGATATGATAAACGCGCAGATAAGGTCTATCGCGAACAGAAATCTGTGCGGCTTGTAGTACCGCGCAAACCGTACCAATCCGTGTTGTTTTTTTGTTTTGACTTGTTCTTTCATATTCGTTATACTCTCCGTAATTTTGCGTATCTAAACATAAATCGGGTGCGAACGTGACTCACACCCGATTTGCGGCATATCTCGATCGGACGATGCCGCTCTATCTGAAAATACTCTGATCTCTGTCGGGTCCTACGCCCACGATAGACACGCGGCATCCGCACAGCTTTTCTATTGCGTAAATATAGTTCTTTGCGGCGATCGGAAGCTCGTCAAAACTGCGCACTCCCGAAATATCTTCAGTCCAGCCGTCGTACTCTTCGTATACGGGCATGCAACCATCGAGCAACGAAATGTCGGCGGGGAAGTCGTTAACGGTTTTTCCGTCTTTAACGTAGTGTGTTGCGATCTTGAGCTTTTTAAGTCCCGTAAGCGTATCGAGCTTGTTTATCGCGAGCGACGTAAGACCGTTTATGCGTACGGCAAGTCTGAGTATGACGGCGTCCAACCAGCCGCAGCGCCGCGCCCGTCCCGTTGTAGTCCCGAATTCGTGACCTACGTTGAGCAGGTGCTTTCCGACCTCGTCGTCGAGCTCGGTTGGGAACGGTCCCGCGCCGACGCGCGTGGTGTACGATTTGGCTATGCCCAAACATTCTTTTATGGCGGTAGGTCCCACGCCCGCGCCCGCGCAGAATCCGCCGGTTATGGGGTGCGAGCTTGTAACAAACGGATACGTGCCGCTGTCGAGATCGAGAAGGGTGCCCTGCGCGCCCTCGAAGATGACGCGCTTACCCGATTTTACGGCGTCGTACAGCATTACGCCGGTGTCGGCGCAAAATCCTTTCAGCCGCTTCGCATAGCCGTTGTATTCGTCGAGCATCGACTTGTAATCGAGCGGTTTGCCACCGTACACTTTGGTGATTATTTTGTTCTTGAACTCGAGATTGGATTTCAGCTTTTGCGCAAAAACCTCGGGGTCGATAAAATCGATCATGCGTATGCCGATACGGTCGGTCTTATCAGAGTAGCACGGACCTATGCCGCGCTTGGTCGTTCCGATAGCGTCCTTGCCTTTGGATTTTTCGGCGAGCTCGTCCAGCTCTTTGTGATAGGGCAGAACGACGTGCGCGCGAAGATCTATAACGAGTTTGTCGAATTTAACGCCGAGCGCCGACAGTTCGTCTATTTCTTCGAGCACGACTTTGGGATCGAGAACAACGCCGTTGCCGATGATGTTCACAGTATCGGGGTAGAGTATACCGCTCGGAATAAGATGCAGCTTGTAAGTTTTGCCGCCCTCTACGACTGTGTGACCGGCATTGCTTCCGCCCGTTGCGCGCACGACATAGTCGGCTTTTTGCGCGAGTATGTCGATTATTTTCCCTTTGCCCTCGTCGCCCCACTGAGCGCCTACAAGTGCTGTCGTATTCATGTGGAATACCTCCGATTGATTTTAATGGGTGTTTGCCGCAAGTCGCGGCGTGACGGCAGCCGTCAGGACTGCGATTTTTTAACGTTTTCGAGCGCAACGGACATCATCAGCTTGATGCGGTTGATCTGATTTACTTCGCTTGCGCCGGGGTCGTAATCGACAGCCACGATGTTAGCCTGCGGATAGCGGCGTTTCAGTTCTTTCATTACGCCTTTTCCGGTAACGTGGTTGGGAAGACAGGCGAACGGCTGCATACAAATAATATTGGGCGCGCCTTCCTCTATTAGTTCGAGCATTTCCGCAGTCAGGAACCAGCCTTCGCCCACCATCGTTCCGAGCGAAACGACCTCTTTCGCGCGTTTTGCAAGCTCTTGTATCTTTGTCGGTGTGCCGAACTTGGTGCCTTTGAGCGCGTCCGTCAGCGGTTTGCGCATATGCTCTACAAAAGTTATTCCGATGTCGGATATAAGTTTCGCGGTAAGCGAGCCGTCGAGAAGCTCGTGCTTGACCGTCGAATCGTAAAACGAGTACATGAAAAAGTCCAAAAAGTCGGGAACTACCGCTTCGCCGCCTTCGCGCTCTATCAGTTCCACAGCATAGTTATTTGCGTGCGGGTGGAACTTGACGAGAATTTCTCCTACAACGCCGACGCGCGGCTTTATCTCGCCCGTAGTGGGGATTTCGTCGAACTCTTTTATTATTTGCGCGCAGTATTTTTTGACGGGTAAGTTGCCGAGCGCGAACTCGGCTTGCAGTTTTTCGTCCCATTTTTTATAGAGCGCGTCGGTTTCGCCTTTGTTTGTTTCGTACGGGCGCACTCTGTATACGCACCGCATAAACAGATCGCCGTACAACACCGCGTTGACGAGCGATTTGGCTATCGAAAGATTGAGCTTGAACCCGGGATTCTTTTCGATGCCGCCCGTCGATAACGATATCACGGGCACTTGCGACATGCCCGCGCTTTCAAGCGCACGGCGTATAAGCGCTATGTAGTTTGTCGCGCGGCAGCCTCCGCCCGTTTGAGTCATTATTACTGCCGTGCGGTCGAGATCGTACTTGCCCGAAAGAAGCGCGTTCATTATCTGACCCACGACGAGTATGGTGGGGTAGCACGCGTCGTTGTTTACATATTTAAGTCCTGCTGCCACAGCGTCGTTGCCGTCGGGCAGCACCTCGACGTTGTAGCCGTACTTGTTGAGCGCGGGCTGAACGAGGTTCAGGTGGAACGGCGAGATCTGCGGTGCGAGAATGGTGTACTTTTCGCGCATTTCTTTGGTGAATATTACGCGCGTTTTCTGCGGCGCCGGTTCCGACGCTTTCATGTGTTTGGCTTTACGGTCTTTGATGACTGCCATCAGCGAGCGTATGCGTATGCGCGCGGCACCGAGGTTGGAAACTTCGTCTATTTTAAGCAGCGTGTAAACTTTGTTTGCCGCTTCGAGCAGTTCCTGAACCTGATCGGTCGTGACCGCATCGAGCCCGCACCCGAACGAATTAAGTTGCACGAGATCGAGATTGTCGCGCGTGCGCACGAAGTTGGCGGCGCTGTAAAGCCGCGAATGATACGTCCACTGATCGAATACGCGAAGCGGCCGCGGCGCTTTTTTAAGATGCGCTACGCTGTCCTCGGTGAGCACTGCGAAGCCGTATGAATTTATCATCTGCGCCACGCCGTGATTTATCTCGGGATCGAGGTGATAGGGTCGGCCTGCGAGAACTATGCCGTGCCATCCGTTTTCGTCTACCTGCTTTACTATGCGTTCGCCCTGACGCCTGCACCAGTCGTTAAATTCGAACTGTTCGGCATACGCCTTTTTGACGGCGCGCCGAATGTGCGTTTTGGGAATCTTGGGAAACTCTTCGCACAGCCGTTCCGCCATGCGCTTTTGCGTGGCGAACGGAAGAAACGGCGCGGCAAACGTGACATTGTTGGTTATAAATTCGTCGCGCATGTTGAGCCGAATAACTTCGGGATACGAACCGACGACGGGACAGTTGTAGTGGTTGTTGGCGTTCTCGTCCTCTTTGCGCTCGTAGGGCAAACAGGGATAGAATATGAATTTTACGCCGCTGTCTATGAGCGATTGAATGTGCCCGTGCGCGATCTTCGCGGGATAGCACACCGATTCGGACGGCATGGTCTCTATGCCCTTGGAATATACTTCGCGCGACGACCGCGGCGACAGTTTGACCGAGTATCCGAGTTCGGTGAAGAATGTGAACCAGAACGGATAATTTTCGTAAAGGTTGAGCACGCGCGGAATACCGACGACGCCGCGCGGCGCGTCCTCTGGCGCGAGCGGACGGTAGTACGAAAACAGGCGCTTGTATTTTTCGTCGAACAGGTTGGGCGGTTTCTGTTCGGTTTTTTCGGGAGCATTGCCGCCGCGCTCGCAGCGGTTGTTGGATATGAACGTGCGTCCGTCGTCGAATTCGGATACGGTAAGCAAACAATGATTGCCGCACTTTTCGCAGCGCCGCGACGACTTGATGACGCGGAATTTATCGAGCTCGTCTTTGGTCTTTATGGACGATCTGCCGCCCTTGTAGTTGTTGCGGCTGATAAGTGCCGCGCCGTACGCGCCCATAAGTCCCGCCTGATTGGGGCGGACGACCTCGCGCCCCGAAACAAGCTCGAACGCGCGCAGCACCGATTCGTTGAGGAAAGTTCCGCCCTGAACGATTATCTTTTCGCCCATTTCTTTGGCGTCGCGCAGCTTTATTACTTTGAAAAGCGCGTTCTTGACTACGGAGTAGGCGAGTCCTGCCGAGATATCGGAAACGGTAGCGCCTTCCTTTTGCGCCTGCTTGACGCGCGAGTTCATGAATACGGTACAGCGCGAACCGAGATCGACGGGCGCTTTCGATTCGAGTCCTATCTTGGCGAACTTGTCGGCGTCCATGCCTATGGCTCTGGCGAACGTTTCTATAAAACTTCCGCAGCCCGACGAACACGCTTCGTTGAGAAGTATGTCGGTGATCACGCCGTTTTTGATACGCAGACATTTCATGTCCTGTCCGCCGATATCCAAAAGAAATTCGACGCCCGGGAGTATGGTGTCGGACGCGGTAAGGTGCGCCATCGTTTCTATTTCGCCGCCGTCGAGATTGAGCGCGGTTTTTATAAGACTTTCGCCGTAACCTGTTATGGTGCCGTGACCTATGTAAGCGCCGTCGGGCAGAAGATCGTAAATCTGCTTGACTATGGATATGACCGAGGAAAGCGGATCGCCGGAGTTGGAGCCGTACCAAGAATACAAAAGACCGCCGTCTGCGTTTATGAGCGCGACTTTGGTGGTGGTAGAGCCTGCGTCTATGCCGAGGAACGCCGCGCCCTCGTGCTTTTTTATATCGGCAAACGGGATCTCGACTTTGCTGTGCCTTAGCCTGAACTCGGTAAGTTCTTCGTCGTTTGCAAACAGCGGATCGAGGCGTGTGACTTCGCTTTCTCCGACGTTTTTGACGCGTTCGAGCTTTTCTGAAAGCTCGGCGGCGGTAAAGCGTTTTTCGGATTTATACGCTGCGCCTATGGCGTTGAATACCTGCGAGTTCTCGGGGAATATCGCTTTTTTGGGTTGAAGCGTAACGATAAATCTCTTGCCGAGCTCGCTCAAAAAGTGGAGCGGTCCGCCGAGGAATGCGACGTTGCCGCGAATGGGTTTTCCGCAAGCCAAACCCGAGATGGTTTGGTTGACGACCGACTGAAATACCGACGCGGCTATATCCGATTTTTTTGCGCCGTCGTTGATAAGCGGCTGAATGTCAGATTTGGCAAAGACGCCGCAGCGCGAAGCAATGGGGTATATAATGGTCGCGTCCTTGGCAAGCTCGTTAAGCCCCGACGCGTCGGTGTTGAGCAGTACTGCCATTTGGTCTATGAACGCGCCCGTGCCGCCCGCGCACGTTCCGTTCATGCGCTGATCTACGCCGTCTTTGAGATAGGTTATTTTGGCGTCCTCGCCGCCGAGCTCTATTGCTACGTCGGTATCGGGTATCAAACGCTTTATCGCTTCGACGCCGGCTATGACTTCCTGCACGAACGGTATCCCGAGCCATTCGGACACCGAAATTCCGCCGGAACCCGTGACCGTTATCGTAAAATCGTCGTAATGTTTAAGCAGTTCGATAAGTACGTTGTAAAGCGTGGCGCGAACGTCGGAATTGTGCCGTTCGTAGCTCGAATGAACAAGCGCGTCGCGCTCGTCGAGCACGGCTGTTTTTATTGTAGTCGATCCTATATCAAGCCCGATTCTGTACATTGGGTTTTCTCCGTACTGAGTGATAGTCGCTTTTCTTTTATTATATAGCAATCCGCCGTAGTTGTCAAGTCATTGCGCGGCGCGGCGCGGCACTGAATGAGTCTTGCGGCGTGCTTATATGGCACATACGTCGGGTGCGATTTGTTAAATTCGACGCATTGTCGCCAAAATAATTGACACGGTTTCGCGGCGGTGATAAAATAATCGAGTATGGATAATAATCTTACGGACGATGACGTTCGGCGCATTGCCGAACGGGCGAAACTCGGCTTCGACGCCGACGGATTCGCAGCAATGACAAAGCATCTTCGCAAGCAGGCGAAGATATTCGAACTGTTCGATACTGTGAATACGGACGAAATTCCGCCTATGTGTTTTGCCGTGGATATACATAACGCAACCCGTGCCGACGAGGTTTTGCCGTCGTTTTCTTCGGAGCGTATTCTCGCTTGCGCGCCCGAAACGGATTCGGGATTCTTTACGGTGCCGAGGTCGGCGGAATGAAAATAACTGACATGACGTTATGCGGGCTTTCCTCTGCGCTCGCCGATAAAACGGTGTCGTCAGTCGAGGCGACGGAGGCGTGTCTCGAGGCTATAGAGCGCAAAAAATATCTCGGTAATTTTATTACGGTGTGTGCCCAAAGTGCGCTCGATTGCGCGCGCCGGGCGGACGAAAAACGCGCTCGCGGCGAAGCGATATCGCCGTTATGCGGCGTGCCGCTCGCCGTAAAGGACAATATAGTCACGGCGGATATTCGCACTACCTGCGCGTCGCGCATGCTGTCGGACTTCGTTCCGCCGTACGACGCCGCAGTTGTAGAACGACTGAAAGCGGCGGGTGCGGTCATTTTAGGCAAGACGAATATGGACGAATACGCTATGGGCAGCACCGACGAAACGTCGGCGTTCGGCGCGGTCAAAAACGCGTCAGACCCTGCGCGCGTACCCGGCGGAAGCTCGGGCGGTTCGGCAAACTGCGTGGCGGCGCGGCAGGCGTTCGGTGCGCTCGGCAGCGATACGGGCGGCTCTATACGTCAGCCTGCGGCATACTGCGGCGTGGTGGGACTTAAGCCTACGTACTCGGCGGTTAGCCGCTACGGACTTATAGCGCACGCTTCGTCGCTCGATCAGATAGGTACGCTGACGCGCGACTGCGACGACGCGCTGATGTTTTTGAACGCGATAGCGGGTGCGGACAGCCGCGACGGAACGAGCACCGGCGGACTGCGCTTGCCCGACGCGCTTCCGTCCGAAGTGCGCGGCGTTACCGTCGGCATTGCGGACGAATTTTTCGGAACCGATCAACTCGATCCGCGCGTTTTGAGCGTGTTTGAATCTGCTGTCAAGGCGCTGTCTTGCGATCGCGTAAAAGTCAAACGCATAAAGCTCCCGACTTTTCCCGTTTCGCTCGCTGTGTATTATGCCGTTTCGACAGCCGAAGCGTCGAGCAATCTCGCGCGGTTCGACGGCGTAAGATACGGGCGACGGGGAAGCGGTCGCGCGGTTGACGATATGATGATATCGACGCGAACCGAAAATTTCGGCGACGAGGTAAAACGCCGCATAATGACGGGCGGACTTGTGCTCACTCACGGCGTCGGCGGCGAAACGTATTACGCGCGCGCGGCAAAGATCCGCACCGTGATAACGCGCGAGATAGAAGCCGCGCTGTGCGACGTAGATTATATCATAAGCCCTTCGACGCCATATCTCGCGCCGCTTATAGGCGAGCAGAGCGATCCCGAAAAAACATACGTCAGCGATATGTATACGGTGCCCGCAAACTTATCGGGTCTGCCTGCGCTCGGCGTGCCGTGCGGTGCGGCGGACGGTTTGCCCGTAGGCATGCAGATAATAGGCAAACGCTTTTCCGAAGCGGGTATGCTCGCGCTCGGAAAAGAAGTCGAGCGCCGTTGCGCCGAATACGAGCCGCGCGATCATGCTGCGGGCACAAGGTGATAATATGCTTAAACCGACGATAGGCTGCGAGGTGCACGTCGAACTCAAAACCGAATCGAAACTGTTTTGTTCCTGCGAAAACTCATTCGGCGGCGCGCCGAATACGCGTTGCTGCCCGGTCTGCGCGGGGCTGCCCGGTGCGCTTCCCGTAATAAACGCGCGCGCGTTGGAGTACGCCGTTCGCGCAGGGCTTGCGTTGCATTCGGATATATCGCGTAAAACACGGTTCGACAGAAAAAATTTTTTCTACCCCGATCTTCCTAAGGGCTGGCAAACGAGTCAATACTATGCTCCGATCTGCACCGGCGGTTATGCGGAGTATGTATCGGACGGGAAAATCAGGCGCGTCGGCATAGCGCGTATTCAGCTCGAGGACGACGCGGGTAAGCTCGTCCGCGACGGCGACAGAACGCTTATAGACTACAACAGGTGCGGCGTGCCGCTCATAGAGATAGTGACCGAACCCGATCTTCATTCCGCGAAAGATACAGTCGCGTTTTTGAAAGCGCTTAAACGCGTGCTCGAATTCACTGGGATTTCCGATCTGAAAATGCAAGAAGGCAGTCTGCGCTGCGATGTAAACGTTTCGGTAGCGGCAGAGTCGGCGCCGCCGGGCACGCGGACGGAAACTAAAAATCTCGGGTCGTTCCGCGCCGTGGCTCGCGCCGTCGATGCGGAAATATCGCGGCAGACGGAAATCGTAACTTCGGGCGGAGCGGTGGCATGCGAAACGCGCGGATTCGACGAGAGTGCGGGTACGGGATATACGTTGCGCGCCAAGGAGCGTGCCGCAGACTATATGTTTTTTGCCGAACCCGACATACCGCCGATCGAAATAACGGATGAATTTATCGACCGAATAAGGCGCGAACTTCCCGAATCTCGGGCTTCGCGGGTTGCGCGGTATGTGGGCGAGTGTGGACTGTCTGCGTACGACGCCGAAGTCATTACGGCAGACTTTGCCGTGTCGGAACTGTTTCAAAACGTAACGGCGCTCGGAATAGCGCCCAAGCGCGCGGCAAACTTTATTTCGGGCGAGGTTCTGAGACTTATGGCAACGCACGGCGACGAGATAGGCGTTTCGCCGTCGGCACTCGCGGAAATTCTGCGCATGACGGATAATGGCACGCTCGGCAATCTTGCGGCAAAGCGCGTTCTCGCGGAAGTGTGGGGAAAACGGGAATCGCCGTCGGATGCCGCGGCGCGGCTGCGTTTGCTGCAAATGTCCGACGGAGAGGTCGCGGAAGCGCTTCGATCGGTGCTCGCCGACCGTGCGGACATAGCGCTCGGGTTTTCGCGCGGCGACGAAAAACTGCGAGGCTATTTGATAGGCGAACTTATGCGCGTTACGAACGGACGCGCCAATCCCATTACGGCAAACAGATTGCTCGACGAATATGCGTCGTACAGCCGAAAGGAGTGATCGGCGCAGTATTCCGTATGTTTTTAATGCGATTTTAATAATACTCACATGTTGTTTTAATGGCGCGGTATTAAACTTTGACCGTAAACATTTTACGCGGCGCAGACGTTGCGCGCGATGTAAAGAGGTGAGCTAAATGAAAAAAATATCGGCGGCTGTTGCGGCGATCGCGGCGGTACTTTCGGCGGGATCGCTCGCAGGCTGTGTGAATCCCGTTTCCAATCTCGCAAGATATACGTATGCAAACTCGGCAAACTACTCTGTCGGCGGCGGCGAAATCGCTTCGACTGTAACGGCAATGAATATAGATTGGGTGAGCGGCGCAGTCGAAATAGTGTACGCCGACGTGGACGGCGTTACGCTCGAAGAAGCGCCCGCCGCACCGATGACGTCGGATATTTCGGGCGACAACGAGCTGCGGTATTTTGTGGATAACGGCGTTCTGCGCGTAAAGTACGTCAAGTCGGGCACGTCTTGCGCAGGCGTGCACAAAAAACTGACAGTAACGCTTCCCGACGGTGATTTGCTCGGCAAAATGGAAATAAATACTGTTTCGGCGTCGATAGGCGCTGCCGTATTGAAAGCGGATGTACTGTCGCTCGAAAGCGTGAGCGGCGGCATTTCGATAGGCGAAGTATATGCCGAAAAGTTTGACGCGGAGAGCGTTTCGGGCAGGATAGGCGCGAAAATAGTCGGCGCGTCCGATGTGGACGCGGAGAGCGTTTCGGGAAGAATCGCCTTTACCGTCGATCCGTCCGTTACTTGTGTTTACGATATCGAATCGGTATCGGGCGGCGTAGAGCTTCGGCTTACGGCGGACGCGCCGTTTACCGTAGATTTCGATACGGTGAGCGGAAGTTTCGCGTCTGATTTCGAAACGGTAAAAAGCGGCAACAAACATGCTCACGGCGCGGGCGGAGTTACTTTCGGCATAGACACCGTATCGGGCGGAGTGCGCGTAGTAAAGGGGTATTAGACAGTGCCGCGCCGCGCAAAAATATTGACAAAGTTCGTATCGTTTGATATAATCGAATTATGTCGAACTCAACGAAAAATGCAATAAAAGCGTCGGTGATAAAGCTCATAGGAGAAAGACCGCTTTCGAAAATAACGGTCAAAGAAATAGCTGCCGATTGCGGTATCAACCGTAATTCTTTTTACTATCATTATCAGGACGTTCCGTCTCTGATCGAAGAAATAGTGCGCGACGACGTGGATAGGATAATCAATATGTACCCCACAGTGGATTCGTTCGAAAAGTGTCTCGATATAGCGTTCGAATTTATGAACGGCAACCGACGTGCGGCATTGCATATTTACAATTCGGTCAACCGCGACATATTCGACAATTATCTGTGGCGAATGTGCAAATACGTGGTTGAAACGTATTTCGATACGGCGTTTTGCAACAAAAGAATAAAGCAGAACGACAAAAACGTTCTCATTCGGTTTTACATGTGTTTGATGTTCGGAGAAATCATAGGTTGGCTTCAGAACGGCATGGAAGGCGATATCGCCGAGTTTAACAAGCATTTGCGCGCGCTGCGCTTCGGCATGCCGAGCGAAATCGCGGACAGGTCGGAATCCGAAAACAAATAGTCGGCGCGGAGTGTTTCGGCTTTATGCGTTATCATAGTCCCCGAACGGAAAGTTCGGGGTTTTGCGTTTTGCGGCAAACGTATTAAAAGGCGGTCGTATACGCAAAATACGGATATGAAAGAAGCCGAGCGAATATTGAATAGTTTCGAAACGCCGTCCAATATAGCGACGCACGAGTTTAAGTGCGGGGACGTTTCGGGCGCAGTGCTCATGAATCCCGACCTTGCCGACGACGGGGTGGGGCGTTCCGTGCTGTTTGCGCTCGAGGGCGAGAACGCGAAACACCTGAGCACTCTCGACGACTTTTCGCGTTATTCGGTAATAGACGCGGAAACGGAAATAGTCACGGACGCGAACGACGCTACGGAGCGCCTTCTCGGCGGCGACCTGTTGGTTTGCGTCGAGGGCGACGAAAGATATCTCGTAGTGGCGGCGCGGTCTTATCCCACTCGCGGCATAACCGAACCGCCTACCGAAACGGTGTTGCGCGGCCCGCGCGAGGGGTTTATAGAAAACATAAAGACCAATCTCTCGCTGTTGGAGCGTCGGCTCAAAACGCCCGATTTCGCCATCGACAGAATAAAGATCGGCAGGCGCACAAAGACGGACGCGGCGGTGTGCTATCTTGCGTCCGTCGCCGAACCGCGCGTCGTTAAAAAAGTGAAAGAGCGGCTCAAAAAGATAGACATCGACGGGATAATAGACAGTCAGTATCTCGTGCCGTATATCGAAGAAAAGCCGCTGTCCATTTTCAAACAGACGGGCGTCAGCGAAAAGCCCGACGTCGTCGCGGCTAAGATATTGGAAGGCAGAGTCGCTATAGTCGTGGACGGTTCGCCCATGGTCGTCACCGTTCCGTTCGTAATGGTGGAAGAGTTCCAGTCGGGCGACGATTATTATCAGAGATCGTCGTATTCCGCGTTCATTCGCGTGCTGCGGTATCTCGGTCTCGTGCTTGCGACGCTTCTTCCGGGACTGTACGTCGCTCTGCAAAACTTCCATTACACGCTTATCCCGGTGCGGTTCATGATAACGCTGATGACGTCCATAAAAGGACTGCCTCTGTCGCCGCTCGCGGAAACGCTCGTAGTGCTTTTTCTGTTCGAGATCATACGCGAAGCAAGCGTAAGAATGCCGCGCGCGGTCGGCATGGCGATGAGTATCGTGGGCGCGCTCGTGCTCGGCGAAACGGCGGTAAACGCTGGCATAATAAGCTCGCCCGCGGTCATGATAACGGCGTTAAGCTCGATAGCGTTATTTACCGTGCCCAACCTTATCGGGCCTATGAGCGTGCTCAGAATGGCTTATACGCTCATAGGCGGTCTGTCGGGGCTGTTCGGGCTTATTTTGGCGGTGCTTATAACGCTGCATTATATATGTTCTCTAAATGCTTACGATTCGCCGTATCTCGCACCGTTCACACCTCTTGTGTATTCCGATCTAAAAGATTCGGTCGAGCGCGTCGCATATCCGGATATGAAAAAGCGCCCGACGTCCGTACCCAATCAAAACCCGACGCGGCAGGCGTAAACAGTCTTACCGCAAACACCGACCAAAGGAAGATCATCGCATGGAAACAACCGAAACCGAAAAATTTTCGGCGCAGCAGTCGCAATCGGGAGCGAGTGCCGAGCAGTCGAACGAAAAGGGTTTGCACGCCGCAAAGCAAGCGACGGGGCTTCAGCTTATTGCGTTCGTGTTTATACTCGCGCTCGCGACCAAGATGTTTTTGCTGCCCATATATCTGATACGCGCTACGGGGCGAGACGGATATATAGCGCTCGCCATGGGCGGCGGACTTGATCTCTTGTCGCTCGGCTTGGGACTTGTTGCGATGAAACTTTCTCCCGACACCGATTTTTTCACGCTTATTAAAAGTGTGCTCGGCAATGTCGGATCTAAGATAGCGGCGCTGCTTATAGGGCTGTTTCTGTTCTTTAAGCTCAACATATCGGCGAGCGAAGTGCTGACTTTTTATTCCGACAGCGTGTTCGCCGATTTCGACGCGGCGCTGATGATCGTTATACTTCTCGCATTTTTGGCGGCGATCGGCAAGCACACGCTGCGCGCGCTGTGTCGGCTCGGCGAGTTTCTGACGCCGATAATCATAGTTTGCATAGTCATACTTGCGGCGATAGTGATCATGACGGGATTCGACCTTGCGAATATACTTCCCGTAATGCGTTCGCCCGACTTTGCATCAGAAGCGTTTAGACACGCCGCGTGGATAGGCGATTTTACGCCGCTCGTGCTGTTTATAGGCAGAACGAAAATGAAAAAGCATACGGCGACGTTTGCCGCCGTGTCGGGAGTAGTAGGAACGACCGTGGCGGTGTTCTTTGCGCTCGCACTGTGCGCCGCATTCGGAAACGTTTCGGGGCTTGTAGACAGCAGCACTAACATTTCAAGCATACTGCAATATTCGATAGGCAACGTGTACGGGCGTATAGATTTGTTTTCGTCGGTGCTGTGGAGCATATCGGCATTTATAGAAGCCGCATTGTTCTTTTACGCCACGGCGCGGTGCTTCTCATACGTAATAGGCAAGAACGCGCATCTCGCGATCTCGATAGGGGTGTGCGTCGCGATATACTTCGTTCAGGTGTTTGCAATGACCGATCCCACGATATTTTCGGCGGTAGTCACGTCGTGGGCGGCGGCGATAATAACTGTTGCGTTCACGTTTGCCGTGCCCGTGACCGCGGCGGTGTGCGCCGGCGTGGAACGTGCGCGGCAAAGAAAAGCGGGGTGCGGCAGATGACGGCGTCCAAAAAACTGATAATTTACAAAATACTCATATTCGCGTTTGCGATAATCGTCGCATTTCTGCCGTCCACCGTATCGCGCAGCAAAGAAGTGAACAGCCGCGTTATAGTCGAGATAATCGGCATAGACGTTTCGGACGGCGTGGAAGTTACCGCGCAGTACGTCATGCCCACAGAGACGGACGGAGCGACAAGCAAGGACACCGTCACCGTCAAGGAAAAAACGCTCACCGAAGCGGTCGAGGCGCTCGGCACTGCGCTCGGCAGGCGCGCCGAACTCGGACACTGCTCGATCGTCATTGCCGGCAAAAACGCTCCGCCCGAGCTTTTCGGCACGCTGATGACGGCAACGGACGTTACCGCCGACGTGTATCTGTGCGCAGCGGAAGGCGAGGCAAAAGAGCTCATCGGAAAGATAACCGATTTCATGAAAAAGACGGGCGCGACCGACGCGGACTTTATAGCGTACGGCGCGCAGAAAGCGCACATAGCTACAAATACCGTCCTCGGTTTTATGTCCGACCTCGGCTCGGCGTCGGGCACGGCGTTCATGCCCGTAGTGCAAATGCTCGACGAGTGCGAAGAGAGCGGCGGCTCGGGCGGCGAAAGTTCGGGCGGCGGAGGATCTTCCGAGGGCGGAGAAAGCGGCGGCGGTTCGGGCGAAAGCGGGAGCGGCGGCAAATGCTCCGATTCGGGAATGAAGGTCGAAAAACTCGCGCTCTACGACCGAACGGGTCGGCGCGGTATTCTGGATAAAGCGGCGGCGCGCGGCGTGGCGTGGGTGAGCGCGCCCATCGAAGAGGGGATCGTCACTGCGGATGTGGAGTTCGGCGGCGAGACCGTAAAAGACGTTTCGGCGGCGCTCGTAAAGAAGAGCGTGGATATAAAGGTAAAGCCCGAAACTGCGGGCGCTACGGTCAAGGTCAAAGCTACGGTCGTACCGAGCGGAGATAAGTTCAACGCGGTCGATTCCAAAGGCGACGCGAGCGCGGCGGTCAAGAGCGCGTTTGCGAGTTCGATAAAAAAAGAGATAGCGCAAGCGTACGACAGCGCACTAGCGCTCGATTGCGATCCGCTGTTTATAGCACGGCAGTTTTATCGGTTTGCGCCCGATTATTACGAGCGCGACTACTCTGCGCAAAAAGTAAATGTCGATATAGAAGTCGAAGTCGTGCTGAAATAGCAAAGCGTTTATGACGAGTCATAGATAAAGCGCGCCGTTACGCGATAGTGCGGCGCGCTTTTGCGAGGTAAAAAAGCAAAAGAAAAGCGGCGTTTTATTAAACGCCGCGAGCATAAGATAAGCAACGCGGAAAAAATCCGCGACTGCGTTATTCCTATCTGAAACGCTTACGCGCTGCTTCTTTTTTCTTTTTACGCTTGACCGAAGGCTTTTCGTAATATTCCTTTTTGCGCATATCGCCCAAGATGTTGTCTTTTTGGCATTTGCGCTTAAAACGCTTGAGAGCGCTGTCCAAAGATTCGTTTTCTCCGACGCGAACAACCGACATTCCGATTCACCTCCTTCGTTCCGCGAACTCGAATTTACTCTATTATACACGACCGCTCGGAACTTGTCAAGTTTTTGACACGGCTTTTGCGTAAAATATCCGAGAGGGATATATACACAATATAATGTAATGAAAAAATAAAAAAATCGCATTATATTGTGTACTATAAAAATACCTTAAAAATCGACAAAAATTCACGTATAAAATGCCTTGACATATTGAAAATATTGTATTTTAATGGACGTACTACTCTACAAAAGGAGGTCAAATCAATGGGAAGACACGATTTTATTGTCGGCACTCTTGTAAAGACGGGATTTCGGGCTTCGCTGAAAGGTTTCGATCAGTTTTGCTCGTGCGTCGAAATGTATTCGGACGATCGTACTGCTACGATAGACAGTATTTATAACAGAGTCGCCGACGATTTTAATTGCACAAAAAGCTCGATTGAAAAAAATTTGCGCCGATTGTTTTCGACGTCGGAGGCTTGCAAGGTGATCGGCAGGCTGTTCGACATCGATTTCCGTTATGCCGGAAACAAAGAGATCGTCGCAATGTTTTCCAACTACTTCGCGCTCAAACGCGACAAATACGAATGTGATAAGTAAGATCGAATTTATCCGCCGTAACCGTGCAAAGCTCCCGAACATTCGGGAGCTTTGCTTTTGTGGATTTTTTATATTATTAAATTATGTTATCTATTGACAAATCGTTTTCAGATGTTATAATACTTATTTAACAACAAAAAACAGTCGCGGTGGCGTCTGTTTTTGCATTTGTCGTGATTTCTATCCGAGCTTTTTGCGGATAGCGGCGATTTGTCGCTTCGTTTCGTCGGGCGCGCAGCCACCGATGACGGTTCGGCGCTTGACGGCGTTCGTTACATCCACCGCGGCTTTTACGTCCGCTTCGAACAGCGGCGAAAACGTTTTGTATTCCTCGACCGAAAGTTCCTGCAAGCTCTTTTTCGAATTGACGCAGTAAAGCACGAGCTTGCCCGTTATTTCGTGTGCCGTGCGGAACGGCACGCCTTTTGCGGCGAGATAATCGGCACATTCGGTAGCGCACGAATATCCGCCTGCGGCGGCGCGCTTCATGCGTTCGCGATCGAATCCTACCTTTTGCAAAAATCCCGTAAAAACGCGCAGGCACATGCGGAGCGTGTTTGCGGCGTCGAATACGGGTTCTTTGTCTTCCTGCATATCTTTGTTGTAGGCGAGCGGAAGCCCTTTCATGAGCGTAAGAAGCGATACGAGATCGCCGACGACGCGCCCCGATTTGCCGCGCAGAAGCTCGTTGACGTCGGGATTCTTCTTTTGCGGCATGATTGACGAGCCGGTGCTGTATTCGTCGGGCAACGAGATGAATCCGAACTCTTCGCCCGACCAATACACGAACTCTTCGTTGATACGGCTGAGGTGCAGAACGGTCTGCGCCGCGCACGACAGATATTCTATCGCAAAATCGCGGTCGCTCACGCCGTCGAGCGAGTTTTCGGTCACGCCGTCGAAGCCGAGAAGTTTTGCGGTAAGCGCTCTGTCTACGGGGAACGTTGTCGCAACGCACGCGCCGCTGCCGAGCGGCATAACGTTGAGCCGTTTGCGGCAGTCGGTCAGCCTGTCGGCGTCGCGCATGAACATGTTGGCATAGGCGAGAAGATAGTGCGCGAGCGTGGTCGGCTGCGCCTTTTGCATATGCGTGTAGGCGGGGAGTGCGGTGTCCGTTTCCTGTTCGGCGCGGTCGCACAGCGTTTTGACGAGCGCTTTTATAAGCGCGAGCTCTTCGTCTATCGCGTCGCGCAGATACAAACGGAAATCGGTCGCTACCTGATCGTTTCGGCTTCTTGCGGTATGAAGTTTTTTGCCCGTGTCGCCTATGCGGAGGACGAGTTCGTTTTCGACGAAAGAATGAATGTCCTCGGCGTTTTTTATTTCGAGTATTCCGTTCTCTATATCCGCGAGTATGCATTCGAGCGCAGCGCGGATCGTGTTCGATTCCGCTTCGGATATTATCGAACAACGTCCGAGCATGGTGCAGTGAGCGATTGAGCCGCGAATGTCCTGCGCGTACATGGCGCCGTCGAAAGGAAGCGAATCGTTGAACGCTTCCGCCGTTTTATCGAGATCGGCAGTGAATCTTCCCGACCAAAGTTTCATATTTTGTTCCTCGTTATTGCCGCCGAGCGTTTTGTCGCGCCCGTTATTTCTTTTTTGATTTGAGCATTTTCGCACGCACTTTGAGCGGCAGTCCGAACAGGTTTATAAATCCCGCGGAATCTTTTTGATCGTACACTTCGTCCGCGCCGAACGTTGCTATGTCCTCGTCGTAGAGCGAGTAGGGCGAAGTCATGCCTGCGGGCGTGATCTTGCCCTTAAACAGTTTGAGACGTGTCTTGCCCGTAACGTATTCCTGCGTGGAGTCTACAAACGCGGAGAGCGCTTCGCGGAGCGGTGTGTACCATTTGCCGTCGTAAACGAGTTCGGCAAACTTGAGCGCGACGTGTTCTTTGAAGTGTGCGGTGTCGCGGTCGAGCGTGATCTCCTCGAGGTTCTTGTGTGCGGCGTAGAGGATAGAGCCTGCGGGATTTTCGTATACGCCGCGCGACTTCATGCCTACAAGCCTGTTTTCGACCATGTCGTCCACGCCTACGCCGTGACGCGCGCCTATGTCGTTGAGTGTTTCTATCAGCGCGACGGGCGCGAGCTTTTTGCCGTTGACGGCGACGGGCACGCCCTTGATCCATTCTATTTCGACGTACTCGGGCGTGTCGGGCGTTTGCGAAACGGGTTTGCTTATGAGCAGCATTTCGTCCTTAGGCTCGTTGGAGGGGTCTTCGAGGTCGCTGCCTTCGTGCGAGATGTGCCAAATATTGCGATCCATGGAGTAGTTGTGCGACTTGGTAACGGGCACGTCGAGCCCGTGCTTTTCGGCGTAATCTATTTCTTCGTCGCGCGATTTTATATCCCATATGCGCCACGGCGCTATGATCTTCATGTCGGGCGCGAGCGCTTTTATGGACAGTTCGAAGCGCACCTGATCGTTGCCTTTGCCGGTGCAGCCGTGGCAGATGTAGTCGGCTTTTTCTTTTTCGGCGATTTCGACGAGACGTTTTGCTATGACGGGGCGCGCGAACGACGTGCCGAGAAGGTATTTGCCCTCGTATACCGCGCCCGCTTTGATAGTGGGGAATATGCAGTCGCGGACAAACTCTTCTGTAATATTTTCTATGTAAATTTTTTCCGCGCCGCTCTTTATCGCTTTTTCGTTGAGCGGTGCGAGTTCTTCGCCCTGACCGACATCTGCGGCTACTGCTATTACGTCGCAGTCGTAGTGTTCTTTAAGCCAAGGTATAATGATAGTCGTGTCAAGACCGCCCGAATAGGCGAGAACAACCCGTGTCTTTGCCATATGTAAAACTCCTTTGTTGCGCAGTGCGCTTTTGTTTGAACGCGACTATTATACTACATAAATCGCAAATAGGCAAATAAATTGCGCAAGTCTGTCGCGCCGTGCCCGATAAACGCTTGACATTGCGGCGCGCAGCTTGTATAATTATCGGTGTTTGCGGGGGTGGCGAAATTGGCAGACGCGCAGGTCTCAGAAGCCTGTGGGTAACACCGTACGAGTTCAAGTCTCGTCCTCCGCACCAGAAACGACAGAGATTGAACCCTAAATATCTATTCGTGAACGGAATAGCAGGTTTTATCTCCGAAAGGTAAGGAAGAAGCACAAGGTTAAATGCCTTGTGCTTTTTCTATTGCCCACCCAAGAGAACCCACCCTTGTACGCATATAGTTGATTTTATTACACTAAAATGCTATAATATGCCTATGAAACATTTGAATTACTTTGACTATATTTCTTTCCCTGACCGAAAAGAAAGAGATAAAATACGGCAGTCTTATTTTGATACACACAATTTAAGAATTAGTGAACTAGATTTTCAAAACTTGTCTGAAAAACATAGTATTGCAACGCTAAAAGAATTTGATAAGTATACAAAATTAAACTCTAAAATTCTAAAATTTAATAATATGGTTGTATATTTGGATTTGGCTATTCTGCAAATGGTAAATTATTTTGATTTATTGTCAGTTACTCAAAATGAAGAAGAAAAAACAATGTACGACGCATTATATAGACAGGCTTGCAGAAACGTAAGTTGCGAAGTTTATGTTTACGAAGAAAAAGTAAAAGATTTTATGCGATTTGTCTTAAAACTTGATAAAGTCAAATGCGATAAATCAATGGTTGCATTGAAAAGTGCTTGTAATCAAGTTCCTTATGGTAAAGAATTTTTAATTGTAACGTACGTATACCATACAAATAAAAATGTTATTTCAATTAAAAAATTGAGAAATGATGAAGTTCATAATTCTACCGATTTACTTATGGACTATAAAGAAAAAAATGCAACGTACAACAATAACTTATATCAAAAAATAAGATTATGTTTACTTGCTATGTTAGAATTGAGAAACGGGTTAAATTCTTTTATTGTAAATCATTTTAATTTATAAGAAAATAGCAGCGCGGTAGTGCTATGGACCCCAAAAGTTGGACAGATAAATAGTTAAATTACTTGTGAATGAGTTCGGTATTGTACCGGACTCATTCCGTTTAGAGTGAGAGATATTCTCTCGTTGTTCCAGTAGTGTATGTACTCTTTCAGACAGTGGACGAATTCGTCCACTGTCTGAAACTTTTCGCCGTAAAACATCTCCACTTTCAGTCGCCCGAAAAAGTTCTCCATTACACTGTTATCCAAGCAATTGCCTTTCCTCGACATGCTTTGAATTATGTTATTTTCTTGCAGTTGTCTTTGAAACTCTTTCATTTGGTATTGCCAACCTTGGTCGGAGTGTAGTATAGGTGTTACGCCTTGCGGTAGCTTGTCAAACAGTCCTTTAAGCATTTCTCGCGTTTGCCAAAAATTAGGACTTGTTGAGATTGAATAGCTTATTACTTCGTTGTTATGTAAATCAAGTATTGGAGATAGATATACTTTGTCGTCGCATACAGCGAATTCGGTTACGTCTGTCGCTAACTTCTCGAACGGTTTCGTTGTTTCGAAGTTACGGTTTATTATATTCGGAGCTATCTTTCCGACTTCGCCTTTATACGATTTATACTTGCTTTTACGGCGTTTCCCGTGTAATCCCATACTTCGCATCAACTTATGTACTGTTTTATGGTTGAGCTTTATGCCTTTTTGCCGTAATACAAGTAATATCCGTCGGTAGCCGTATCTTTGTTTGTTCTCGGTAAAGATTTGTTCTATCTCTTGCTTGACCATAGAATACTTATCTGCTTTACTTTACTTTGCTTTAAGTGGTAGTAGTATGTACTTCGTGGTAGCTTAGATAATTGTAACAATCTTTTCAGCGGAAATCTATGCCTTAGCTCGGATACTATTTCGGCTTTTTGCCGTTCCGTTCCTCTTCCGCTCGAACTAAGGCATCGAGTTTTTTTAAGTATTCAAGCTCCGCTTCCAAATACTCGTTACGTTCCCGAAGCTGTTGCACTTCATCGAGTAGATCACTTTCCGCTTCGGGCGGTAACGGTTTCTTTCTCGGTCTGCCTTTTGATCCTCGTCCTCGCCGTTCTACCATAAAGCCTTCCGCTCCTTCGGTTAGATATATACGTTCCCATCGTTGCAACATATGTCGTGCGCCACCAAATTGATTGTCGCCTAATTCGTATTTGCGCACAGTTTCACGGTAGCTTAATCCATGTTCACGCATATCCAGTATAACACATAACTTGAACTCTGCGCTATACTTTTTGAATGTTTGTCCTTTCTTTGCCATAAAAATGCACCTCCATTAGTTTGTCTAACTTTTGGGGTGCATTTCACTTTCCGTTGCTTTTTTCTTTTACTGCGCTCTGACAAACTTTCCGTTTTCCCGAACATTGTAGTTGTT
>CAJULK010000003.1 GCA_910587455.1 uncultured Christensenellaceae bacterium | reverse complement strand
GTCGATGCCCCGGCGACGATACCTACCACGCCGCTGCGGGGAAATTTGATTTTTTCGAGTTCGCTTGCGGATTGAACGAAATATGTGTTGCCGTTAACCGCGGCGCAAAGCTCGTACAACTTGTTTGTGTTGGAACTTCGCTTATCGCCCACGACAAGCATCACGTCACATTCTGCGGCGAGTAAAACCGCTTCCTTTTGGCGCTCATAAGTAGTATAGCAAATCGTGTCGAAAATTTCAACCGTTTTTGAATGAATTTTAGATATTTTTTTAGAAAGTTCTTCGAATTTTTTCGCGTCGAATGTCGTCTGACAAACGACGCACAGTTTTTCGTACTTTTCAAGCCCCGAAAGATCGGAATCCGCTTCGACAATCGTAGCCGAACCGTCGCACCATCCGTTTGTCGCAATCACTTCCGGATGCTCCCGTGCGCCCACTATCACTATATGATAGCCGTCGTCGAAATGTTTACGCACGATGGCGTGTATTTTGGAAACAAACGGACAGGTCGCATCTATAATATCGTAACCCTTGGCGCGGATCTCGTCATACGTTTTTCGCGTAGCGCCGTGCGACCTTATGATAACAGTTCCGCCTGCACCGTTCGGCAACTGCTCCACCGTATCGACGATATTGAGCCCGCGCGATTCGAGATCGGCAACAACGGCTTTATTGTGAATAATATCGCCGAGAAGATAACAACCTTTGTCGGCAGCATGTTCTTTTGCCGTTCGCACCGCCTCTTTGACGCCGAAGCAAAATCCCGCGTTATTTGCAATGCGTATTTCGAGCATATTCTTTCTTTGCCGCTTTATATTGTTTTTCGAGATCGCGTTTATTCCGTCTCGATATTTTTTTATCCTTTTTATATCCCTTTTCTTCTACCCATCTGTCGAGCTTGTCGAGCGTCTTTTGCATTGCCGCACGGAATCTTTCGGTAGCCTCGTTCAAAACTTCTTCGTCCAGCCGTCTCGAATAAAGATCGTCGAGATAAACGGGATCGCCGTAACCCATATAGTTGCGGCGGAAAAATCTACCCTTATGATGAAAGACCACCGGGATAACGGGGACTTTGCCTTTAAGCGCAAACATGGCCGCACCCGAATGGAACGGTTGCAATTCCCGCCCCGTTTTATTGCGCGTGCCTTCGGGAAATACGGATAACGATTCGCCGTTTTTCAATGCGGTCAAACACTCGCGCATCGATGAAAGCTCCGGTTTTTCGCGGTCCACAAAGATCACCCCCACGCTGCGCAAAAAGGCGTGTTGCAATTTGCTTCCCGAATTTTCCTTTTTGGAAAGATACCGCTTGAAGCCCGGCACTCTGAAAATCATATACACTATATCTATCCAAGACAAATGATTGGATATCAACACTTCTCCGCGCGCGTATTTTTTATACTTGTCCTTATCCATAATTTTGCAAGGAAAAATAAGACTTCCGAGCGGATAAAGTATGGCGCGTAAAGTCATGAAAAACCGTTTCACTCGGTATCCTCCGACACGTAGTCGACAATAAAGTCCGCAACTTGTTCTGCCGTAAGTTCGTCCGAATTTATTTCCACGGCGTCGAACGCGCGTTTAAGCGGCGCGATCTTTCGAGTCGAATCGTTTTTGTCACGCTCGTTAACGTCGCGAAGCACGCCGTCTAACGTTACGTCTTGCCCTTTGCCTATAAGTTCGTCATAGCGACGTTTTGCGCGAACTTGCGCAGACGCAGTAAGATAGAACTTGAATTCCGCATCGGGCAAAACTACCGTGCCTATATCGCGGCCGTCGAGTATTACCGAACTTTTCTTTGCGGCGTCGCGTTGAATATCGAGCAATTTTTCACGCACATACGGCACTGCCGAAACATCGGATGCCGCCATAGACACCTCAGGCGTGCGTATGCGCCCCGAAACATCGCTGCCGTCAAGCAATACGCGCTGAACTCCGTCCGCATATTCTATACCGACCTCGACGCTTTTAAGACACTTTTCCACGGCGGAAGCGTTCTTTGTGCCGACGCCGCAATCGAGACACTTTAATCCGAGCGTTCTGTAAAGCGCGCCCGTATCGAGATACGTAAGCCCGAGACGCTTTGCTACCTGTTTTGCGACGGTGCTTTTCCCCGCTCCGGACGGGCCGTCGAGTGCAATCGAATACACGCCCGTAAGATCGGGTCTGAGCGTGCGTGCTTTTCCGAGATATATATGACGCGGCTTTTCATTCGAATACGCGGTTATCATCACGCGTATACAGCCGCGCAAAGTCCCGTCGATATTCGGCTCGGCACACGAAAATAAAGCTATATCGCGCCCCGTTTCCCTCACTGCATGTGCGGGATATTCGGCAGTCAGATCCGACGTAACCGAAAAGACGGCATTAACGACGTCCGCATCGGTAAGCCCGTTCTTAAAATAAATTCTGTCTACGAGCTTGCGCGATTTGTAGGCAATGTCGCTTCGTGTGTTTGCCGCGGTCACAGCGCCGCGTATCGAAATAAGTTTCTTCATGAGTTTACCGCCGCAGCACCCGCCGTGTATCCCGTAGCGAGCGCAATATGAAAATTATATCCGCCAGTCAGCGCATCGACGTCGAGCACCTCTCCGCCGAAATACAGTCCGCGCACGAGCTTTGATTCCATGGTCTTGGGATTGACCTGACGAACGTCAACTCCCCCGCTCGTCACAACGGCGCGATCAAAGCCGGCATTACCAGTTACCGTGAGTTCGAAATGTTTTACGGTATGCGCAAGCCGTTTGCGTTCTTCTTTTGTTACGGAGTTGACTTGTTTATTAGGAGATATACCCGACCGTTCTATTATATACGGAATTATGGATTTTGGCAAGAGGAAGTCAAGCGCATTTTTGAATTGCCTGTTGATATTATTGCCGAAATCCTTGATAAGCCTGCTATCGAGTTCATCGTCAGTCATCGCCGGCTTGAAATCGATGCTTATATCGTACGGATACTTTTCGCGCGACATAAAAGCCGACAGAGTGAGCGCTATCGGGCCCGATATACCGTTATCGGTTATCAGCAATTCGCCGAAGATCGAATGTTTACCGCAATTAAGCGTTACGTTTTTCAGCGACAGCCCTTCGGCACCTGACAGATCTTCACGCGTTTCGAGTGCGACGAGCGACGGTTTGGGCGGGATCATAGAATGTCCGAGCTTCTTTATTATCTCCCAAAAACTGCCGTCCGAACCGGTAACGGGATAGCTGAGTCCGCCCGTACAAACGATCACTTTATCGAAGTCGCCGCTCCCGCCGATATATCTCACAGTAAATCCGTTGTTGTTTGGCGTTATGTCCTTAATGTCACTGTAAAGCCTTATTTCCGCGCCGTTGCGTTCGGCGTACTTAACGAGCGCCTTTGTAACGTCGCTCGCTTTGTCCGATTGCGGAAACGCCCGCCGTCCGCGCTCCACCTTAGTCTTACATCCGTTTTGATTCATCAGATTCAACGCGTCGTTTGGTGAAAACCTCGCGATCGCGCCGCGAAGAAACATAGCATTATTGACGACATTGGAAAGAAAAGTTTCGGAATCGCACACATTGGTAAAATTGCATCGGCCTTTACCCGTTATGTATATCTTTTTCCCGACCTTATCCGAATGATCGAAAACCGTTACTTCCGCACCCTTCGCACTTCCCGCCGCAACCAGCCCTGCCGCACCGGCACCTATGACCGCAATCTTCATAAAACAAACTCCGCGCTCCCGATATTTTCGAGTACCGTATAATCCGTCCTGTCCATTTTGAGCGGCGTAACTGTTATATACCCGTCTCGGCACAGCGCCTCGTCCGTTTGTCGATCGAGCCCCGTATAATCCCGCTTCCCGCACGGCATCAAAATCCCGTTCGCTTCGACATACCCGTCCTTAAATGTATCGAGCGTGCTCATCTTGGTTACGACGGCTCCGCGAGGACTAACGCTCGGGTAATTTATATTTATAACCGTTTTCGGCGGCAAATCAAAAGAAGTAATAAGCGCGAAATTATCGAAAATAAATTTTGCCAGCGCTTTGCAGTCCGAAACGGTATCGCCGTGACGGTCGCACGACAGAGCTATCGCACGCGCGCCGAGATGAGCCGCGTCGGTTGCCGCGGCGATAGTGCCCGAATACATTACGTCGCTGCCCAAATTCAATCCGTTGTTTATTCCCGAAATAACCACGTCGGGCTTTACGAACAGCTTGAAAAACGCTATTTTTACGCAATCCACCGGCGTTCCGCCTACAGCATACACTTTATAGCCGTAACCGCCTATTTCTTTTAACGTCAATCCGTTCGGCTCAAGCGTCAAAGAATGGGAAAACCCCGATTTTTGCACATCGGGCGCAACTACCGCGATTTCGTAATCTCGGCTAAATAAATCGGCGACGGCATGAATCCCGTAAGAATCATAACCGTCGTCGTTTGTAAAAAGTATTCTCATATAGGCTGAACCTTGTTAGCTCCGTCGTATATGGTTTTGTCTATTCCGTGGAGTCTTGCTTCGCGCTTTTTGAAGAACGGAATAGCAAGTTGCGGGAACAGCGCGTACGTGAGCACGTCCTCTTCCTGTATCGCGTACTCTTCGATTTCTTTTTTGTATACATCGAGCTCGGGCGCGATATTATCGGCCGGTCTGCACGTTATCCGCGGCGCGTCGCCGAGTATCTTTTTAAGCACTTTTGCGTCGGGCTCTATAGGAAGTTTTCCGTATTCGCCCGCAAGAACTCCCCTTGTTTCCTTGGTTACCGTTTTGTAGCGTTCCCCGTTCAAGACGTTGAGCACGGCTTGCGTGCCTACGATCTGCGAGCTCGGCGTAACAAGCGGCGGAAATCCGAGATCGGCTCGCACTCTCGGAACTTCTTCGAGAACTTCGGTAAGCCTGTCGGAAGCGTTCTGCTGTTTCAACTGACTTATAAGATTGCTAAGCATACCGCCCGGAACTTGATAAATAAGCGCATTTACGTCTACTTTCAAAACCTTGGGATTCAAAATACCGTCGGCAACCAATCTGTCGGCAACCTTGCGGAAATATACCGTGCACTTATTGAGCTTGTCGAGATCGAGCCCCGTATCGTATTCTGTGCCCTGAAGCGACGCGACAAGCGACTCCGTTGCGGGCTGACTCGTGCCGTTGCCCAACGGCGACAGCGCGGTATCCACAATATCGCAACCCGCTTCGATAGCTTTGAGGTTGACCATATCGCCCGTGCCAGCAGTGTTGTGAGTATGCAAGTGTACGGGTATTTTTACTTTGTCTTTAATCCGCGAAACAAGCTCGTACGCAACATACGGAAGCAACAGATTCGCCATATCTTTAATGCATATTATATCGGCGCCCATGCTTTCGAGTTTAACGGCAAGATCGACGAAATAGTCTATAGTATGCACTTTGCTCGTCGTATAGCACAGTGCGGCTTCAACGGTGCCGCCGTGTTTTTTTGTACTGTCTATTGCCTGCTTCATATTCCGAATATCGTTCAGCGCATCGAATATACGAATAACGTCGATACCGTTCTTTACGGAAAGTCGGCAAAACTCGTCAACTACGTCGTCTGCGTAATGTTTATATCCGAGGATATTCTGTCCGCGGAAAAGCATTTGCAGTTTAGTATTCGGTATAGCTTTGCGAAGCGAACGCAGCCTGTCCCACGGGTCTTCGTCGAGATATCTCAAACACGAATCGAATGTTGCGCCGCCCCATGCTTCCAGCGCGTAAAAACCGACGTCGTCCAACAGCTTCGCCGCGGGAAGCATTTCGTCGGTGCGCATTCTCGTCGCAGCCTGCGATTGGTGCGCGTCGCGCAATATCGTTTCCATAATCTTTACTTTTGCCATAATGATTATCTCCGTTTTTTGTCGTGTCCGCCGACTTTCGTCATAGCGGACGTTTAAGGGAACATTGCGAGAAGTACGCCCGCGGCTACCGCAGAACCGATAACGCCCGCAACATTCGGACCCATAGCATGCATGAGCAGATAGTTGTTCGGATCTTCCTTTTGCGCAACGGTTTGCGATACTCGCGCCGCCATCGGAACCGCCGAAACACCCGCGCTTCCGATCAGCGGATTGATCTTACCGTGAGTAAGCAGGCACATCAGCTTGCCCATTAAAAGTCCGCCTATCGTGCCCATTACAAACGCGCACAACCCGAGCGCAACGATAATGAGCGTGTCCGTATCCAAAAACTCCACGCCGTATGCCATTGTGCCTACCGTTATGCCGAGGAATATCGTTATCGCATTCATTAGCCCGTTGCTCGCTGTTTGCGACAGTCTGTCAGTCACCAAACATTCTTTCAAGAGATTGCCGAGCATCAACATTCCGAGCAACGGCAACGAGTCGGGCAATATAAGACCGCAAACAACCGTTATTACTATCGGGAAAATTATCTTCTCACGTTTCGAAACGGGACGGAGCTGCTTCATTTTGATAGCTCGCTCTTTCTTTGTCGTTATCAGCTTCATAAGCGGCGGCTGTATGATCGGTATGAGCGCCATATACGAATAAGCAGCCACGGTTATTGCCGACAGCGTAGCGTTGGATACGCCCATTTTAGACGCGACATAAATAGACGTAGGTCCGTCCGCACCGCCTATTATGGCGGTTGCCGCAGCAACCTTTTCGCCGAATATCGGAATAGCGCAGAACAGCGTGATAAATATGCCGAGCTGCGCCGCCGCGCCCAAAAGAAAACTCTTGGGATTGGCTATCAGCGGACCGAAATCGGTCATAGCACCTATCCCCAAGAATATGATCGGCGGGAATATTACCCACTTGACTCCGCGGCTTACATACCACATAAACCCGCCTATCGCGCCGTCTGTCGGCTCTTTAAGCAGTATCTCATGCGCGCCCGGTATGTTTATAAGCAACATTCCGAACCCGATAGGCACAAGCAACAGCGGTTCCTTCTTAAGTCCTATACCGACAAACAACAGGACGCACGCAATGACGAGCATGACGTAATTCTGCCATTCGGAATGTGCGAATCCCGTGTTGACCCATAGGTTTTTGAGAATATCTATAAAATTCACGCGATCGCTCCTTACTTGATGTAAGCTATGACCGCACCGGTATCGATGTTGTCGCCTTTCTTAACGGCATAAGTAATCGTGCCGCCTGCGGGTGCGAAAATATCGTTTTCCATCTTCATCGCTTCGAGCACGCAAACTTTGTCGTCCTTTTTTACGGAGTCGCCGTCGGCGTGAGAAAGAGAAAGAATGAGTCCGGGCATGGGCGCTTTGACCGCCGTGCCGCCCGCGGGTGCCGCAGGCTTTGCTTCGGTCGCAGGCGCAACGACAGGCGCCGACGAAACGGATGAGGTGTTATCTCCGCCGAGTTCTTCCACGTCCACTTCGTACGCTTTACCGTTTACTACTACATTGAATTTACGCATGATTCCTCCAAAAGGCTTCTGATTATTTTTTCCGCACTATGCGGCGTATTACGAAATCGGGTTTTACTTCGCTGCTTTCCGCGTCCGACAAACACAATGCGACTGCCGCCGTGATCGCAGCTACCGTTTCTTCTTCGTCATCGCCGCTCTCGACTTGTTTGGCGGCGGGTTTTTTACGACGCTCGAAAAGTTTGTCCTTGCTCATAGCTTTGGTCTTGAATATAAGACCGGTTAAATAAAATATGCCAACGAGAAGCGCGAGCACCGCAAGGACGATCAAAAATCCTACGATTGCGTACAGAAACGCATCGAGGACGGACGCTTCCGCAGATAAAAACACTACCGCTCCGTTCATGACTTACTCCACGTGCGCAATGAGCGCTGCAAGAAGATACGAACGCGTAAGATTGGGTTCGATAACATTGTCGAAATAACCTTTTTGCGCAATTACGAGCGCCGAGTTGTTTTCGCCACCGTACGAATCGGCAAGTTTTTTTGCGGTTTTGTCTTTATCCTTTGCCGATTTTATCTCGTCGGCATACAAAAGACGCGCCGCGGCTTCCGATTCGAGCGCGCCCACTTCGCCGCACTCCCATGCTATCTTGTATTCGCAAGGCGACACGAGCGCAGTATACGCCCCGCCTATAGCCTTGCCGTACACTACGGAAAACATATCTACGTCGAGCGTATTGACCTGATAAATAAGATTCGACATCTCACGCACGAGCACGGAATCGTTTTCGCCCTTTTCGGTACCGACGCTGTCGGTCAGGAAAACGACGGGACATTCCGCGTTCTCGCACATATTCAAGAACTCGCTGATCTTGACGCACGCGTCGGCGGTAAGAGTTCCGCCGTTCACGGTCGAATCCGTCGCAACGACTCCGATCGATATATCGCCGATAGTCGCAAAACCCGTAACGGCAACTTTAGCGTAATCTGCACGGACGGGCAAAAAACTGTTTTTGTCAAAAACCTCTTTTATGACCGCATCCGCGGAAACTCCCGCTTTCAGCCCTTTGCATACGCGGTTGGGATTATCGCCGTTTTCGGCTCCGCCGTTATAAACTCTGAGAATTTTTACCAAAAGCTCGCAAAGCTCTTTGTCCGATTTTACGATATTGGTCACAGTTCCTTCGGCGGCGGCGGCTTTTGCCGAACCGACGGCGCTTTTCCCTGTTTTTGCCGAAAGAACAAGCGGCGACGCGGAAGCAATAACGCTGCTTTCGTAAGCTATGACAAAATCGCTTATTCCGGCAACGTACGACGACAACCCGAGATTGTTGCCCTTGATCACGGAAATAACGGGTATCTCTCCGTAAGCAACCGTATACGCCCTTAGTATAGAACCGTATCCGTCGAGCGCGCCTATCCCTTCCGCGAATCTCGCACCCGATGTGTCCCACACCGCAATGAGCGGCTTATCAGCACGTACGGCACTGTTTATCGCCCGAGTGATCTTTTTGGCGTTGAGTTCGCCCACGGCGCCTTTAAGCACCTTGGAATCGGTAGCAAACAAGCAAACATTGGCACCGTCTATTTGAGCAAAGCCGCTCACTACGCCTTCGCCTATCGCAGCTCCGCCTTGCTCCGAACACATAAAAGCGTCCGTTTCGACAAACGACTTGTCGTCAACGAACGCATTTATAAATCCGAGTATGTCCTTGTTTGCCGCAGCAAGTTTGTTTTTTGTATTTTGCAAAGTGTCCATTAAGTCCTCCGCATATTATCGCTTTTACATTATAGCATTACAGAACAAAAATTTCAACGATTATTACATTCTTTTGATAATTTATATTATGAATATTGTTCATAAAGATTTGATATACTCGATTTCGCGGGAGTTGAGATACCTCCATTCTCCGCGCGACAGCCCGCCGAGCCGTATACCGCCTATCGAAATGCGTTTAAGGAACAAAACACGCCTGCCGAGCGATTCGATCATATTTTTGATCTCGTGATTTTTGCCTTCGGTAATCGTTATTTCGAGGCGCGTCGCACCCTCCTCGGCACCGATCACGGCAATATCGGCGCCAGAGTATTTGACGCCGTTATACTCTATGCCGTTACGCAAGCGTTTCAGCTCGGCTGCCGTAGGCTCCCCCTCCACTCTGACCGAATACGTTTTCTTTACTTCGTTTTTAGGATGGGTTATTTTGTTTGCGAGATCGCCGTCGTTCGTAAGCAGCAACAGTCCTTCGGTATCGTAATCCAATCTGCCCACCGGGAACAAGCGCTCTTTGATGTTCACGAAATCGATAACCGTTTTTCTGCCTTTATCGTCGCTTACGGTGCATACGCAGCCCTTGGGTTTGTTGAGCATTATGTAAATTTTTTTGAAAGTCAAAGCGACGCGCTTTCCGTCTACTTCCACCGCGTCGCCTTCCTTAACGTCCGTGCCGAGTTCGATAACGGTCTTACCATTTACGCGTACTCTGCCGTCCGTCACGAGCTTTTCGCATTTTCTTCGGCTGTCAATACCGCAACCGCTCAAATATTTATTGATTCTCATGATATTTACCGATAATATGATATATTATATCGGCAAAAAAATCAAGCGTTTTGATCGTTATCGAAAGCCTTATCCAAAAGACGCATGCTCTCTTCCCACATATTGCCGCAATTAAGCACGGTACAAATATACGTTTTTCCGTTGCGCGTCGCCGAGGAAACGAGACATCTGCCGGCAGCGCGCGTATAGCCCGTTTTTATGCCGTTTCCGCCGTCGTAATTATAAAGTATTTTATTCTTGTTTGGAAAATTTCTATCGTATTCGTGATTATGATACGGAGTGCGATGCTTCTTCGTTCCGACTATCTCGCGAAACGTTTCGTTCTGCATCGCTCGATACGAAATAAGACAGAGATCGCGCGCGGTCGTATAATGCTCGTCGTGGTGCAAACCGTGCGGATTTGCGAAATTTGTATTAACCGCGCCGCACGCCTCGGCTGTTTCGTTCATCATCTTAACAAAACCGTCTACGCTTCCGCCGACGATCACCGCAAGCGCTACCGCGCAGTCGTTGCCGGATTGAAGCATTAATCCGTACAAGAGATCGCGAACCGTAAGCATCTCTCCGCGCTGCAAATACAGCGAAGATCCCTCTATCCCGACAGCCTCGTCGGGAATAGCAACGGGCAGATCGAGCGTTTCGAAATTATTCAGTACCGTGAGCGCGGTACATATCTTGGTAGTGCTCGCAGGCTCGCGGCGCGCGTCGCAATTTTTGGAGTACACAAGTTCGCCCGTATCGCCGTCGAATAAAGCCATCGACGAAGCGGAGCTCGATATTTCGCAGTTTTTGACTGTTTGCATTACAGGCACCGACGCTCGATATTGATCCGAACACGCCGTAAATATAAATACCGCGACAGCGGCTAAAATGATAGCTATCGATTTCTTCATTTCTTCGAAAAAAACGAACCGATAATATTCGGTACAGTATCCATAACTTTCTCGAACGGCGTTTTGGAGCCTATCGACATAAGCTTGACGTTTTTTCCGTCGCTTACGAGAAAACAAACGGGCTGAATACTCATGCCCGCACCCGAAGCACCCGCAAACGGAAACTCGTTATGCTGCTTATCCGCATATTCGCCGCCGCCCGATACCAAACCGATACTGATCTTGCTTATAGGTACTATACTTGTTCCGTCGGGCATGATTATAGGATCGCCTACAATTATATCCGCATCCGTAAGCGTTTTCATTTTTCCGAACGCGCTGTCCATTATGCGTTCGATCGGGTGTTCCGTTTTTTCACTCGGCAACGTTATTTGCATATATCCTCCCGCGTCTTGCGCGCCGCGCCGCTATCGAACGAACGGCGGCACATACCGCATAAATAATATCCGCAATACACAGCGAAAATATGCCGATAAAATCTATCTTTACACATTCGTTATCGAAATCGGGCGAAATATCGCCGATATTGCCACGATATCCGCGTGCGGCACATGCCGAAGCGGCAGCTATCCGCGCCACGCCGATTACAGCCGCAGTAGCCGCGGCATCGCCCGTACCGACGGTCGCTTCTACTTCCGCGTATCTGATACGCAACCGTTTTAACGCGTTTAACGCAAACGCTGTCAAAAACGGACGCAGTCCCGACCTTTTAACTTTTTCGGAAACTTCTTCACTCGTTTCGACAGAACTGGGCAGCCTTTGTTTCAAGTCTTCGAATCCTAACTTCTTGAAAAAAATACAGATGCCGAAAACGCGACACTTAGCGGTAACGATACCGATATCGGAATCTACGGCGATTTCCGTCCCGAAAATTATCGGAAGCGTAACTATATGCAAAAACAAAACGGCAAGCACGATGTATATCACAACATTAGTGTTTGCCGCAGCATAAAAATTATTTACGTCTGTTTTTGTGCTTACTCGGAATCTGCCGCCGCTTCCTCGTCGCCGTCTACTGAAATCACATCCTCGCCTTCGAGAAAATCGGGATTTTCCTCCTGTTTCGCATAATTGTATAACTGCTCTTCAGTCGGGGTCGGCGCGCTATCTTCTATCATGCGTATTTTTTCTATCAACGCGTCATGGTCCGGAAGCTGCGTGATATCCTCTATATTAAACCGCTTCAAAAAGTTTTCCGTCGTGCCGAAAAGAAGCGGCTTTCCGATAGTATCCTTTCGCCCCACGACCTCTATCAGATTGTTTTTCAAAAGCGCCTGTATCGCATAATCACAGTTTACTCCGCGAATACTTTCCACTTCGAGACGCGTAACAGGCTGTCTGTACGCAATGATCGAAAGCGTTTCGAGCGCGGGATTGGACAGCGCCTTTTCTTTGATCGGGTTCAACACACAGGCTATGGTATCCGCATACATGGGATTTGATGCGAACTGCACCTTTCCGTCGAACGATATAAGCCGTATTCCCGTGTTTCCGCCGTATTTTTTTTGCAAGCGCTTTACCGCGCCGTTCACTTCGCTACGTTGCAATTCGAGTTGCTCGCATATATCGGCGATCTTCAGTCCCTCGCCCGAAACGAACAAAAGCGCTTCCAAAATATTGTCAAGCCGTTCTATTACGTCTATTTCCATACTAATCCGCAACTCTCCTTCTTATAGTTATCGTATCGTATATTTCCTTCTGCTCAACGCATACTTCCTGATTTTTAACGAGATCCAAAAGCGCCGAAAAAGTCGTAACGACTTCGCCTACAGTAAAATACTCGTCGAAAAGTTCTTCGAAAGTAAATTCGCTTTCGAACTTCATCTTCTGTCTGATAAAGTCTTTCTTCTGATCAACGGTAAAAGGATCGCGCTCGATTTTGCGCACTTTGAGCGCTTGCTGACGGGTACCGAGCTTTTCGAACATCTTTTTGAGCGCTTTCAAAAGTCCGTCCGTCGTCATATCTTTGAGCACGAGGCGCGGCATTCCGACCGACTCGTCGGGATCGCGATAGTGCATGTTTATGACTTCCTGCTCGCGCATTTTTTCAGCCGCTTCCTTATACAGCTTATATTCTTCGATACGGTTTATAAGCTCTGTAGCGGGATCGTCCTCGGGTGTTTCCACAACCTCGGGGCGCGGCAACAGCGCGCGTGATTTTATCTCCAAAAGCGTTGCCGCCACCTCGATGAAATCCGCAGCCTGATCCATATCCAGCTCGTCGAGCTGTTCCATCGCCGCGAGATACTGCTCCGTGATATCCGATATAAAAATATCCTCTATGCGTATTTTTTTTCTGTGAACCAGATCGAGAAGAAGATCGAGCGGTCCGTCATAGTTTTTGAGCACTACGTGATAGCTCTTTTCATTAGCGACAGACTGTTCGCGTTCTGCTGTATTTTTCATGCAAATCCCCCGTAACGCCATACAAAAACATACAGCAACAAATCTCTGCTGCCTATCATGAGCGACCAAAACGACACAAATACCCAATTAACCGCATTGACGCATACGCGCAAATACGTGCCGAGCACATCTATATATTTGAACCAATACGGCAATGCGGCATAGCTGCCTGCCATCGAAACGATAAAGCTGATCGCCACAAGCCCCCAAAGTATATACCTACCGTTAGTACGCATAAATCTGCAATAACGGTTGCCGAAGCGCGAAAACGATTCCACGATACGAAACCCGTCGAGCGGATATATCGGCAAAAGATTGAAAAACACAAGCGACAAATTTATCCGCGCGAGAAGATTGAAAAATTCGCCGAAATAATACATTGCGTAATATGCGCCCTGACTCGAAACTCTTTCCATTCCGAAATAGAACAATCCGCCGAACAACGTCGCAAAAAACGCGATGATAAGGTTGGTAACTACCCCTGCTATAGCCACGGCAAACATACCGCGACGATAATGCTTGAAGTTGTTGGGATTGACCGGCACCGGCTTGGCATAACCGAATCCTACAAGCATCATCATTATAAACCCGATAAGATCGATATGCTTTAACGGATTAAGAGTCAGCCTACCCGCATACTTTGCCGTATAGTCGCCGTTCCACTTCGCGACAAGACCGTGCGCTACCTCATGAAACACGAGCGCGATATATACTGCGGCAAACGTCATCAGTATTGTAATCAAATAATCTATTGCATCGCCACCGCCGAGCGCCGCGAATATCATTGCTTTTCCTCCGACAACACCGGTATTACGTCATTGCGCGCTATGTCTTCATAAGTTTGCGGTTTAACCATGTACGCCGATTTACCGTTCTTTACGGCGACGACGGGCGGCACGGCGTTTCTGTTGTAATTGGACGCCATGGAATAATGGTACGCACCCGTAGATAAAACCGCAAGAATATCACCGCTCGAGAGCTTGGGAAGTTTTATTCCGTCTATAATAATGTCGCCGCTTTCGCAACATTTTCCCGCAATAGAATACTCATCGGTAGCGGGCATGTCCGCTTTATCTGCAACGACAGCCGAATACCGCGCCGAATACAGCATTGCACGCGGATTCTCGAACATGCCGCCGTCCACAGCAGCATAAGTCTTTACGTTCTTAATGTTTTTGACAGAGCCGACGGTATACAGAGTAATTCCGGCTTCGCCGACTATCGAACGCCCGGGCTCTACAATAAGTTTGGGCGGGTTTATCTTTCTGCGTTCTATCGCGGATTTCAAATATCTGACCGTATTGAGCATATAATCTTCGGGCGTAAGCGGTTTATCTTCCGCAATATAGTGTATTCCGTAACCTCCGCCGAGATCGAGCCGTTCTACCCTTATACCGAGCTTGTTAAACTCGACAATAAAATCGGTCATCTTGTCTATAGCTATTTCAAACGACTGCGGTTCGAATATCTGAGAACCTATATGGCATGCGATTCCGCAGAACTTGATATTCTTATAGTTTCCGACCGAAAGTATAAACTCGCGCGCCGAACCGTCGGCTATCGAAAAACCGAACTTACTGTCAGGTGTAGCCGTCTGAATAAAGCTGTGCGTATGCGCTTCGACGCCGGGATTGACTCTTACCAAAACGTTTTGCGGCTTATCGGCAAAATCGGATATAAGCTCAAGTTCGCGTTCGGAATCGACGACAAAACAACCTACGCCCGACTCAACGGCAAATTTTATCTCTCTCTCCGTCTTATTGTTTCCGTGAAAATATATATTTGGGGGATCCATTCCGCCTTTTAACGCAGTATACAGCTCTCCGCCCGAAACGACGTCCGCACCGAGTCCCAAAGATTTGAGGATATTGTATATTCCGATACAGCTGAACGCTTTAGAAGCGTAGCAGACTGTAGAATCGGGGTATTCGCGTTTGAGAATATCCACGTAAGCGCGCGCGTTTTTTTCGCAACGCGCCGCATCGAACACATACAGCGGCGTGCCGTATTGTTTCGCAAGCGCAACGGCGTCGCAACCGCCTATGATAAGTCTGTGCTTTTTAACAGACAAGTCACCGAAAAGCATACAATAACCCCGCACGGCAAATATATTTGCCTACAAAAGACCGACGTCTGCATAAACAGCCGATCGGCAAAAAACAGTAACTATCGCATCAGCGTTTAATCTTTTGAAACGACAACGAACGGTATTATTCCTCGTCCTCGTCGTCCGACATATTGGCGTTGTGATAAACGTTCTGCACGTCGTCGTTTTCGTCGAACATGTCGAGCATACGCCTGATCTTCGATTCGGTATCCGCATCGACGTCCACCGTAGACGACGGAACTTGCCGAACTTCGGAAGCAAGAATGTTCTTGCCCGCTTTTTCGAGCCCGTCGCGCACCGATTCGATTGCGGACGGTGAAACGGAAATATAATATTCGGTTTCCGAACCGTCGAAGTCGTCGGCGCCGAGGTCGAGCGCGAGCATCATTATTTCTTCCTCGTCGTCGTTCGGCTGTGCGGCAACGGTTATGATACCCTTCGACTCGAACATATACGAAACACAGTTTGTCGTGCCGAGCGAACCGCCGCATTTATCGAAAATATGTCGCACGGCGGCTGCCGTACGGTTCTTATTGTCGGTAAGAGCTTCCACGATGACAGCAACGCCGCCCGAGCCATAGCCCTCGTATGTTATTGCGTCGTAAACGACGTTGCTTTCCTCGCCGCTCGCCTTTTTTATGGAGCGCTGAATATTGTCGTTGGGCATGTTGGCGGCACGCGCTTTTGCAATACAGTCGCGAAGCCGCGGGTTATTGTTGGGATCGGGCCCGCCGCTCTTCACGGCGACCGCAAGCTCTCTTCCGATCTTGGTAAAAACATTGGCGCGAGCCGCGTCCGTCTTGCCTTTCTGGCGTTTGATTGTTGCCCATTTGCTGTGTCCCGACATACATATCTCCGTTATTTGTGAATTTTAATATTAAAAACCTATAACCCGAATATTATACTATTTCCTTATACGGTTTGTCAATTATTTTATACCGTAACGCAGTTCGAACATCATAACGGCGGCGGCTACGGCGGCATTGAGCGATTCCATGTTTTCCATCGGTATAGCCACCGTCCTGTCAGAGATCCCGAGTATTTCTTCGGACACACCGTCTGCCTCATTGCCTATCACTATACAGTATTTGCCGGACGGCTTGCTCATCGAAAACAGATTACCGCCGCTCATATCCGCAGCGATCAATTCGTACCCGAGCTTTTTTATACTTTCCGGCGGCTCGTTCGAGCATATACGGCATTTCAACAGCGCCGACATACTGCTTCTCGTTACTTTCGGCGAATAAATATCGGCGCAATTATTGACTATCACGTCGTAACCGCAAGCGGCGGCGGTACGCAAGATCGTGCCGACATTCCCGGGATCTCTAACCCTGTCGAGAAGTATGCATCGCTCGCTCTCCGGCAGTTTTTCAGGCAATACTTCCATTACGGCGAGCACACCCTGACTGCACTCCGTTTCGGACATCTTGGAAAACACCGAATCGGTAGTTACGGAAACATTAAACTCGGAAAATTCATCCGCGTGCATTTTCGCAAAACTCTCGCTCATTACAACCGAAACTACGTTTTCGGGCAGCGCGGACACCGTATCGAGCACGTTTTTGTAGCCCTCGGCAACGAACACGCCGTCAGCCGCTCGGCGTTTTTTTTGACATAGCGAAACTATGTATTTGACGGTTTTATTGGTAAACGAAGTGATTATTTCCATATGAAATTACCGACTTTATATAAAAAGAGCGCCTAACCCGTGATTAAGCGCCCGTTTGATTTATTTACCGACTGCTTTCGCCGCCGTTTTTGCAAGCGCGCCGAACGCTTCGGCATCGTTTACAGCCATATCCGCAAGAACTTTGCGGTTGAGGTTGATGCCCGAAAGTTTGAGCCCGTGCATAAACTTGGAATACGAAAGACCGTTGATGCGCGCCGCGGCGTTGATACGCGCGATCCACAGCGAACGGAAATCGCGTTTTTTAAGACGACGCCCGATGTACGCATACATCTGCGACTTCATGACCGCCTGACGCGCTACGCGGTATGACCGCGACTTCGAACCGAAATAACCTTTGGAAAGTTTGAAAATCTTTCTGCGCTTTTTAACTGCGTTTACAGCTCTTTTAATTCTCATGATCTGACTACCTCCTACTTCTGCGCCATGTTGCGAATGGTTTTCTCTTGCTTTGTCGATTTAAGATAAGCGCCCTGACGCAATCTCATTATGCGCTTTCTCGGCTTTTTGTTGAGAATGTGGTTCTTACCTTGCTGTGCGCGCTTTACTCTGCCGTTTGCGGTTACGCGAAAGCGCTTTTTCGCGCCGCTGTGGCTCTTCATTTTGGGCATTGTTTATTCCTCCGAATTGAATTATTTACTGTTGATAGGCACAAGATTCATAACTATGCTTCTGCCGTCCACCGCAGGCTTACGCTCCATGGCGGCTACATCCTTTACGGTCTCGAAAAACGAGTTCATTATATCCACCCCCATCTGCGGTCTTACCATTTGTCTGCCGCGCATACGGATAGACACTTTAACCTTATCGCCGTCGGACAGGAATTTTTTGGCTTGTTTGGATTTTGTGTTGAGATCGCCCGTATCGATCGTGATCGAAAGACGGATCTCTTTGATCTCCGTTTTCTTTTGATTCTTTTGCGCGTCCTTAGCCTTTTTTGCCGCGTCGAAGCGGTACTTGCCGTAGTCCATGATCTGGCATACGGGCGGTTGCGCATTGGGGGTGATCATAACGAGATCGAGTCTGCGCTCGTCGGCAATGTATTTAGCCTTGCTCGCGCGCATGATTCCGAGCATTGCGCCCGTTTCGTCCTTGACTCTGACGTCGAGATTATCGGAAATCCCGTCGTTGGTTACAAGCTCCTTAAAAATAGTCGAGTCCTCCCGAAATAAAAAAATTGTGAGCAACACAGAATTACTCACAAAAAACTCACGATGTTGAATTTTTAACCGTTCCGAGTATACCCGAACGGTGAGAATAAATCTGCTTTGCTTGATTATTATATATCTTTACCGTTCCGTTGTCAACCGTTTTGACATTCTTTGAGCGAAAATTTTTCGCGGGCTATCCATGAATAAAAAAACAGGCGCAAGCAAAAGACTAAAAACAATAATTCGGCTGCCGAATGTAAAACCGTGTCAATACGGCAAAATGCGACAGCCTCGGAGGTAAACATGAAAAAACGAGTTATTCTTCCCTTCGCTCTTACGGCTGTAGCCGCCGCGGGCTGCCTTACCGGCTGCGGAAAAGACATGACGCCACAGATACCCAACCCCGCCGACGTAGTTCCGCAAATACAAAAAGCCATAGAAAACGTTATGGAAAACAATCCCGTCGCAGATGGTATTCGAAACATCGAGAAAAATATCGAACATAATATCGAGAAATTGCTCGACGAGCATTTTTCCGTCGATCCCGAAATGCAAGTGCCGCCGAGATCGGGCGTGACAAGACGACTTCGCACCGTCGAGGGCTACTATACAGTCGAATATGTGCACACGCCTTACGGCGAAGAAAAGGACGAATCGCTCGACTATAAATTAAAACTCAATGCAGACAACACTTACGAACTCAGCGTCGTGTCGGACGGAGTAAAATCCGATCACTACGGGCATTGGTACGAACGCCGCAACGAGCTGATGATATTTTACGATGAGCCGATAGACCCGCCGCCTCACAACGTCTATACAGCCGACAGGCTTTACGCCGAGATAATATCGGGCGGAAAGATAATCGTCTACGACAATATGCACACCGTCATCCTTTCCAAAGCGACGGACGAGGCCGCAAGATAGCAACAAAAAAGCGCCGATTGTTATGATTCGGCGCTTTTTCTTGTTTATAAACCGTATTACCGCGACTCACCATTTTTCCGTTTTACGAACGTACGGCACAGTATGAGTATTCCGCCGGCTATTAGCAAGAGCGATATGACGGTTATGACAATACGCAAAATTAAAATCGTTTGACGCGTGTTTGCGTCGGATTTTGCAAGATCCAAAACGACTTCCCCGTCAACGACGAGCGAATATATGTCGGCAGACGTCCCCAAATTTTCTTCGAATAGTTTAGCATATTTGGAGTTTATTCTAAAAAGAATACGTTTTCCGACTAATTGCTCGGTATCGTATTTATCCGGCAAAGCCTTACGCGATACCATCAAAGCACAGCCATATTCTTCGGTATGTATAAGAACGGTTTGCATTCCAGAAGTAAACTTTACGGTTGCGGCGTATTCTTTTGTGTTTTTAATAGTATGCGAATCCATTCCGGATGCGGCGGGTATCGCAAATATGCCTATTATGTATACTAATGCAAATACAAACATAATAACGCTGCCTATTACGGCGCCGACTCTTTTACGTCTTAACTTAATGTATTTTTTCCGTTCTTCGGGCAAATCCTGCCCGCGAAGCATATTGTTCCCGCTTTTTTCCATGTTTCCGCCTTGTTTTCTATATTATCGTCTTGATGTATATTATCACAATCCGCACGGCATGTCAATGATTTATAAAAAATAATTACTTAATCCCGTAACGGTACGAACCGTTCTTCAATGTATTAACGTATTTCTCCGAAAATTCATTGGCATAATTGCAAAGATACACAGTATCGGCACTCGTAAGTTCAACATGTTTTTTCCTTACCGTTCCGTATCCGAACACATCTCTGTCGTCGGCGTCGTCGCGCGCGAACAATATATCTTTATATGAATAGCCTATTGTCCTACCGCCTATGCGAAACTCTTCGAATATATTTTGATTTACGACGTTTTCGTATTTAACACCGTGCAGCAAAGCGGGTTCTGCCGAAATATCGAATTCGGAATAGTACACCGTACCGATCTCGTATGTTTCGGATATGTCGATTATACATTCCGTAGATCTATATGTAATCTCAAACAGATAAATTGCGTCTATTTTCTTACATCGACTGTCTTTAAGCGCGCGTTCGACCGAATATGCGTTACAAATATAGCCGACGACGTAGGTTTTGCCGTCTGCCGTAACGATACTGTCCGCATAGGCGCTGTCAGGCACTGTTATCACGTTATTCATCATCGGCAGACCGATCAAGCTAAACGCGAAATATACCGCCGCAGAATACAGTGCGACGCATATTTTCCCTCTTTTCATCATAAAAAATTCGCCTGCGCAAAACATTATAGGATAACATAAAGCAACCGCTGCCGACGCGTACACGGTAAAAGACGAATACGGCACCCTAGATATGCCGTACGCAACGTAGTCGAGCGGCATTAACAGATATTCGATCGCCTTTAGCGTCGCGCCCAAATGAGGAATAGCCGCAATCGGCGTCAGACAAACCGTGACAGTAAACACCGCCGCCACATACGGTAAAACCGCAATATTCAATATTACCGAAAGCGGTTGCACTTTATTGAAGAAAAACGCTTGCGCAGGATTTACTCCCGCCTGCACAGCCGTAGAAGCGCCTATAGCGCTCGCCGCTTTTGCGTGTGCTCCGTGACGCACCAAGAACCTTTTTATCGAATTAGCGAACATAGCTATCCCGAATATTGCACCGAAACTCAATGCAAAACCCGACTCGAACAGATAATACGGCTTGAATGTCAGGATAAACGAGTATGCGCACAACAGCGACGACAGAATGTCGCGCCGTCCGCCCACAAGATCGGCGAGCATGGCTACGCACGTCATTATCGCGGCACGAACTACCGACGGTGAAAAATCGACAAGCGCCGCATACGCGATTATTACGGCGACGGTTACGGGATACGCTATCTTCTTGCCGAGCTTGCGCAGCGCAAAGTTCAAAAGCATTGCCACAAAGCCTATATGCAAACCCGACACGGCAAGAATATGCCCTATTCCGACAGCCGAAAAATAGTCCGTTACTTCCGAATCCAGCCCGCTTTTGTCGCCGGTGAGCATTGCGAACGCCAAATTGCCGTAGCCGTCACCCATGTTGTCGGTATACAGCTTGCGAATAAATCCGAGCATCCGCTCGCGCACAGACGGACTGCCCGCCGAAACCGATACGTTGTCGGATTGCACGGTAGCATAATAGCGTATACCGGTACGATACGAATAGCCGTTGACATTACCGTCCGACGCGAGCTTTACCGCGGACAGATGCGCATCGAAAGAAAGCGAATATCCGTAATCCACAGTCTCCGCTATGTTATTGTCGGATGCGGAGATCGTTACGCACATCTTTCCCAGCGCAGCGCTTCCGTTTATCTTCAAATCTTCCAAGACTATTCTGTATACGCCCGTTTGCGTATCGACGGCACACACCCTGCCCGAAACGCTTGCGTTCCCGCCGAGTTCCGACGATTTTTCATAGCTCGCGGCCGCCGAAGCCGCAAACGATATTGCAATAATACATAACGACGTCGAAAGCAAAAATGCTATAACAACTCGCAATTTAACGGTTTTTCTTAAAAACTTAACAATAAAAACAGCAGACGAAACAGCGAGCGAAACGATCAGCACGACTGCCAAAGTCACGCCGAGCGCACGTATATACAGATAAGCATACGCACAAGCGACAGCGCCCGTCACAGACAGCGCAACTATCAAAAACACTCTGAAATTTATCGGAGAGCGCACCATTTAATTCATCGTCACCGATCTGATAAATTCCGGATTTTTCAGCGAGCGCAAGATCGAAGCCGAAACGCCGCCGTCCTCGACTATCGCGTCGGAAAGAGCGCGCGCATTCATAATAACTTTCTCGTTTATTTCGAGCGTGCCGCTCCCATGCTGTCTTATCCCAACGAAGTCGCCCGCGCCGCGTAGCTTAAAATCAAGCTCGGACACCGAAAATCCGTCCTTCAACGCGCAAAACTCTTTCAGCCGCTCGTCGCTCTCGGGCGTGCCCTGCTCGCTGACCAAAAAGCAATACGACTCTTTCGTTCCGCGCCCGACACGTCCGCGTATTTGATGAAGCTGCGACAATCCGAATCTTTCGGCGTCGAAAATAACAACTGTAGTCGCTTCGGGCACATCTACGCCCACTTCGACCACCGTGGTCGAAACGAGTACTTTGAGCGTTCCGCTCTTAAAATCGTTCATTACGGCAACCTTGTCGCCGTCTCTCATCTTGCCGTGAACGCACCCCGTCACCGCGCCTATAGGCATGGTTTTCAGTTTTTTGTAAATCGCCTCCACTCCCGTTATATCGTCGTCGCCGTCCTCTATACGCGGACAAATAATATATGTCCTCTCATCCGCCGCCGCCTTTTTTATTATATATTCATACATATTCTCGAGTTTATGAGGCGGAACGACGGCGGTATGTATATTCGGGCGGTTTGCGGGAAGTTCGCGTATCTCGATTTGCTGCAATTCACCGTATAAAGACAGAGCGAGCGTACGGGGAATCGGAGTCGCAGTCATAACTATCATATCGGTCTTTTTGCCTTTGTTTTCAAGTTTTGCGCGCTGATTCACGCCGAAACGCTGTTGCTCGTCCACTATCACGAGCCTGAGATCGGAATAAAAAATATCGTCGCCGATGAGCGATTGCGTACCCACTATACAGCTCGCAGCGCCGTATTTTATGTTGAACAACGCTGTTTCGCGCTGTTGTTTTGTCATAGACGCGCACAACAACTGCGTTTTGACGCCGAGCGGCTCGAGGATCTTGACTATAGTTGCGTAATGCTGCCGCGCAAGGACTTCCGTAGGCACCATCAAAGCCGACTGAAATCCGCTCATAGCCGCAAAGTACATGGCACAGAGCGCGACTGCCGTTTTTCCGCAACCAACTTCGCCCTGTATAAGCATGTTCATAAGTTTGTCCGATCGCATCGCCGCAACGATCCCGTCTACGGCGCGCCGCTGCCCGTCCGTAAACGTATAAGGCAATTTTTCGTAAAAACCGTTGAGCACATCGGGCGAAGCGCTGTATTTCCAATCGCGCCCGCCGTCTTTAAGCAATCTGTACGACGTGATAACGTAACAGAGATTTTCGGTCGCAACGGACAGCTTCGCCGCGTCGAGTTCTTCCGCAGTACGCGGCGAATGAACGTATGTCAAAGCGGTTTGAAGCGGCATTATTCCCTGTTTATCGGCTATTTCGCGAGGGATAAAGCTATTGACGCGAACGCTTGCCAACGCCGTTTTAACGGCTGCGGCAAATGTGCGCGACGGTATGGCTGTCTTATAAACGGGAACTATTTCACCGTCGTCGGCATTAGGCGCAATAAGCATCGGATTGGTCATTTGAACCGTATTTTTGAATTTTTTGACCTTGCCTACTACATATACCGTATCGCCGGCGGACAAATTTCTTGCAACAAAAGGCTGATTGAACCAAGAACATCTGACCGAAATACCGTTATTTTCGAAAACGCAAACCACCACCGTCAAACCGCGACGAATATAACTGCGCTTTGCCGGAGTTTTGACCGTACCCGTAAACGAAATTTCGTCACCCTCGCGCACGCTCGAAGAAAGTTTTTTGTTTTTATATATATACTTATCCGGAAAACGCAACAACAAATCGGACGGGGTGTATATCCCCATCTCGTTCAACGCTTGAATACGTTTTATTCCTATACCTTTTATTTCGGACAGTTCCACATCAAACCTGTCGTCTTTTGTATACACCGAGCGGCGAACCGGATCAAGGATCGCCGCCGCGGTTTTTTGTCATTTATTTATTCGGATAGGATACTATCCGACATTATGTTATTCGAGCGAAACTATGAAATAATAGAGCGGCTGGCCGCCGTAATGCACGTCTACGTCGCAAGCGCGATACTTTTTGGTAAGCTCTGCGGCTATCGAATTTGCATAATCTTCTTTAACGTCGTTTCCGAAGTACAAAGAAATGCAACTAACGTCATCGTCCATCATCTTGTCTATAAGCTGCTCGGTAACGTCGCTCACGCTGTCGCCTTTTGCGACGATATCCTTTGCGTCCATGCCGATGATGTCGCCTTCGTTAAGGTCGAACTCGCCGATCTGGGTGCTGCGCACGGCATAAGTAACGGAGCCGGAACGCACCCCGCCGAGCGCGTCGTTCATATTTTTGAGATTGCCGTCAAGAGTATCCTCGGGGTTAAACGCGAGCACGGCGGCAAGCCCTTGCGGAATATTGGACGTGGCAATTACGTGAATGTTGCGCTTGGAAAGCGCTTTCGCCTGATTCGCGGCAAGAACGATGTTCTTGTTGTTGGGGAACACGAAAACATCTTTCGCCTTGACTGCGTCCGCGGCTTTTGCTATATCTTCGGCGGACGGGTTCATCGTCTGACCGCCCTCTATAACGTTGTCTACGAGCAAGTCCTTGAATATTGCGGTAAGTCCGTCGCCCGCGCATACAGACACGAGGCCGAACGGCTTTAATTCTTCCTGCTGCTTATTCTTGAGTTCACGGTTCTGCTGCAACATGTTCTCGATCTTAAGATGATCGAGTTCGCCGAGCTCGAGCGCATAAGTGAGAACCTGCCCGGGCGCATTGGAATGAACGTGAACCTTTACCAACGAAAGATCGCCGATGACCAAAACGCAATCGCCTATATTCATGAGCTTTTCGCGGAAAAGGTCGATATCCGCTTCCGTCGTCTTTTTATAAAGATTGACGATAAAGAACTCGGTGCAGTATGCGAACTCGATTTCGGCGAGATCGTTGTAATTGAAGTGCGCCTGCTCGTCGTACGGGCTGTCGTCGCCCGCTTTGTAAGTGTCGTCGAATTCGATGTTGTAGTCTTCTTCCTGTCCCAAAAGAACGTTGCGGAAGCCTTGCAACAATATAAGAAGTCCTCTGCCGCCTGCGTCTACGACTCCAGCTTTTTTAAGAACGGGCAACATTTCGGGCGTCTGACGAAGCATTTCCTCGCCGCCGTCGATTACGCTTCCGAAAAAGTCTTTGAGTTCTACGTTCTTTTTCGCGGCTTTTTCCGCAGATTCGGATATTGCGCGGATAACCGTAAGGATCGTTCCTTCTTTGGGTTTGGTGACCGCTTTATAAGCAATTTCGGTCCCGACCGCAAATGCCTTTGCAAATGTTTTGGCAGTAAGCTCGTTGCTGCCCGACAGAACGGTCATCATGCCTTTGAGTATCTGGCTTAATATAACGCCGCTGTTGCCTCGTGCGCCGCGGAGCGCGCCTTTTGCCACCGCGTCGCAGAGCTCGGGCAAGTTATTGGTCGAGCAAGCCGAAACTTCACGGGATGCGGAAAGCATTGTCATTGACATATTTGTACCGGTGTCGCCGTCGGGAACCGGGAAAACATTAAGTTCATTCACGTGCGCCTTGTTGGCGTCGAGAAGTTTGGCGCCGTTAAGTATCATTTTGCGAAAGGTTGCGCCGTTGATTGATTTTTGCATTTTAATCCTCCGAGTGATTCGGTACCTATACTTTGATGCCGACAACGTGGATATTTATTGTGTCGACCACCATACCCGAAAACCGTTCTACGCGATACTTTACCGCTTTTTTCAGCGATTGCGCGACGGCCTCGATTGACAAGCCGTATTTAATGATGACATATAAGTCCATGAATATTCTATCGCCGTTGGTATATACGTTTACACCGCGCGACAGACGTTTACGCCTGAACAGATCCGACAGATTGTCGGAAAACGTTTTGGAAACAAGATCGACTATGCCGTAGCAGTCCAAGGCGGTATCGGCAGCGACCTGCGCTATCGAATCCTCGGTTACGGTTATTCTGCCGTAGGCATTAGATGTATGAACACTCACGATACACTCCAAAACAGTTAAGTATATGTACCATACCCTTATATTTTAACCTATTTATTATAATATTGCAAGGGTTTTCGCTTATTTTTTTGATTTTTTTGCCAAAAACACGCCGATTTTGGTTGCAAATCAGCCCGAAACGTGGTATATTTATAATGAAAATTCGGCTAACGCACGTTAGGAGGTCTGATATGAGCAAAGTATGTTCGGTCTGCGGCAAAGGCAGAGTTGCGGGAAACAACGTAAGCCACTCGCACAAAAAGACGAAACGTACCTTTAATGCGAACGTCCATAAAGTAACTACGGAAGTGGACGGCAAAGTATCGCATGAGTATGTTTGCACGCGCTGTCTCCGCACAGCCAAAAAGCACGAGAACGACTGATCGCGTTTATTTACTCTTAAACAAAAAATCCGAAGCAGCTACGCCTCGGATTTTTTTATGTTAATTTTAAGGCATCATTTCCCCGCTTACCGCCGCGCTCAGCGTGAGCGCTTAAACAACCGCACAATTCTACCCAAGACCCCGGGCAATTTAATACAAATGACTTTTATCTTTGCCATGCCGCGCCACCCCCTTTATAATTAACTATGCGGCATGCGGCGACATTGATACAATTTATCGGTTTATCGGAGTGATTTTATCGCGGCTCTCCTGTCCGCCGCACCGAACACCGCATTACCTGCGACGAGCACGTCCGCACCCGCATTTGCCGCGGCAACGGCGTTTCCCGCATTTATTCCCCCGTCTACTTCCACGAGCGCAGACGGCGCATATTTATCGCGAAGCTCTGCGGCACGGCGCAGACGTTCGAGCGAACCGTCGATGAATTTCTGTCCGCCGAAACCCGGAAAAACCGACATTACGAGAACGAGATCGAGTTTTGGCAGATACGGAATTATCTTATCTATATCCGTGTCGGGATTTACCGCCAATCCCGCTTTGCAACCGCACCGTTTTATTGTATCAATCGTTCCGTTTATGTCCTTTTCGGCTTCGAGATGAAACGATACGAGATCGGCGCCGGCTTTTACAAACCTTTCCGCATATCTGGCGGGATCGGCAATCATCAAATGAACGTCGAAGAATAGATCGGAATGAGGTCTGAGATCGCTGATCATCTTGAATCCGAACGTCAGATTTGGAACGAATATACCGTCCATAACGTCGATGTGCACCCAATCGGCGCCGGCGGGCGCGAGACTTTCCGCTTCCGCACCCATATTTGCAAAATTTCCGCTCAATATCGACGGAGCAATAAGTGTTTTCATACCGTTATTGTACCACACGGCAAGACCGCCCGTCAACGGAAAATATTACCAATTGCTTATAAATTCGTCCACTATATCGAGATAGCCTTTCTTTGCGCAGCCGTTTTGCGCTACCGCGTCCACAGAAGCATACTCCTCGCCGTTGAGCATGACTTTTATTCTGCCGACTTTATCGCCCGCTTGCACAGGCGCTTTCAATTCGGATATTTCGTGTTCGAGCGTAAGCTCGCACTTGCCGCCCGTCTTTACGAATGCAGAACAGTCTTCGGCGGCAACGACAGTCACGCTGTCCGTCTTGCCGTTCGACACGGCAAACTCGCCTATCACGTCGCCTTTGCGCACGGCAAAAGTCGTTTTGTAGTTTGCAAAACCGTAATTGAGCATTTCCGATACTTCTTTGTTGCGCGTTTTCGAGTTTTCCGCACCTATCGTAACGCATATAAGCCGAGTATCTCCGCGCTTAGCGGTTACGGTGATACAAGAGCGCGCAGCATCGGTGTAGCCCGTTTTTCCGCCGTCGCAGCCGTCGTAAAATCTTATAAGTTTATTCGTATTGGTAAGCTCGGTCACTCTTCCGCCCGGATGAGCAAAGTCGTACATCCAAACATTGGCATGATCGAAAAATCTGCTATGCTTGATAAGTTTGCCGAACATCACCGCAACGTCTTTGGCACAGCAATACTGTCCGTCTTTGGGCAATCCCGTGCAGTTTGCGAAGCACGTATTGTTCATGCCCCATTCGGCGGCACGCGCATTCATTTCCGAAACGAAAGCGTCTACACTGCCATAGAGATATTCCGCTACAGCCACGCACGAATCGTTTGCCGATGCCACGATAATGCTTTTTACAAGCTCGTCGAGAGTGTACTCGGCATTGGCGTCCAAAAACGCTTGCGATCCGCCCATAGACGCCGCATTCTCGGACGCAACGATCTTTGTATCGAGCGGGAGTCCGCGCTTTTCTATTTCGTCAAACGTTATTGCGAGCGTCATTATCTTGACCATGCTCGCGATCTGAAGCCTATCCTCGGTATTCTTTTCGAAAACCACCGTTCCCGTATCGGCGTCCAAAAGCATACTCGCCCGAGACGTTTTGGCAAGAGCTGCCGTCGCATCGACCTCCGCAGACGCGCCCGTCCGCGCAAACGGCACGAATGCGAACAGCGCCGTCATCAGCAGCGCTATACCGATCATGAGTTTCTTATTCATACTTCCTCCGAAAGTTTTTCATGTGTATATTTTGTCTTATTACATTGCGTTTAATTCATGAAACGATCACGCCGATCAGAGCCGAACCGAAAAGCGATACCGTAAGCGCTTTGAGCAATGCGCAAGCAATAATGACAAACACATACGGAAGCGCGCTTTTATAATATTGTTTAATATCTATTTTCGACGGCGAACACCGAACATTGGCGGCGGCGAATACAAAGCACCTGTAAGACATAACGCAAAGCAAGCATATCTCTATAAGCCCGATAGGAACGAACAGAACAAACAGCATGGGAAGCGAAGATGCGGAAAATACGGCTATGATTATGCATGTATGCATTCCGAGCACATACGATTTGTACATGCACGGCGCAAGCGACAACACGGTAGTCACTCGAAAGAAAAACATAGACAGCGAAAATACGCAGTAAAGCGCCAGAAAGAAAACGTCCGAAAAGAAAAACGAAACTATTCCCGAATCTCCGCGCAAAAACACGAATATCGACGCGCCGTTGCGCTGCGCATAAGCCGTCTTATCCAATACATTCACGCCTACCGCTATTCCTATAACGATAAACAACAGCGAACACAGCGTATATAAAACAACCGCTACACGGTTTCGTTTTACCGCATGTCTGAGCCTATAAAACCAATCCGATATGATAAATGAGCGTCGCATACCATATCATTATGTCGCAGATTACGCGGTTATTCGTCAATTTCGAACATTATTCGCTCTTTTATTTGCGCAATGAACGCCTTGGGCGTGATCTGCATATCGTATTCGGAGGAATTGACGCATGACGATACCGCTTTTTCGACTGCGGAAAAACTCATGCCGCGCCTATCCGCAATTTCCGCATATATGCGTTTAAGCGATAACGTCTGATCGCCGTAACGTTCAACCGCGTCGGCAAGACATTCGAACCCGTTGCCACGGCGTAAACCGTGTTCGAGAAGTATGTTGTTTATTTCCTCGCGCATACGTATAAATTACTATGCGCACAGACGATAAAAACGGAAAATTAGCTTGATTGATGCCTTATTTACACGAATTTTTAACGTCTAATTAAGACAGTCGGCGTATACGCCGTAACCTTTTGTAAAGTCGTTAAGAAAAACATGCGTCACGGCGCCTACGAGTTTTCCGTTTTGAATTATCGGCGAGCCGCTCATGCCGCGAACTACCCCTCCCGATATATTCAGCAGACGCTTGTCTGTAACTCTGATTACAAGCCCCTTTTCGCGTTTTCCGCTTTGCTTACTCGCTTTTATAATTTCCACATCGAAATATTCGGGAGTTTTATCTACGGTAGTCCGTATCTTTGCCGCTCCCGGCTTAACTTCCGACCGTGCAGCTATCTGAACGGTTTCACCGTCTGCGGACTTGTCGTATTTGCCGGCTATCCCGAACTTATTACAGCATGTCACGATTCCGTACGGTTTGTCGGGATTAAGCGACGCGAGTATTGCCCCCGCCTCGTTGCGACTGCCGCGCTTTATACCCAATATCTTACATGCATAAATATTCCCGCCGCAGAACGGGAAGCGCGTATCTGTCTCCGAATCGTATATCTCGTGACCGAGCGCCGTGTAATTACCGTTCCTACGAACGAAAGTAACCGTTCCTATGCCGTAAAGTTTGTCCTTAACCTTGACGCCGAGCCTGAATTTTCCGGTATACGCTTCGGCTATCGGCTTTACGGAAACATTCATGACAGATCCGCCGCGCAAAATCTCTATTTCGCACAAATCGCTGTCTACTGCGTTTTGCATATCGTCAAGCGTAGCTATCGCCACTCCGTCGATTTTTCTGATCACATCGCCGCGGCGCAGTCCCTCTACATAAGCAAGCCCGTATTCGGTTTCCACTCCCGTGACGTTTTCCACAAGCAATCCGCCTACATCGAGAGAAATGCCTATCGGGAATCCGCCTATGTAGACCGATTCGCTATCGGCTCTTGCCGTCAAATCGGGCGCGAACGACAAACACAACATCAATGAAATCAGTACACATACAACAACGCGCAATTTTTTCATACTTTTTTAGTTTTTGCCGCTTGTCGAATTATATACAAAAATCCGAAAAAAGCTCGCGCATAATAAAAAACGAAAGAGTGTATCTTACGTTTTCTATTATGCGATTTTATATGATTGCACGATGTCAGTCTTTTAGCTCCGTCTTGAATCTGTCGCCCCATTCTTTAAGTTCCGTAGCATTCCTGTCCGACGTTGACGACACGCCTTTCGTTCCAGACAGTCTCGACACTTCGCCCACCTGTCCGTCTCGATCGAGCGGAGTAACATATGTAGATGTATCACCGTCCTTTTCGGATTTTTCTATAAAGAAATGGGCGTCCGCCATAGCGGCTATTTGCGGCAAATGAGTTACGCACAGCACCTGCCTGCCTCGCGACAAACGGCACAGTTTTTTTGCCACGCCGAGCCCGACGGCTCCGCTTATGCCCGTATCTATCTCGTCGAAAATCATTGTGCCTATGCCGCCGAGATCGCCGATGATCAACTTAACTGCGAGCATAAATCGCGACATTTCTCCGCCCGAGATTATTTTTGCAAGCGGCATCAAAGGTTGACCCACATTGGGACTGAGATAAAACTCTATTACGTCAAACCCGTTCGGCGTAATGCTTTCCGCAAAATTTTCGAAATCGGGGTTATCGGAAAAAACAGTTTCGAAAACCGAATTGGGCATACCGAGATCGGAAAGTTCATCGACGATGCGTTTTTGAAGTTCCGCAGCGCCTTTTCGTCTAAGCTCGGACAGTTCGTTACAGCTGTCAAACAGCTTTTGTCTAAGCTCGGATTCCTTTTTGCAAAGCTCCCCGTACGTCTTTTCCCCGTCCGAAAGCCGTATCAATTCCTCTTTTGCGTCCGCTACGAACTTGCGCATGGCAGTGAAATTGCCGTACTTGTTTTTAAGCGCGCGTATTTTATCCAACCTCGAAACCACGGCGTCGAGTTCTTTGCCGCTTTCATCCATAGTATCGAGTTCGTCGCACACGCACGAAGCTATATCGTCGAGTTCTATAGCTGCCGACCGCAATCTTTCGTCGAGCGCCGAGTATGCGTCGCCGAACGTAGACACCGAAGACATGGCGCGTATTGCGTCGGAAATCATCGAACCCGCTCCGTCGTCACCATTGAGCCTTTCTGCACATTCTGCAAGCGCCGACTTTATTCGCTCGGCGGCAAGCAATACGTGACGGCGGTCTACGAGTTTTTCTTCTTCGCCCTCTTTTACATCGGCTCGCTCGATCTCGTCAATCTGATAACCGAGCACGTCCATCCGCTGCGCCCGAGCACGCTCGTCGCCGAGATCGTTCATCGCCGCCGTTACCGACTTGTATTCGTCGAATAGTTCACGTTGTTTTTTGAGCGGCGATTCGTCGGACTTAAATACGTAATAATCGAGAATTTTGCGCTGTTCGGTCACTTTCAAAAGCGATTGATATTCGTTTTGACCGTAGATATCCACATAGTTTTGCATAAGCTCGCGCAGCATCGACGTCGTGATCTGTTTGCCGTTTACGCGGATATCGTTCTTGCCGTCCTTAAAAAACCTGCGCGTTACGATGAACATTCCCTCATCGCCGTCGCTTATTCCGAGATCTTCGAGCGGCTTTGTATTATCGGTTTCGAAAACACCCTCGACAAACCCTTTGTCCTCACCGAACTTGAGAAGCGATTTATCGTAACGCGCGCCGATAAGAAGCATGAGCGAATCGACTATAATGGATTTGCCTGCACCCGTCTCGCCCGTAAAAACGTTGAGTTCCGGACAAAACTCTATTTCAAGCTCGCGTATAAGAGCGAGATTATGTATCGCAATTCGCTTTAACATCAGTTCTCCGACTCCGACCACGAATTGAGTTTGGACAGCAACCGCGAATAAAAACTCTTATTGTTGAACCGCACGAAGCTGACGCTTCTGTCCCAACCCGTAACTTCCACCGTATCGCCGTTTTCGAGTTCGTCCGTTTTTTCGCCGTCGATATAAACGTCCGCACGCTCGCCGAATAACTTCATCGAGATCTTTTCGAACGATCCGACGACTATCGGACGGGCATGAAGCGTGTGCGGACTGATAGGCGTAAGCGCTATAACGGGAGTGTTCGGACCTATGACCGACCCGCCCGACGACAGCGAATACGCAGTCGATCCCGTAGGCGTGCATGCGATATAGCCGTCGCAAGCGAATTTATCAATGCGCTCGCCGTTTACGCGAACTTCCATCGATATCATACGCCCGCCGCCCGAGCGCTGGACTACGGCGTCATTCAGTGCGTAATAATGTTTGCCGCGTATTTGCGCATCGATGAGCGCACGGCGTTCAAGCACATAATCGCGCGCAATAAATCTTTTCATCGCCGCAGAAAGCTCGTCCGGCTCTATCTCCGTAAGAAATCCCACCGTGCCTCTGTTAACGCCCAAAATGGGCGTTTCCGACAATGCGCAGCTTTTTGCTACGCGCAAGATCGTGCCGTCGCCGCCGATCGATACGATAAAATCGTAATGCACGCCGGCCTTGAAATCTTCCGCCGCGATCTTGTTTTCCTCCGCCGCGGCATAGACGCGTTTTTTCACATCGCCCGTCGGATCTTTTTGTACGTTGCTGTAAACTCCGATTTTCATCATACCGATTATACTACATTTTTCGCCGTTATTCAAGGCTTTTGATAAGCTTTGTAAGGTTTTCGACTGCGAGCCCCGATTCGGCAAGCGACGAATCCACATCTCTGTCGTCTATGAATTCGTCCTTATGCGCGATTATTCTACATTCGACATTATTGCCGATGCCGTTCAGATATGCGAGAACGCTCTCGCCGAAACCGCCGCGCGATACGTTGTCTTCCATTGTTACGACGATGTTTCCTCGCTTGTTTATGCTTTTCAAAAACTCCGTATCGAGCGGTTTTGCGAAGCGGCAATTCACTATACTCATATTCCGAGTTTTTGACGCTTTTTCGGCTATATCGAGCGTGCGCCCGCCCGAACACAATACATATACGTTAGATTGCGATTTTTTGACCGTCTCCCATTTGCCGTATTCTATCGGCGCATGATCGCGCGTATAGGCATACGATTTCGGATACCGAATAGCGAGCGGAGCACCGAACCCGACCGAAAATTCAAGCATAGCTTCCAATTCCGCACCGTCCGTAGGACACATTACCGTCATGTTAGGCATGAGCAAAAGATAACTCAAATCGAACACGCCCTGATGCGTCACGCCGTCCGAACCGACTACGCCGGCACGGTCGATACACAGCGTTACTGGATAATTACCTATACAAACATCGTGTATAAGCTGATCGAAACCGCGTTGCAAAAACGTGGAATATACCGCAAAATACGGCTTCATACCCCCTGCCGCCAGCGCGGCGCAGTACGTTACGGCATGCTCTTCGGCAATACCTACGTCCTTAAACTTTTCGGGATGAGTCAACGCAAACTCTTCCAGCCCCGTTCCGATAGACATAGCCGCAGTTACCGCCATTATGCGTCCGTCGGAATCGGCGGCTTTTATCAAGAACTTGCCGAGGACATCCGAATACAAAGCGGAGTCGGACGCATTGACGGACGAAATTCCGTGCGAATGAGCGGGATCTACTTTTGCGCTTCGAAGCCCGTGGCCCTTATCCGTTATTACGTGCACGAGCACGGGCGCGTCTTTGTTTTTCATTTGCGAAAATACGTCTACAAGCTCGCCTATATTGTGCCCGTCGAAAGGTCCGCAGTAAGTTATGCCCATGCCCTCGAACACCTTGCCCGACAACACGATCCGCTTTAACAGCGCTTTGCCCTTTTCGAGCGCATGGATCGCACCGTCGCCGAAAAGCGGAATAATCGATACGGCGCGCCTGATCTCGCTTTTAAGCCGCGAGTATTTTTTGCTCGCACGAAGCCGTGTAAGATATTTGCTCATCGCGCCGACATTCTTGCTTATAGACATTTCGTTATCATTAAGCACTATTATAACAGGCAGTTTCTCGCTGCCTATCGCGTTCAAAGCTTCGTATGCCATACCGCCGGTCAAAGCGCCGTCGCCTATCACCGCTACGGTCCTGCGTTTCTCGCCTTTTTGTCTGTCGGCTTCGGCGAACCCGAGCGCTACGGACAACGAGGTAGACGCGTGCCCTGCCGTAAACACGTCGTATTCGCTCTCGTCAGGACGCGGAAACCCCGATATCCCGCCGTTTTTGCGCAGTCCGTCAAAGTTATCGGCTCTGCCCGTAATTATCTTGTGAGCATACGACTGATGTCCGACGTCGAATACTATTCTGTCATCGGGACAGTCGAATACGTAATGCAGCGCGACGGTGAGTTCGACGGCGCCGAGATTGGACGACAAATGACCGCCGTTGTTTTCGACGGTGGCTATGATCTTCTCCCGAATCGAATCCGCAACCTCGGAAAGTTCGGATATATCGAACCGCTTAATATCCTGCGGCGATTTTATCTTTAAGTCGTCCATCTGTCCTTACTTATACGATCACCAATTTGCGCGCAAGCTCGGACAAATGCGAAGTATCGCCGTCTATCACACTCAATCCGCCGAGCGCATAGTCGAGAAGACTGTTCAAAAGCTGTTTGGCTTCGTCAAGCTCGAGAAATCTCAATATGCTCGGATTTCCGATCCCCTCGCCGCCGATATATTCGGATATATCGTCGTAGATCTGAAAAGCTACGCCGAACGCATAACCGAAACGACGCACCGCGCCGAATTCGGACGGCGGCTCGCCGCCATTGGAGCCAACTATTCCGCCGGGATAATTTACGTATTTACGCCGCTCTTTAAGATACGACCGCATCTCGCCGTAATATTCTCCTGCGTTATCGAATTCCCCGCGGTGCGCAAACATATATCCGCAAGTACACGCGATATATATGAGCGCGCCCGTTTTCATGATATACATTTCTACAAGTTCTTCCAATGTCGCAGGCTTGGTATTGAGATCGAGATACTGTCCTCCGATCAGTCCGCTGCCGCCGGCAAGTTCCGAAACGACTTCGAGCCCGAGCCTTACATCGCCCGCCGACGCGATCATTGTCCGATATGCAAGATTCAAAAGCGCGTCGCCGGCGAGCAGTGCGTTACATTCGCCGTATCGCTTATGAACGGTAGGTTTTCCGCGACGTATATCATCGTTATCCATACACGGCATATCGTCGTGAATGAGCGAATAACTGTGCATAAGCTCTATACCGCATGCAAAATCGAGCGCGTCGTCGTTGGGCGGCGCATACAAACCGTACCACTCCAAAAACAAAATCGGACGAAGCCGTTTGCCGCCGGGGAACAGAGCGTACTCGAGTATCGCTTTGAACTCGTCGGTGTAGTCCGTTTTGTCGATTATTGTTTTCAATCGCGCATCTATCTGATTGAGCCAATCACGAATACGCGCGTCCGAGCGTTCGCTACTCATTGTCACCACCGAAAAGCGGATTCTCGAGCACCGTTTCGAGCTGTCTGTCCAAATCCGCTATACGCTCGCGCGTTACGTTAAGCTCTTCCACACATTCTTTCGTGAGCTTAAGTCCGTCCTCGAAAAGCGCCATACCGTCCTCGAGCGAAAGCGACGGATCGCCTTCGAGCTTATCCACTATCGCCTGCAATCTGCCGATCTTTATTTCGAAACTTTCCGACGTATTGATGTTTGTTTTATCTTCTTTCATGATTTTACCCTTTTATTTTAGGCGTTTATTCAACTTTGTTATTACCGCGGAAGCCGAACCGTCCGCAAACACAAGCGTGATCTCGGAGCCGTCCGACAGCTCGGATACGCTCTTTATGCTCTTGCCGTCCTTGACTACCGCCGCATAACCGTTTTCTATGATTCGGTTCGGATCGAGTGCTTTTAACAATGCACACAGTTTTTCTGTCGCGGCATGCTTGCCGTCAAACCTACGCGCGGCGGCCGACATAAGTCGGCGCGCCGTCGCTTGAAGCCTGCCTGTAAGCGTATAAAATTTCGCACGCGTCGCATATAATCCTCTGCGCATAATACTGCCTATCCCGTAAAATGCGTTATCGGCTTTTGCGCTAACCGCCTTCGTCACCGTAGATCCGAATCGCGCCACGCGCTTTACCCGTTTCGTATAAAGCGCCGCCATACCGTTGCGCACCGCGTTCGATCCGTTTTGTATGTCGGACGCCAAACGCAAAGCCCGTCCGTTAACTATCTCGCCCGCAATGGACGGCGTACCCGCGCGAGTTCCCGAACAGAAATCGCAAAGCGTATAATCGACTTCGTGCCCGATCGCCGAAATAACGGGAATACGGGAAGTAGCCACGGCTGTAGCGAGCTGCTCGTCGTTAAAGCAATCGAGATCTTCGTCGCTGCCGCCGCCGCGGCACAGCACTATCGCGTCCGTGCGCGCGCGCTGTAAATCGTTTATAGCGCGCACTATCGATCTTGCCGCTTCGCTGCCCTGAACTTTTACGGGATATACTCTTATTCCTACAAACGGACACTTGTCGTAAACAACGCGCATAAAGTCGCGTATCGCCGCCCCGTCGGGACTCGTAATGACGATAACGTCCGCGATGTACCGCGGAAGCCGAGGGCGGTTTTCGAAATATCCCATTCCCATGAGCTTGTTTTTCAACGCAATGAATTTCGCGTTTTTATCGCCCTTGCCGTCAACGAAAAACTCGGTATAGCAAAACGTAACTCCCGTGCGCTTGTCGTAAAACCTTACACTGCCGCGAAGCGCTACGCGCGCGCCCTTTTCTATTGCGTCGCGCGACGAAAAATGTATGCAACGTATCGAAACATCGCCGTCCGCAAGCACCGCAAAAGTGTGCTTGTCCGAATACGACACTTCGGCTACTTCGCCCGTAAGCGTTACGTCGTGCAACAGTTCCTCGTCGTCGAATACACCTTTTAAGTACAGCGACAGTTGCCGTACCGACATCGTTCTATTCATGGAACGCACCGTCTACGGTATTTTGAAGAAGCATTGCGATAGTCATCGGTCCGACTCCGCCAGGCACGGGCGTAATATACCCCGCGACATCCTTTGCTCCGTCGAAATCGACATCGCCGTAAAGCCCGCCTTCGTAGCGGTTCATTCCCACGTCTATAACGATCGCGCCGCGTTTTACCATATCTGCGGTAACGAAATGCTTTTTGCCGACTGCGACGACAAGGATATCGGCGCTTCGCGTAATTTCTTTTATATTAACGGTTTTGCTGTGACAGACCGTCACGGTCGCATTGTTATTGAGAAGAAGCATCGCTATAGGCTTGCCGACTATATTGGATCTGCCTATGACGACGGCGTTCTTTCCGCATATCTTTTCGCCCGTGGATTCTATAAGCTCGATAATGCCGCGCGGCGTGCACGCAACCGTTCCGTCCGATTCGCCCAAAAACAATTTACCGGCATTGACGGCATGAAAACCGTCCGCGTCCTTTTTGGGGTCAATCAAAGAAAGCACCGCCCGCTCGTTTATATGTTTCGGCAACGGGAGTTGAACGAGAATACCGTCGACTTTATTGTCGCGGTTAAGTTTTAAGATAAGCGTCTCCAGCTCGGCTTGAACGACATCCGACGGCAAATCGAACGAAAACGACTCTATGCGGCACGCTTCGCACGCTTTGATTTTGTTACGCACATAAATCGCCGAAGCGGGGTCGTCGCCCGCCTTGATTACGGCGAGTCCAACCTTGCGACCGCGAATACTCTCGAACTCGACAGCCCGCGCACGCACACGCTCTTTAACGGACGCCGCAACTTTTTTACCGTCGATTACGATACCCATAACACCTCGCTTTTGCGGATACGCTCCGCGCACGTCGTTTTTTATCCGAAACTATTCGGAATCGCCCTTGATCACCGAAGCGAGAATACCGTTAACGAACGAATAACTCTGCACGTCCGAATAGCTTTTGGCGAGTTCGACAGCTTCGTTGACTATTACCGCCCGCGGCGTATCAGTATATAAAAGCTCGTAACATGCAAGGTACAATACGGCAAGGTCCGTTTTATATATCCTATCGAACTCGTATCCCCGCGCATATTTGGTTATAAGCGCTTTAAGCTCGTCGCGGTGCTCCCGAATACCCGACACGGCAGACGAAATATATTTGCGCGAATCGTCGTCGATCTCCGCTTTCTTTGGCAAATCCGAAGCGAGCCCGTCCAGTGTATCGGGATTGAACTCACCCGTCATAACCATTTCGTATGTTAATTTGAATGTAAGCTCGCGCGCGTCGCGTCTTTTCATGCTTTCTCCTAATGCTTGGTGAACTTAACGGATATGATATTGACGTTTATGACGCCCATGCGGTAATCTGTCATCGTTTCTACGGATTTTTTGATATTGTCCTGAACCTTGTACGCCAAATCCGAACAGCTTACCTCGCTGTTCACTTCGAGATACACGTCCGCGTCTATCGTATCCCCGACTATATAGCAACGAACGCCTCGTCCGACCACGGATTCGACGCCGCTGATCTCCTGCGCGGCAAGCAATATAATCGAGCGCAGTACGTTGTGACCGTACGTGATACCGCTTGAAAATTGATTGCTTCGCTTTGCACTCATTTACTATACCTCTTTTATCATTATACCACACCTTTCGGCAAATTACAAACCTTTTTCGGTGGTTCTTTTTTAACGAATCCATATTTTTGCGCCGCCGATGTTCTATTCGACACACGCCGCACAAAATAATCGGGCAAACAAAAAATCTGCCGACATATCATCGACAGACTTTTCGACTGAGCCCTACCCGATCGCGTTTACGCGTCGATAGGTTTTACTCTTATATACGCTTCGTCGCGCTTGGTTTCGCTCGTGACAACGTCAACTATCTGAGCCACTTGAGGATCGGTAAGCGCGTCCGATTTGATTATGACGTTGATGTTTTCCTTACCGACCGTAACAAGACACTTTTCGTAACCGAGCGCTTTTATAAGCGCTTCGAGACGCTGTTCGGTCTCCATGTTTGCGATGAGCGCGGCACGTTCGGCTTCGGCATTCGCCTTAGCTTCGGCGGACGACGCTTCGCTCGCGATTATAGCGTCGTAGTACATAACCGTTTCGGTACGCGATGCGTTCTTGTCGTTTTGCGAAGCCGTAAAATAATCGGTATACGTGAGCGTACCGTTTGTTCCGGCGCTTGCCGTTGGCGTTTTGTTGAGGAAGTAGTTCAAACACCCCGTAAGAACCAACAGTGCGACCATGCTCGCAAGAATGATAACCTTTTTCTTTTTACTCATATTGCCTCCTAATTTGATTTTGGATAAACTATTATTTTCTCTATCGACAGATCGAGCAGCGTAGATACCGCATAGATCACATCGAGTTTTACTTTCGTACTCGCCCCGCCGTCGCACACGATAAGCGCACCCGTCGCATGAGGATTTTCCGACCCCGCGCTCGAAAACGACGATCCGACGCTTCTATCCCAATTTATCACTACCTTTGCTTCGCCGACGCCCGATATCCGCGATACGGTCTGCTCTATTCGTATCTGCATAGCCGTACAGTAATCCGCGCCGTCGAGGCTCACAGATGTATCGCCGCCGCCCGTATCGCACGATACGCAAGAGAAGTATATAGCTATCACCGCGACCAAAAGCACGGCGCAAACGATTATTTCCTTATGCCGGATATTTTTGAGCCTCGATATTATTTCGCTTGCTTTACCCATACGTCATAACCGCCTCCTCGCTTATGCCGAAGAATTCGGCAATCAGCCTTTTCATTTCACTTTTATTTATATGCGCGCCGTTTTCGGTAATGCCTGAACCGACCAATTTCACGGTAACGGATTTTACGCCGTAGCCGCCGTCCGTCACTACCGTCAGGTCGTACGCGTCCTTGGGATATCCTTTTTCTTCGAGGCTCGCCCGCACCGCCGTTTCGAACGCCTTGCGTTTAATGCCGTCTATGTATTCGAGATAATCGGTATCGGTAGTTACCGTATCCGACGTAAAATCGAACTTGAACCCCGATTTGATCAAACCGGGCAGCGGCGTAACTATGACGAGCACCGCTACCGTCGCGAAAACGGAACGAATCACGCTTTTGGTTTTGCCGCGCGGCAACAGCATTTCCGCAACGGTCGAAACTACGGCAAGTCCCAATAATGTCAATCCCCATGCAGCAAAAGAGTTCATAGTCCGACATTCCCCGTAAGAATGAGCATCGAAAGAAACAGAATATACAAAAATGTCATCGCAATAGCGACCGTCGCGATAAGCGAAGATGATTTGGTCACGGACGTCATAACGCCGCAAAACCTGTCGCCACCGAGCGGTTCGGCAATAGCGGCGGTAAGTTTGAGAGTAAGCGTAAAAATAACTATTTTTGATACAACCGGCACTACGACGAGCACTATCATTATCACGGCGCTCTGTCCTACGGCGTTTTTAATCAAAACGTTACCGGCCATTACAAAGTCGAAACCTTGCGAAAGATATCCGCCAATTATCGGAACATATTTCGAAACGGCAAATCTCGCCGCCCGCACCGAAATGCCGTCGCGTACGGACGCGGTTATGCCCGATACGCCTATTACGGCAATAAACAGGAAAAATGCCGTGCCGAGCAGCCACTTGCAAACCGACCTGAAAAACTCCGCCGTTTTGCCGAGCCGCAATCCCGTAGATACCGCGCCTATTACGTCGAATACAAGCCCCATCAGCAGCGCAGGAAAAGCAATATAAGTTATAATGCTCGTCATACCGCTACCGAGCACCGCGATCGACGGCGTGTATACGCTCGCCGACGACGAAGCGCCGGCAGCCGTCATAAGCGTTATCAATATAGGCGACACCACGCTTATCTGCGTCTTCACAGAGCCGATAAACTTTACAGCCGCGGCAAGAACGGACGCAAAATACCCCACGACCAATGTTATCGCGAGCGTGCCCGTTGCGAAATACACGACGCGCTCTATTGATTCCGACGCATATTTTCCCTTGACGGAATTCAAAAGACTGTAAGCAAGCACTATCGCGAGCATAGAAAAAAGCATAGGCAAAAATTCGAAAACGTTTGCGCCGAGCACTGCGAGAATATAAGATACCACGCTTCCGAAATCGCTGTGGAATTCGCCGTTCGCCACGGCGCGTATGCGTTCCGCTATACTGTCGAAACCGAATACGGCAAGCTGATCGGAATCGAGCATGCCGAGCAGTTCTTGAGCGGAATCCAAATCCAGCTCGCCGAGAAGATCGTCCACGCTGTCCGGCACATCGCCGCCTTCCGTTTTTTCGACGGTACCTAACAATGCCGACGATGACGCCGACTTTCCGCCCGTTGAAAATACGCATGCCGCAACGGCAAGCACCGCAAGTATGAGCGCAGTTATCACCGCGCGGTAGTTATTTGCCTTTCTCGCTCCTATCATGACAGCATACCCGCTATGAACTCGAAAAGATCTACGACAACGGGTAACGACGCCGCTACTATTATCAGTTTTCCGGCAAGAGTTACCTTGTCGGCAAGCGACGACAGCCCCATATCCTCGATTATCGAAGCTGTAAATTCGGCGATATATCCGACTGCGATCACCTTAAACAATAATGTGACTATCGACGTGGCAAGCCCCGCCCGACGTGCTATCGCCGAAACGACGGAGAATATATCCGAAAAATAATTTATCACCGACAGTACCGTTACGATACCGCCGGCAAACGCCACGAACATAGCCAGCTCGCTTTTTATGTCGCGCAATACGATTACGCAAAATGCCGTAACGAGCGCAATAGCGGCGATCCGAAATATCTCCATGTCAGTACATACCGAATACCGTTCTGAGCGTATCGAAAAGCTGACCTATCATGTTTATTATCATGATAAGTACGATGACAAGCCCCGCAAGCGTTACAAGTGTTGCAATTTCATCCTTGTCCGATTTTTTGAGTATCTGATTTATTATAGCGGTAATGAGTCCGACCGCCGCTATCTTGAATATAATATCGATGCCCATGCGCCACCTACAATGTCAATATCCCTACCGCAAGCCCGAAAAGAAATCCGAGCTTGACTGCAGCAGTACCGTATTTTTTGAGCTTGTCCGCCGCCGCCGTCTTATGCTCCGTGAACACCGTTCCGAACCCGTCGAGCTCGCTTGCCTGCACCGCGCCGCCCGATCCGCCGACAGTCTCGAACAATGCGCATACGTTTGCGTATTCCGCCGAAGACAGGAATCCGCGACTGAGCGACAGTTTGCCGTCCTTGGCTGCCGCAAAAGCTATATACTCGTCGATATTTTTTTTCAAATGCGCGCTCGGCACTTCGCAGCGTTTCAATACGCTGACCGCATCGTCGCGGCGATAAGACATATTCCGTTTCAGTTCGGATATCACACTGCACACGCCGTCCAGATACAAAAAATTCCGTTTGTATCTTTTCATCACCGCCAGCCCGGCTACAGTGCCTACAGCCGCACACAAAAACACTATGAGAAGTTTGGTACTCATATCGGCACGCCCTCGCCGTCGAATACCGTTACGGTTCGACGAAGCCCCGCAGATATGACTGCGAACCTCGAAAAAATATTCCGCGGATCGTAATTCATAAATTCGGGCTTTGACAAAAAATCACCGAGATCGCGGGCGTGGACCGTCGCCACAACGGCAATGCCGCAATGCACGGCACGGCGCATATACTCTCCGTCGCCGCCCGTAAGCTCGTCCGTCATTACGACATCGGGTCGCATGTGCGCAATCGCCATTTCGGTGACAGTGCGCTTATCTATACCGCTCACCACATCCGTGCAACACCCGACGTCAAGCGCGGGCGCTCCGCCGCCTACCGACGCAAGCTCGTATTTCTCGTCGCATAACAGCACGTTAAACCCTCTGTCGGAAATTATTCTGCAAAGATCGCGAAGCACTGTCGTTTTTCCCGCGCCCGGCGGCGAAATGATAAGCGTATTGAAAACTCCGCCGTTTGGATCGAATATGCGCCCCGCTATCGGCACGGCGCAGCCCGTAACGGCGTGCGGAATCCTTATGTTTACAGCCGTAAAATCTTTGACTGCAGACAGCACGCCGCCTGCGGATACTCCGCTGCCGCAAACTCCGAGCCTTATTCCGCCGATCGCTATATATCCGCGCTTTAGCGTTTCGGTAACCGTATATAACGATCTTCCGCAAGCGCGCATAACTATGTTTTCCGCTTCGCGCGCCCCGGCTACGAAAGCGTCGCGTCTGTCGTCTGTCAGCCCGTGCGATGAAAGATATCTGTATTCTCCGCCGTACCCGACGCGAACAGGCATTCTGTTGCGTATGCGGATCTCGTATAGCCGTTCCGCATCGAGCCGCGAACGTATAACACCGACATACTCGTCGGGTATAAGTCTGTACAGTTCTTCCATACCGATATATTTATGACGGCTCGTCCGACAATATGTTATACGCGGCGTCATCGCGCCGAAACAGAACGCCGATCGAACAAATAAATCAGAACATAAAAAAGACACACGGCTTAACGTGTGTCTTATAACTCATTACAGATAGTCGGATATTTATTTAACGCGCTCCATATACGTTCCCGTACGGGTATCTACGCGTATCTTGTCGCCTATATTGACGAACAGCGGCACGCCGATCGTGCAGCCCGTTTCGAGCGTAGCGGGTTTGTTGCCGGGTTTGGACGTATCGCCCTGTATACCGCCCTCGGTATCGGCTATGACAAGCTCGACGAAATTGGGCGGTTCCACAAGGAACGGAGAGCCTTTATATGCGGAAATAGTAACCGTCATTTCTTCTTTAATATACTTTAATGCATCCGCGCACGTTTCGCGATTGAGCGGCAACATATCATACGTCTCGGTATCCATAAAATAATAAAGATCACCGTCGCTGTAAGAATATTGATATTCACGTCTGTCGATATGCGCTTCCTCATATTTATCCGACGGGTTGAACGTGTTTTCGAGCACCTGACCCGTAATTACGTTTTTGATTTTTGTGCGTACGAAAGCCGATCCTTTACCCGGCTTTACGTGCTGAAACTCAACGACGGTAAACACCTTGCCGTCCATTTCGAATGTTGTGCCTTTGCGGAAATCTCCTGCCGATACCATAAATACCTCCGATTAAATTGTTAATTTTTTGTCGTAACTCGTAATATCGTCAACGCCGCCGTTCTTTATGACAAGCATGTCCTCTATACGAACTCCGCCTATCCCGGGCAAATATATACCCGGCTCCGCGGTTATTACCATATTGGGAAGAAGCACGGTCTGATCGTCTTTCGCAACTCTCGGCGCTTCATGAATATCGACGCCCACGCCGTGACCGAAGCTGTGCCCGAAATAGTCGCCGAACCCGTGTGCCGTTATATACTCGCGCGCAAGCGTATCTATGTCGTGACAAGTCATGCCGGCACGGGCATACTTTATAGCATATTCCTGCGCCGCTTTTACCGTGTTGTAAACGAGAATGAGCTGCTCGCCCGGATCGCCGAGACAAAACGTTCTTGTCATATCCGAACAATATCCCATATATTTCGCGCCCATATCCACAAGTATGAGCTCGTCTTTTTCGAGCTTCTTGTCCGACGGATGATGGTGCGGCTTTGCGCTGTTGGCGCCGAACGCAACAATCGTTTCAAACGAATACTTCTCCGCACCACCTATGACCATGTTGTAATTTATTTCCGCCATGAGTTCGCGCTCCGTCATACCGGACTTGGCATTGAGGATAGCTTTTTGAAGCGCTTGCTCTGCGATTCTCTGCGCGGTTACGATATACTCGATCTCTTTGTCTGTTTTGACGGCGCGCTTGGCGGCGATAACGTCGGTAGCGGGTTTAAGCTTAAATCCTTTAAGAGCCGTCTTGAAAGCGTTGTATTCGTCAATATACATCGCTTCGCCGTAGCCGACGGTCTTAACTTCGTTTTTTGTCAAAACTTCTGCGATCTTGTCGTAAAAATCGGAATACTTGCAGATTATTATCTCGAAATCGGGTATGCTCTCTCGTGCTTCCGTTTCGTATCTGAAATCGGTAATGAACACTCTGTGTTCACGGGTAATGATAACCGCACCGAACGACGTGCTCATACCCGTAAAATAAAAACGGTTAGACTCGTCCGTCACGACAAAAGCGTCGAATTTACCGTCAATATCGAACAAATCGGCTGTTTCCATACTCGCCTCGCTTTCGGTTTTTTATATTATAACACAAAGATTCGAATATGTTAAGCATTTTCGTGCATATTTTTCATTGCGAGCGCGTCGTCCGACATCGTGCCGCTTGATTCGCATACGATGTACGGCGACATTTTATACTCGTCGAAAATCTCCGCAAGCGGCGCATATTCCGGTCCGTACTTATCGTCGGCAAATGTCAGATGACGGATCTCGCCCTTATCCCCGTACTGAATTTTGGAAAAATGCACATGCATGGCAGAGGCTTTTTCGAAACCGAGCTTTTCTATGGTGTAATCGATTATCCGCCTGTAATCTTCTTTTGTTTTAAGCCCGCCGCGGGAGTATGCGTTTATATGCCCGAAATCGAAACACGGATAAAATTTATCGTAAATAAGACAAAAATCGACCACTTCTTCGACGGTACCTATTTGATTGAGCTTGCCCATCGTTTCGAGACAAATCTTAAAGCAATGCTCTATATTATCGCATTTTTCGGCAAGGAGCGCGAGATTGCGCTTGGCTTCCGCTACCGCTATATCGCGTGAAACCTTTCCGCACGCCGCGGGATGAACTACAGTACGCTCGCCGCCGAGTTTTGCGCACGCTTCTACCGACTGCAAAACATATCCGATCGATTTTTGTATCATTTCCGGATCGGGGTTTGCGAAATTGGTATAATACGGCGCATGAACGCTTATCGCAATACCGTACTTTTGAAATTCGGATTTTATTTTAGCCGCTGTTTCGTCCGACAAAGAAACGCCGCGACCGAACGAATACTCAAAAGCGTTTAGTCCGAGTTCGTGCAAGAAAGCTCCCTCCTCATACGTATGCTTTCTACCGGACGCATAAAACGCTTCGCTGTTGCCGGAAGGTCCTATCCTGATCATTTATTCCACCTTATATCGCCGTGAATCTGTTTGGAAAGCTCTGCAGGCGTTTCGAATTTTTTCACGCCGCGAAGCCGCTTATGAAAATATATCGTCATGTCAGCATCGTAAATGTTATCGTCGAAATCGGATATCATAGTCTCTACAGCTTGTTTGGTAATGCCGAAAGTCGGACGCGCACCGACATTGGTTGCGCCGTAATACGTTTCGCCGTTTATTACGCAGCTCGTTCCGTACACGCCTGCCGCGGGCAAAAGTTTTGCCGTCGAAATCTTTAAGTTTGCCGTAGGGATATCGAACATGCGCCCGGCTCCGCGCCCGTGAACGACCTTTCCCGAAACCGAAAACGGCGCGCCGAGATATTCGTTAGCCTTTTCCATCTCTCCGCACGACAGTAATTCTTTTACGAGCGACGTGGAAACACGCACGCCGTCGAGTTCGAATTTATCCACTACGACGCAGTCCGTTCCGTGCTGCGAGCAATATTCTTTCAAAAAATCCGAATCGCCGGAAGCCCCCGCACCGAACAGATAATCATATCCGCACACGACCGCGGCGATATTGTGCTTGGCAAACAGCATATCCAAAAATTCTGAGGCAGTCTTGCTTTTTAAGTGCGCGTCGAATCGCATCGGCAGTATGTAATCGCAAAGTTCGGAAAGAAGCTCGCACCGTTCGGCATACGTATAGACCTGTTTTCCGTCACTGTTAAAGACTTTATACGCATTATTGGAAAACGTAGACACCGCGCAGCCTATACCGTGTTCTGCCGCAGTCTTACGCGTAACATCTATCAATTTTCTGTGTCCGAGGTGAACGCTGTCGAAATATCCGAGCGCAAGACAAACCTTTTCATTTGCAAGTTCTTTCATACTGTTATCCTCCCGTTCGTATAAGTCGCGACCGACTATCAGTCGTCTTTGAGATAAGTTTTAAGCCTCAACGAGCCGTTTTCCGTGCACCCTATCCCGAACAAAACGCCGTTGCAAAATATCGTTCTGTATCCGTCGAAATCGCACTCGATCTTTCTACCGTGATCGAGATCGTCGTATCTGTCGCCGTCTACAGCGTAACTATCCAAATCGAGCGCTTCCTGCGGCGGAATTATCGCCGTTTCGCCGCGTATCTCGAGAGCATCGAGCGTTACGCTGTCCTTTACGTCAAACCTGCCCGATCGCGTACGCTGTAAATATGTAAGAGTAGCGAGCGATCCGCACATTTTTGCCACGTCCCTGCAAATAGAGCGTATATACGTTCCCGCAGAACATTCTATAGAAAACACGGTTTCGTCGAGCTTGGGCTGACATATAAGCTGCGCGTCGAATATCTCCACATCGACCGCTTTCGGCTCTACGGGATTACCGCCGCGAGCGAGTTTGTACGCACGCTTGCCGTCTATATGTTTGGCACTGTACATCGGCGGTATCTGTTTCGATTTCCCGACTAACGAACGCATCGCGTGAATAACCGCATCGACACTCGGGATGTCTTGCGTCGTTTCTTCGACTTCGCCGAGAGCGTCGAGCGTATCCGTCCGAAAACCGAACTTGAACTTGGCTATATACGTCTTGCGTTTGTTCATAAGATAATCGAACAGACGAGCCGACTTGCCTACGCCTATAACAAGCACACCCTCTGCCATCGGATCGAGAGTGCCCATATGCCCGACGGTTTTTTCGCCGAGTATACGCCGTACCTTTGCCACGGCGGAAGCCGACGACATAAGCGGCGGTTTGTACAGATTTATAAGTCCGTTCACCCGATCTCCCGCAATACGGTTTTCGCCGCGGAAATTACTTTTTCGATAACGTCGTAACGGTTGCCCGAGATAATACATCCCGCAGCGAGTTTGTGCCCGCCGCCGCCGAATACCGCCGCAGCTTTAGACACGTCGGCTCGGACAGACCTATATGAAACTCTGAAAGTTGCGTTCGGCTGTTCGCACACCGATACGGCGATCTCTACTCCCGACACGCTCTTTGCAAAATCTATAAGTCCTTCCGTATCGTCCGCGCCGCATCCCGAAGCCGAAAGGTCGTCGAGCGTAATCGTCATAACGGATATCTTGCCGTCCTCGTAAAACCGTATTCCGTCCAATACCCGCGACATCAGTTTTATCTTTTGCGGACTGCGGTTGCAATAAACAGAATGGTTAATGTCGCCCACATCTATACCATATTTGCACAGTCCTTGAGCTATGCCGAACACCTTAGCATCGGTGTTAGAGTGCATAAAATGCCCCGTATCGGTCGAAAGGCCGGTATACAGCATTGTTGCCGTCTCTTTGTCTATAAGCCCCGCTGCGTCGAATATTTCGTAAATAATAGCGCATGTGCTCGACGCCGAAGGGTCGATATAGTTTATATTCGCATAGCGTTCGGCAGAGGGATGATGATCGATATAAATACTGTTTTTTGCTTTAAGAAGTTTACTGCGGTAAGCGCCGAGCCGCTTTTCGGTAGCACAGTCTACGGCGATGAAAAGATCGTACTTTTCGAATCTCGAAACACAGAACTTATCGTAATCAGGCAAAAAAGCATACTGCTCGGGCTTGTCCTCCGCGTCGCATACGGCGTCGGCTTTCTTGCCGAGCTTTTCGCAGATGCGGCGCATTGCGAGCGCCGAGCCTATACAGTCGCCGTCGGGTCTAATATGACCGCAAACGAGAACGGTGTCCGCACGGTTTATAGCGTCTAAAATTTCATTCGTTATTTTCATTGTCGTGCAGGCCCTTTATTACGTCGTCTATATGCTTATAGTACGACCCCGATTTATCCATTTGGAATTTAAGCCGAGGAATTCCGCGCATCTCGATAAGCTGTTCGGCAAGCACGCGCCTAATGTACCCCGCGCTTCCGTCGAGAGCTTTGAGAACGCTTTCGTCGTCGCCGTCTATACTCACAAAGACCGTAGCGTAACGGTAGTCGCGCGACATAACGACGTCGGTCACATCGACGCCGTGTATACGAGGATCGGAAATTTCCGACTCGATTATTACCGAAACGGCGCGTTTGATAACGCTCGCTATCCGTTCGGGTCTGTGAGTGGTACGGTTGACCAATTTATTTATTCTCCTGTTCCATGACGTAACATTCGAGCTCGTCGTCTTCGAGATAATCGGTAAAATCGGCGAGCGCGATACCGCATTCAAGCCCTATAGTGACTTCCTTTGCATCGTCCTTATACCGTTTCAAACCTACGATATTTCCGTCGTAAATGAGTTTTCCGCCGCGGTACAAACGCGCTTTTCCGCCGCGAACGACTTTTCCGCTCTGCACATAGCTTCCCGCAACGATTCCGACGCCGGATACTTTGAATACCGTGCGCACCTGCGCCTTACCCGTAACGTGCTCGACAAACCTTGGCGCGACGAGCGTAGCCATTTCTTCGCGGATATCGTCGAGAGCTTCGTAGATTATGCTGTACTGCTTGATCTTGATCCCCAGCCTTTCCGCCGATGTTCTGCCGTCGCTGTCGGGCTTTACGTTGAAAGCGATTATACCCGCTTTGGCAACGTCTGCCATCATGACGTCGGATCGAGTCACGGCGCCTACACCGCTGTAAACTACGCTTACCTTTACCTCGTCGGTAGACAATTTCAATACAGCGTCTTTAATAGCTTCGCTCGAACCCTGTACGTCGGCTTTGATGAGGACCTTGTATTCTTTGAGCTTCTCGTCGCCGAGATTTTTGAACGCTTCGAGAAGATCGGCTTGCGGCACGTCCGCGAGCTTTTCGTTTTTGAGCTTTATAGCGCGCTCTTCGATGACCTGTTTTGCCATCTTCTCGCTTTCTACGACGACTATGGGATCGCCGGCGACAGGCACCTCATCAAGCCCGTTTACGGCAACGGGAGTAGACGGACCTGCCGACTTGATGTTCTTGCCTTTATCGTCGGTGAGCGAACGCACTCTGCCGCACGTAGTACCCGAAACGATGTAATCGCCGACGCGCAACGTTCCGTTCTGAACGATAACGGTCGCCACGGGACCTCTGCCCTTGTCGAGCCGTGCTTCGATAACGTATCCGCGGGCGCTTCTGTTCGGGTTGGCGCGAAGTTCGAGATACTCGGCTTGGAAAAGTATGTTTTCCAAAAGTTTGTCTATGCCGGTGCGTTGCTTTGCCGAAACGGGTATAATAGGCACGCTGCCGCCCCATTCCTCGCACAAAAGATCGTGCTCGGCAAGCTGCTGCTTGATACGCTCCGGATTCGCACCCTGCTTGTCTATTTTGTTAAGCGCCACGACAATAGGAACGTCCGCCGCTTTTGCGTGCTTTATCGCCTCTATCGTCTGCGGCATAACGCCGTCGTCCGCCGCAACTATAAGAACCGCAATATCTGTGACGGTAGCGCCGCGCCTGCGCATTTCGGTAAACGCTTCATGACCGGGCGTATCGAGGAATGTTATTTTCTCGCCGTTCAGATCTACCGAATATGCGCCTATGTGCTGTGTTATGCCGCCAGCTTCGCCCGCGACGACAGACGTTTTTCTTATGGCGTCGAGAAGCGAAGTCTTGCCGTGGTCAACGTGCCCCATTACCGTGATTATAGGCGGGCGCTTGACGAGGCTTTCTTCCGGATCCGGCTCGGCGTGAAGTTCCAAAAGCTCTTCCTCTTTGGTCTTTTCGATCTTTAATTCGATCTCCACTCCGAGTGCGTCCGCAACAAGCTGCATCGTAGGGAAATCGACGACCGAATTGATATTCGTCATAATGCCGAGTTCCATCAGCTGCTTGATTATTTCCTGTGCGGTCTTGCCTATTTTTTCGGACAGTATTTTAACCGTAAGATTTTCGGTCGTAATGACTGCTTTTTCTATCTTGATCGGCGCAAAAGGCAAAACCTTATTCACCTTTTTGTTTTTAAGCTTGCGCGTACCCATGCGCTCTTCGTCGGTGTTTTCCTGTATATAGCCCTTGCGGATAAGCGTGCGCTTATTCATCTGCCGCTTATCGTCGGGCTTTAACACCGATTTTTTATCGCCGACAGTGCGCTTTTTGGGCGCGCTCGGCGCTTCGAATTTAGGCATTACGGGCGGACGCGTACCGACGGGCCGCGGTGCGCCCGCGGGTCTTGCGCCTGTCGGACGGGGCGTGCCCGTTCGCGGCGTACGCTCGGGGCGCGCGGGTCTGTCCGATACGGGACGCGGCACATGCTTAACTACGCCGCGAATATAGCTCGGTATAGCCGTGCGCGTATTGCTTTTTTCTTCCGCCTGCGGCGCGGTAACGTTTTGCGCGACGGGTTTTTTATCGGGCTCTTTGTCAACGGGCGCGGCTTCGGCAGGTTCGGGCTCCGTAACGGCGTCGGGCGCAAGCCCTTCCGTTTCGACGCTTGCCGAAACGACCGAATCTTCCGATTCGGCAACTTCAGTCGCCGGCGTCTCTACGGTTTCCGCATACTCCGCCTCCCTGTCCTTCTCTTCGGCAAGCCGACGTTCCTCTTCCGCCCGAGCGCGCTCCGCCGCAAACGACGCGAGTTTTGCACGCTCTGCGGCATACAACTTCTCGACGCGCTTGCGTATTTCGGCAACGCGCTTTTGCAAATTCGAAAACTCGTTTCCCTCGACAATGACGGAAAGTTTTTTCAGATTCGTAGCCGCGTTTTCTTCGTTGCTTGTTACGTTATTGTTGGTTGACAAATACGTTACCTCCGTAAATTTAACGGTTGATTATTTTGTAATTTTCGGGATCGGTTTCGGCATATTCCAACATCGCCCGCGCCATTTCAGCGTCCGCTATGCCGATCGCCTTTATATTTCCGCCTGCCGCGGATTCGAGCGTCGAAGCAAGAACCAACGGCGTATTTCGCTTTTCCGCTTCCGTTTTCATCGCCGCATACAGATTTTCCGATGCCGAATATCCTACGGCGAGCACGTACAACTTTTTACGCACGCACTTTACGGTATCTATTCCGCACACGATCTTGCCCGAGCGCCGAGCAAATCCGAGCATTGCGACAAACTTATCTCCGCTACGCATGCGGGAGTTCTTCGAACGAACCGATAACGGCGTCGTACGCTTCCGCGGAAATTTTCTCTTTGAAAGTACGGTCGAGCGCACGCTTTTTCGCCACGTCCGCAATGCATTTCGCACTCTTGCAAACGTACGCGCCGCGCCCCGCTTCCGTGCCTTTTTCGTCGAGGACGATTGTCCCGTCCGATTTTCTGACTATGCGGATAAACTCGGATTTGGGCGCTTTTCTGCGACATACTATGCACGAACGTTCGGGAATGTGCTTCATTTAGTCAAGCTCTCCGAGATCCTCGTCGAACACGTCGAACTTATCGCTGCCCATCTGTTCGGCGCGCTCGGTCGCAGCCTTTACTTCCTGCTCCATCGCCGAATACGGCTTGATGTCTATTTTCCAACCGGTAAGTTTGGCGGCAAGACGTGCGTTTACGCCCTCTCTGCCTATCGCAAGACTGAGCTGATCGTCCATGACGACAACCTTAGCTGCGTGTTCGTCCTCTTTGGCTTCGACCATAACGACCTTTGCCGGCAGCAGTGCGCGCGCGATAAATTCGAGCGGATCCTCGTGCCAAGGAATGATATCTATCTTTTCGCCGCCCACTTCCGAAATTATGCTGTTCACGCGCGATCCGCGATTACCGACGCACGCTCCGACTGCGTCCACTCCGGAATCCGTGGCGTATACCGCCATCTTTGTACGAAGTCCCGCTTCTCTGACTATGCCCTTAATAACTACCACGCCGCTTGCGATCTCCGGAACTTCGAGCTCGAATAAACGTTTGATAAACCCGGGAGAAGTGCGCGTAACGAGAACCTGCGGACCGTGCGCGCCGACTTTGATGCCGCGCACAAACACCTTGATCTTATCGCCGACCTTGAACTTGTCCCCGGGCAATCTGTCCTTGGGATAAAGGACGGCTTCGAGCTTTTGTATCTCTACGCAAACGTTGCCGCCCTCGACGCGGTGCACGACGCATGTAACGAGTTCTTCTTCTTTTTCGGAAAGCTCGCTGTACGCCTTTTCGCTCTCGATCGAACGCAGTTTCTGCGTGACGATCTGCTTAGCCATTTGCGCTACTATCCTTCCGAATTCCGCGGCATTTACGTCGCCGTATATCATGTCGCCGACTTTGTTCTTTTTGTCGATGAGCCGCGCGTCCTCGAGGCTGATCTCCGTTTCTCTGTCCTCGACCTGTTCGACGACTTTCTGACAGGTATAGATCTTGAAAGTCTTTAACTCGGGTTCCATAAGGACCTTGATCGACTTTGCGACGCCATATTGCTTTTTGTATGCGCTCGTAAGCGCGTCTTCCAAAGCCGCGACAAATTCTTCTTTTTTGATCCCTTTTTCCGTTTCGAGATCGCTGAGCGCGTCGTAGAAGTCCGCTTGAAGCGTCATCGTAGAACTCTTTCTTGCCATTTCTTATCTCCCGAAATATTATAGTGACCCGAACGTCAAAACTCGACGTGCGGTCTGGTAAGCGCGACAAGCGCGCTCGGAATTACCGTGTCTTTACCGTCGGTTACTACGGTAACCGCGTCCGCGGTCTTTTCTTTGAGCGACCCGACTATCAGCTTCAGCTTACTGCCGGGCATTGGTGCGAACAGCTTAACCTCGACCTTTTTGCCGTAGTTGCGTTCGTAATCGCGCTGCGTCTTAAACGGTCTGTCGAGCCCGGGCGACGATACGTCGAGACAGTACGGCATTGATCCCGTGGGATCGAGCGCGTCGAGCGGCGCGTCGAGCGCGTTTGAAACGGCTTCGCAATCGTCGAGCGTGATACCGCTGTCATTGGCGATATATACGACGAGATGTTTATCGCCGTAGAGCGTCTTGTACTCGATATCCACAAGCTCGTAACCGAGCGAATCGAGAACTTTTTCTATAACCGGCTTAGCCTTTTCCGCAACGCTGTTTATGTTACCCTCCGCATAGTAATTGAGAGCGGGCAGAACCCACTCTCACGTTACAACATATGCTACTGTAAATAATATACCATACAATATAAAGATTTGCAACTGTTTTTAACCGTTTTTCAAGATATTTTTCTTGCGGATCATACGCCTGCCGAACAGATGCGTTTTTGCATTGCTATAAACGCTTTTGCCGTAGCGGTAGCATCCGACAGCGCGCGGTGCGCGGAATCGTTTATTATGCCGAGCGCGTCCGTGACCTTGCCGAGCGACAGCGCTTCAATCCCCTTGATCGCACGCGGTGCAAGTCCCATCGTGTCATACGTTCTGCGATCTCCGAACGGATATCCGAAACGGTTTCCGAACTTTAACAAAAAAGCAAAGTCAAACGCAATGTTATGACCTATGAGCGCGCAACCGTACGTAAATTTATAAAAATCGGGCAAAACTTCCTCTATCAACGGCTTGCCTTTTACCATTTCGTCGGTTATGCCCGTTTTCTGCGCAACTATATCGGGTATAGGGCGTTGCGGATCTATGAGCGTGGAAAACGTTTCGGTAATGACGCCGTCTACTATTTTTACCGCGCCGATTTCCGTAGGCTTGTCGAACTTAACGGAAAGCCCCGTGGTCTCGAAATCGAACACTACGAACGTTCCGCGCAGACTTTCCGGTATGCTCTCCGACGATTCGAATATGCTCGATTGTATGTATTCTTCGTACGGTTTTGGCGCGACGTTGGCGTACAGCGCAGGCTCGAGCACTTGCGGAACGACAGACAATCCGTCCGCATCGCACTCGGCGATCGCCCGCACCGTCAAAACGGCTTCGTCCGTTCTGTCGCGTTCCAAAATCGAACTCCCCGTTACGCACACGCGCTTATTTACAAGCTCGCCGGCGATGCACTTTTCTCGGGGATAGAATCTGCACTGCAAAGTATTTTCGCCGTCGTAAAGAATGAATTTTTCGTACTCGCGCGAACGTTTTCCGCCGCCGCCCTTGCTCAAAAACTCCGTAGGCATGGTCAAAACGCCGCACACGCAGGCTTCCTCGATGTTTCTGTTAGCGCACGCCGCAGACAGCGCTTCTTGTGCATCTACAGAGCCGTATACCGGGCTTAGCCGCGACAGCTTGTAAATAATATCCTTTTGCGCTTCTTGCGAAGCCTGCTCTTTGAACTCCACCGTTTCTATACGCACGGCGACGGGACAAACATAATTGTTTTTCAGATGTTCTTCCAATCGCGGTATAAAATCGTCCTTGGCAAGAGCGATCATTCCGCTGTGCATTTTGAGAGTAACGGCACACTCGGGCACAACTGTAGCCGACACGTCGTTTGCCACGGAAGCGACAAACCCGAACTTTTTTGTAAAAGTCGAAACGGTTTCACGAAGCCCCGCCGCAGTCGGTTCGCTTTTACGTATATCGAGCTTGACGGGAACGTGAAAACCACATTCCGTGCTTATCAAATCGTTGAGCTCGCGCTCGCCTGCGCAAACACGCTCGAAATCGGAATCCGTGCAGACAACGGACACGACGGCATTGACAGCCGATATCGCAACATACGGGAATCTCACATCCTTGTAGCTGCCGTTTGTTTTTTCGTTTATCAGCGTATAAATCTTATTCATCGGTTTTCGCTCCGATTCTTTCATCTATAAGACCGAGCAACGTGCTTACAGCCTGCGACTCGTCTATTGTTTTGACAACTTTTCCGCCCACAAAAAGCGCCAACTTTCCGCCGCTGCCGCCCGCCACGCCGAAATCGGCGTCTTTGGCTTCGCCGGGGCCGTTTACAACGCAGCCCATGACCGCTATTTTTACGGGCGTTTTGATATGTTCCGTCGCCTTTTTAAGCTCGTCGACGACCGGCTTTAAGTCATACTTACAGCGCGAACATGTAGGACACGAAATAATCTCGCAGAAATTCTTGTCTATACCCGTTTCCTGCAGTATCAGTTTTGCCGCCTCGATTTCCTTAACGGGATCGCCCGAAAGCGACACTCGCAACGTATCGCCTATCCCGTCGACGAGAAGCGCTCCGATACCGACGGACGAACGGACTATGCCGCGCATATCCGCTCCGCTTTCGGTAACGCCGATATGCAAAGGGTAATCTACGAACTCGGCGAGTTTTCTGTACGCTCTTACCGTAGTTCCGACATCGGACGATTTTACGGATATGACGATATCGGTAAATCCGAATTTTTCGAGCAGACATACATGCTTCAACGCGCTCTTGCACAGCGCTTCCGACGGTTCGAGCCCGTCGTATTCACGCTCGAGCGAGCCCGTATTGACGCCTATGCGTATCGGCACGCCGTGCGCCTTTGCGCAGTCCACGAGAATTTTCACCTTGCTCTCGTCGCCTATGTTTCCCGGATTGAAACGAATCTTATCGAATCCGATCTCACAGCACTTTACCGCAAGCCGATAATCGAACTGTATATCCGCCACGAGCGGCATATCGATCTTGCCTATGATCGACTTGCATGCTAACACTTCGGCGTCGCTCGAAACGGCAATACGCCCGATATCGCACCCTGCCGATCGCAACCTTACGAGCTGATCGAGCGTAGCTTCGACGTCGAGCGTATTCGTATTGGTCATAGACTGAACGGCAATACGATTGCCGCCGCCTATATAAATATTTTTGATTCCGACCGCAAATTTACTCACGAATACATTTTACAATGCAAAATGCAAAATGTCAACAATTACCACAAACAATAACAGCACCACCATTCCGACAAAATGGATCATTCCCTCTACGTTGCGTTTGATAGGTTTTTTACGTATCCATTCGATTACAGTGAATACGACGTGCGCGCCGTCGAGCGCCGGGAACGGCAAAAGATTGAATATCGCCAGATTGCTCGCTATCAGCGGCAACAGCATAAGAATGTTTCGCCAATTAAGCATAGACGCCTTTGCCATTCCCGTTATCGCGCCGATAGGACCGGATACGCTTTCGAGTATGGGGGTTTTGCCCGTGAACAATCCTCCGAACACGCCGAGAATAGACCACGACATTTTGCCCGTAAACGGGATACAGTAAATAAACGCGTTTTTGATATTCGCACCCATGTACACCGGCTCCGAATTATACTCGAATCCGAATCTGTAATAATGCGTTTCGCCGTTTCTTTCCACTTCGTACTTACCGCATACGGTTTCGACGTTTATCTCGCTTCCGTTGCGAAGCACCTTGAATACGACTTTATCGCCGTTCTTTATATTGCCCGCAACGTCGGAATACGAATTCATGATATTTATATCTTCGAAGCCCGTTCCGTTCACGTTTAACGCGATGACTATATCGCCCACACGGATATCGGGACAATACTGAGCACCGTCTTTATCGAAGAATACTTCGCCGACCTGCGGCACGGCATACCCAGCAGCCCAAATAAAAACGAACGAAAAAACAATAGCCGACAGAAAATTGAACAGCACGCCGCCGAGCAAAACGATTATGCGCTTCCACGGCTTCTGCTCGAAAAAGCCTTTTGCGGGATTTCCGTTCTTGTCGAGCCGTATCGGCTTAGGTTCCGCGACCGCGACCGAACTACCCGAACATGACTCCGCCGATTTAGCGTCCTCTTCGATCTTGCTGCGCATTACATACGACAGCAAGTCGTCTTTTTCGGGATCGTTTTGACAGAGCGATGTATTCCCGTCGGAAGCCGTCACATCTACGGCATCTTCGACGTCACAGCTTATATTACCGCTATCTTGAACATCGGCACCGTCTTTATTTTTGCGCTTGCGCTTTTTGACGCGCTTTTCTGACGGTTGCGATTCGTCGTCGCGTTCGCCGTAGAACGAACAAAATCCGCCGAGCGGCAACATGCGCAGCGAAAACATTTCGCCGTTTTTCCTGCGCCTGCCGAACAGCCGCGGACCGAATCCGACCGCAAACTCGTCCACGGTGAACCCCAAAATTTTAGCCGTAGTGTAATGCCCGAGTTCATGAATTAGCACCATTACGAGCAGGATCACCACCGATAGCAATATATACGCAAAATATTCCAAAAGCGTCGCCTCTCAATATTTCAAGTATATTTTATCGTAAATACGATTATGCGTTTCGAATACGCTTTCCACACTCTCTGCGCAAGCCGCGGGCTCGGCGTCGAGTGCGTTTTCGGCTATGCGCACTATATCCGTAAACGCTATTTTACGTTCGAGGAACAGCCGCACCGCCGCCTCGTTTGCTGCGTTCAGAACGATTGCCGCATCGCCGCCCGCCGCTATCGCCCGACGTGCGAGCTTCGGCGCGGGAAATTTGTTTTCGTCGGGCGCCGAAAAACCGAGTCTGAGAGGCAACGGAACCGCATCGTATTCGCGTGTGAGCCGCTCGGGGCAGCCGAGCGCATACAGAATGGGCAAACGCATATCCGGCATACCCGCCTGAGCCTTGATCGACCCGTCGCGGAACTCGACCATCGAATGAACAATGCTTTCGGGGTGTATGACGTAATCTATATTCGTCGTGCCGAACAGCCAGCGCGCTTCTATGATCTCGAGCGCTTTGTTCATCATCGTGGCGCTGTCTACCGATATCTTTTTACCCATGCGCCAATTCGGATGAGCGATCGCGCGCTCGGGAGTTACGTACGCGAGTTCGTTTATCGGCGTATCGAGAAACGGTCCGCCGCTCGCCGTCAGTATTATCCGCTTAAACTCTTTTTCACCGCGCAAGCACTGCCACACTGCCGAATGTTCTGAATCGACGGGACGTATCTCTCCGCCTTTGCGCAGCTTTTCGGCGACGATCGCGCCGCCGGCGACAAGCGATTCTTTGTTAGCGAGCGCCACTGTCTTTTTGCGGTCGAGCGCCGCAGCAACGGCTTTGAGCCCCACCATGCCTACAACGGCAACCACAACGATATCGGCGTCGCAGCTCGCAAGCGCCGCGAGCGCCTCGTCGCCGCAATAAATTTCAGCACGAGGACAAAGCTCGCCGAGGTCTTTGCGCTTAGACGCGTCTGATATTCCGAGCAATTTGCAGTCGAATTCGTTTGCGTACTTCGCAAGATTGCATATATCGGAAGCACAAGAAAGCGCGACGACCTCGAACTCGTCGCGGTGACTGCGTACAATATCGAGCGTTTGCGTACCTATCGAACCGGTACAACCCAAAACCGCAAGTTTCTTCATATCAAAATCATTATAGCGAAGTACATGTAATAAAATACTCCGCAAAGGATAAATCCGTCCACTCTGTCGAGAACGCCGCCGTGCCCGGGCAACAGATTGGAAAAATCCTTTATTCCCACTCTGCGCTTTATAAACGATGCGACGAGATCGCCTATTTGATCGAATACCGATCCGAACAGTCCGAGCATCAAAAGATTTACGATAGTGCCCGTCCAACCGCTCGTAAGCATTTGAAGCCCGAAAAGATTAACGCCGAACCGTGACGCGAGGTAAATCAGAAGCAATACCGATCCCGCGCCGAAAAGTCCGCCGAAAAGTCCGCCTACGGCGCCCGAAATCGTTTTGTTCGGGCTTATCGACGGACAAAGTTTTTTGCCTTTTATCGCGCTGCCCACCTGATATGCGAACACATCGGTAAGCGCCGGAACGAGGAACATAAGCATTATGCCTATATTACGGTGCGGCAACGAATATTCTATGCCGACGCTGCCGCTCATCATGTAATAATTGATATCCATGCACAGCATCAACAGAGCGCACGGATACAGCATGATGCCTATAGTGGAAACAGCATTGCCTTTTACGTATTTTTTGGAACAGCCCGTGACGATAAGCGTAACGACCACCATAACCGCAAGCGCAATAAAGTACGCTATTATGCCTGCGGAACGGGTTTTGAAATAGTACTGGGCACACCAAAACGCAGCGAAGCTCAACCATACTTCTACAAGGTTGATAACGAATATGGGCGGGCTGTACGCCTTGGATATCGCTTTGTTCATTTCGTACACGCCGCCTAACGCAAGCAGGATAATAAACAAATCGAAAAATATCGGATGCACATACACCGACAACAACAGCACCGCAACGTATACGATAGCTATGAATATTCCTGTTACAACGCGTTTTTTGTTCATAATTTACCGAATCTGCGCGTACGTGAACCGTACTCGTTCAGTATTGATATAAGCTCGGCTTTGCCGAAGTCGGGCCATAGAGTATCCGTAAAAAACAACTCGCTGTACGCCGCCTGATACAACATGAAATTACTTAGACGTTTTTCGCCGCCGGTACGTATTATCATGTCGAGATCGGGCAGTTCAGAGGTGTATAAGTTGGCGCGTATGCGCGAATCGGTTATTTCTCCGCTTGCCGCGGCAAGCCTCGCCGCCCGAACTATTTCCTCTCGCCCACCGTAATCGAGCGCGATGTTTACCGTCTTTGCCGTTTTATCCGTATTCTCCGCGCAAATTTCGGACATTATCCGGCGCACGTCTTCCGGGAAATAAGATATATCGCCTGAAAAAACAACTTTCGCACCGCGCGCTATCAGCTCGCGCGTCATCGGTCTCAGTCTTTTACGGATAAGATCGACTAGCGCGTTCACTTCGCTCTCGGGGCGCGCCTTGTTCTCTGTGGAAAACGCATAAAGCGATACGCAATGCACACCGTAGTCGAATGCCGATTCTATTACGGGCGTTATGTTTTTTACGCCGGCACGGTGTCCCGCGGGACGAGGCAAAAGACGCTTTGTCGCCCATCTGCCGTTGCCGTCCATGATTATACCCACATGACGAGGTATCGCCGATGCGGACTTATCGTCGCCGCTTGCCATTACGTCTGCCCCACACTATTTATTGCAACTCGAATTTTAACCCATTGCACGCATTGTATGCAACGCACTGTGCAAAACCCGATCGAACCGGATATAAACTATATTTCCATGAGGTCGGATTCTTTCTCTTTCACGAGCTTATCGACCTTTTCTATGGCGCCGTCGAGTTTTTTCTGTATGATCTTTTCGAACTCGGCAGTCTCGTCTTCCGACACTTCTTTTTTGAGTTTTTTGCCCACGTCGAGCGCGTCGCGACGTTCGTTTCTGAGCGCGACTTTGCTGTCCTCGCCGATCTTGCGCACTTGCTTTATGAGGTCTTTGCGGCGCTCTTCGGTAAGCTGCGGGAATGATAAACGAATGACTTTACCGTCGTCCACGGGATTGAGCCCGAGATCGGCGGCTATTATGGCTTTCTTTGCCTCTTTGAGCGCCGAAACGTCATAAAGCGAAACTACAAGCGTGCGCGCGTCGGGCACCGAAATGTTCGCCATTTGATTAAGCGGAGTTTGCATACCGTAATAATCGACGTTAACGCGGCTGAGCACCACGGGATTCGCACGTCCGGCGCGTATGGCGTTAAGTTCGCCTTTAAGATGATCGAGCACCTTTGCGAGTTTGCCGTCTATTTTTTCGGTCTGTTCTATCAACTTTTCGTTTTGCATCGTCATGACCTCCGTGTCATAAAATTGCCGTAGCGTGCCGAGTCCGCACGTCGGTTAATGTATAAGCGTTCCTATTTTCTCGCCCGACGCCGCGCGGACGATACTGTTCTCTTCCGCAAGCCCGAACGCTATTATAGGCAATTTATTTTCCATGCACATCGTCACGGACGTAAAATCCATGACGGCTATATTCTTATTGAGAACTTCCATATACGAAAGCTCCGACAGTTTTTTCGCATTCTTGTTTGTTTTGGGATCGCTGTCGTACACTCCGTCTACGTTTTTTGCCATTAACAGAACGTCCGCCTTTATCTCCGTCGCCCTAAGCGCCGCGCCCGAATCCGTAGTAAAATACGGATTGCCCGTGCCGCACGCAAATATTACCACGCGCCCACATTCGAAATGCCGAATGGCTTTTCTCAGTATAAACGGCTCGGCTACGGCGGAAATGGGAAGCGCGGTCTGCACTCGCGTAGGCACACCCTTTTTTTCTATCGCGTCCTGCAAAGCGAGAGCGTTCATTATGGTTGCGAGCATGCCCATATGGTCTGCGGTCACTTTATCCATCGCGACGCCCTGACGTCCGCGCCAGAAGTTGCCGCCGCCGACGACTATAGCGATCTCCACGCCGAGCTTGGACAGCTCGACTATTTGACACACTACTTTATCGACGGTTTCGGGGTCTATGCCCGTGCCGCAACTTCCCGCAAGCGCTTCGCCGCTTAATTTTAACAACACTCTCTTATACATCAGCGTCCTCTGAAATTAATATTATGCAAAAATCGGCTTATCGTTATTGATTCGGTAAGCCGATAATTTGTTTATTTACTTATTGCCGGAAAGTTTGGCAACCTCTTCCGCAAGATTGTCGGTGCGTTTCTCTATGCCCTCGCCCATAACGTACTTTGCGAAGCGTACGATCTCGAGCTTTGCTCCCGTCTTTTTGGCGGTCGCCGCTACGAGCTGCTCAACCGTGATAGACGGATCTTTCGCAAACGCCTGATACAGCAAGCAGTTCTCTTCGAAGAACTTGCCGAGCTTGTTATCGGCTATTTTAACCAAAACCTGCTCGGGTTTGTTTTTATTCTTCTCGTCGTTTGCGAGCTGCTGCTTGATTATATCGCGCTCGTGATCGACTGCCGATTGCGGCACGTCGCTCTTGCGCACATACGGAGGCTGGAACGCCGCGATATGCATTGCTACGTCGTGAGCCATAGAGACGATATCGGCAGTGTTCGCTTCCGTGCGTCCCTCGGCTTTAACTTCGACGAGCGTGCCCATTTTGCCGCCCATGTGTATATACGCTTCCTGAACGGTATCTTTGCCCTTTTGAACTACGGCGCGGCGAAGCGAGATCTTTTCGCCCGTCTTTGCGGTAGCCGTATTTATGAGTTCCTCTATAGTGCCCTCGTTCGTCTTGACGGCTTTAAGCGCGTCTACGTCGGTTACTTCGCTGTCAACGACGGCTTTTGCTATCTTACCGCAAAGCGCGGTAAACACGTCGCTCTTTGCAACGAAATCAGATTCGCAGTTGATCTCGACAAGCGCGCCTTTTTCTTTGCAATCGCAAATATCCGCCCATACGGCACCTTCTGCGGCAATACGCGAAGCCTTTTTCGCAGCTATCGACATGCCTTGCTCGCGAAGATACTCGCACGCTTTATCTATGTCGCCGTCGGTGGCGATGAGCGCTTTTTTGCACGCCATCATGCCGACGCCGGTGATATCTCTCAATTTTGCAACGTCCTTTGCAGTAATTTCCATACTATTACCTCTTTTATTAGTTTATAATATATATTTGCATATACGCGCGATCGCTCCGCGCGCCTCGGCATATATCCGAGAAAAAATCAAACGCCGTTATTCTGCGTCCGCGGATTCCGCCGCAGGCGCTTCCGTCGATTCGACAAGCTTGTCGAGCTGCTCTTTGGTAGCCGCAGGCTCCGCAACAATTTCCACATTGGCTTTGGCAGCCTCGGCTTCCGCCTGCATCTGCGCTTCTACGGCGCGGCGCGCCGCCAAACCTTCCTCGCCCTCGCGCGCTTCGATTACGGCATCCGCCATGGCGCCCGCAATGAGCTTGATAGCGCGGATAGCGTCGTCGTTGCCGGGTATAACGTAATCGACCTCGTCGGGATCGCAGTTTGTATCTACGATAGCCACGATGGGTATATGAAGTTTACGCGCTTCCAAAACCGCATTGTGTTCTTTCTTGGGATCGACTATAAACAAAGCGCCGGGAAGCGAACGCATGTCCTTGATGCCGCCGAGGTTATCCTCAAGCTTATCGCGCTCGGCTTTAAGCTTCAATACTTCTTTTTTGGGCAAAAGCGCAAACTCGTTCATCTTTTCCATGAGATTGAGTTTGTTAAGGCGCTCGATACGCGACTTCATCGTCGAAAAGTTGGTGAGCGTGCCGCCGAGCCAGCGCGACTTTACATAATACATGCCGCACTTCTGCGCTTCCTGCATAACAGCTTCCTGAGCCTGCTTCTTTGTTCCGACAAAGAGTATCGACTTACCCTCGGCTGCGACGTTCTTTACAAACGCGTACGCCTTATCGATCATTTCGACCGTCTTTTCGAGATTGATGATATAGATGTCGTTACGCGCGACATATATATACTTTTTCATTTTGGGATTCCACTTGCGCGTGGGATGCCCGAAGTGAACGCCCGCTTCGAGAAGCTGTTTCATCGTGATAATGTTAGCCATGATTTCTCCGTTTACCGCCCCGATCCAACGCGATCATGAAAAGATTTAACCGCGCACAGAAAATCGACCGAGTGAGTATTCTCTTGGTATTATAACACAGCGCAAACCGTAAATCAAATATTTTGAACCCTTTTTACGCTTTTTTATTGAATTTTTATAACCTAATTTAAGGTCTATTTATGTTTTTCGCAACCGCAGCCGTGCCCGTGTTCGCCATGAGCTTGACCGTGCTCGCAGCCGTGCCCGTGTTCGCCATGTGTATGTTTATGCCCGTGCTCGCAGCCGCAACCGTCTCCGCCGTGCGCGTGACCGTGCTCGCAGCCGCAATCGTCGTCGCACTCGTCGCCGTGATGACCGCAACCACACTCGCACTCGCAGCCGGCTTCTTCCATTTGTTTTTCCACTTCCTTGACGTATTCGTCGTAGACGGCTTTCAAAACGCTCTCGTCGCTGACGAATTCGAAGACATCGTTTTCCTCGTCCTCTTCGGTGACCTTGAAAATATATACGCCGTCGTCGTCGCCCTCTATCGAATCGACCGGAACCAAAAGCGCATAAAATTCCCCTTGATATTCCACGACCGCCTCTTCTATAAACTTAACCTGCTGCCCGCTGTCGTCCGTAAGCGTGATGATCTCGTCATCGTCAATAAGTTCGACGTTTTCGTCCTGTCTGTTGTCTGCCATAATTAACCAATCTCCCGATTTTTATTGTCGATATAACCTTGCAATATGACTTTTGCCGCCATACTGTCAACAAGTTTGGCTCGATCGGCGGCGCGCGTAACCCCCGCCTCTATAAGAAGCTCGTCCGCTTCTACCGTGGAAAGACGTTCGTCGAACAGTTCCACCTTAAGCCCCGTCACTTTCCCGAGCGCACGGGCAAACGACCTGACCCGACCCGATTGAACAGACTCCGTCCCGTCGAGGTTGAGCGGAAGCCCTACTACTATTCCTCCGACGCACAGCTCTGCGCAAACCGCCGCGACCGTATCAATCGAACTACGCATCGACTTGGTTGTAAAAGTGCGAAGCGGCGACGCGAGTATGTGCATGCCGTCGCAAGTCGCCAAACCTACGCGTTTAAGCCCGAAATCCACGCCGAGAAGTTTTCCTGTCATTTCCACAACATCATTATAACACACTCTTCGCCGAACCGATAGCGTTTTTACCGAGTAAATTTCAATTATTTTGCATAATCGCACGTTTATTCCCGATTATCTGCGGGGTTTTGCATAACATGAGTATACCTTACGCAAAATAAACGAAAATGCGACGCGGCAGCAAACGCGTCACAAGGAGAACCGACAATGAAACGTATTCTTATAGGTCTGACGATCGGAGCCGTGATAGGCGCCGTGGCTTTCAAAAAAATGGAGCAGGCAAAAATTCCCGAAAAAGCGCTCAAGACCGCGCAAGAAAAAATTTGCGACAAATGACTGTCCGCCGTAAGGCGCGGAACAGATAACGACAGGCTCGACGCGATGTGCGAATTCGGTCGCGGCTGCGAATTTGCCGAAGCCGCCGCGCTTCCGCCCGTCTACTGAGAAAGTCTTTTCGCCGCGCGATTGAGTATGCGCGCCGCCCGCACTGCCTGTGTTTTGCTCGTGTACCTGCCGAACGAAAACCGCACCGCGCAGTCGGGATGTTCGATCCCCATGTTTACAAGCGCGGCGGGTGGCGTTGCCGAACCCGCAGAACACGCCGAACCGACGGAACAGCACACGCCGTCGCACGACAGCGCGACTGCAAGCCTGCCGCCGTTTATCCCGTCGAAACGGAGCGATACGATCTCGCCCGTTCTCGGCGCGTTTTCGGCTATAACATTTCCGTAACGCACGTGCCGCAAAAATTCTTCCGATACTTCTTTTACGTGCCGCAAGTATTCTTCCCTGCGTTCTACGGCGAGCCGCACCGCCTCGCCCATCGCAACTGCGTCGGGCACGTTGACTGTCCCTGCGCGCAATCCGAATTCCTGCTCGCCGCCTATTATAAGCGGCGACGTTTTTATCCCCGATCTTACATATAAAAACCCTACGCCTTTGGGCGCGTAGAATTTATGTCCGCTCGCCGCCAAAAGATCGACCCCGCTATATTGCACGTTAAGATCGACGGAGTTTACCGCCTGTACCGCATCTGTAAAGAACAGCGCACCTACATTGTGGGCTATTTCGCAGAGTTCTTTCACGGGCTGAACCGTGCCGACGATATTGTTTACCGTCATAACGCAAACGAGTCCTGTATTTTCGGTTATGACCGACCGAAGCGCTTCCGGCGTTATCATACCGTCGCCGTTAGGCATCAGATATCGCACATCGTATCCGCCCTCCGCGAGCTTTTGAGCGCACGCCGAAACAGAGTCGTGTTCCAAGCCGGAAACTATTATTTGTTTTTTGCCGTGCGGAAGTTCGGTTTTCAACATGGCTTGGTTTACAGATTCCGTACCGCCCGACGTGAAAATTATTTCGCGCGGAACCGCCCCGATAGCCTCTGCGCACTTTCGACGCGCGTCCTCGACATCCTTTGCCGCACCGCGCCCGCACGCATGAGTCGATGCCGGATTGAAAAATTTTATGCCGTGACAGTGCGCGCAGGCAGTCGCAACCGCCTTATTCACGGGAGTCGTAGCCGCATAATCGAGATATATATGTTTCATGACTTCTTCCCGCTTGCCGCACAGTCGTTGCGGTAATCGTTTACCATATCGAAAAGAGTGATGCCGTCGAGCACTTCGTTTATTCCCGTATTGACTCTGTTGAGTACGTTTCTGTTTGGACAATACATATCGTCGCAAACGCCGCAAACACACTCCGGAGCGTCGAAACCGTCGTCGAGCGCCTTGAGCATGTCACCGACCGTTATTTTCTCGGGTTCGCGAGCGAGCACGTATCCGCCCGACTTTCCTCTGTATGCATGAACTATCTCGCCGCGTTTCAGCATTGCGAGAAGCTGTTCGATATATTTGATTCCGACGTCGGTTTTCCTGACGAGTTGTGCGGCGCTCAAAGGCGTTTTGGACAGCGCGAGCATAAAACACAGTCTCATTCCGTACGTCGCACGGGTGGAAAGACGCATACCGTACTCCGTTATTTCTTTTCACTACGATTTTATCATGCGCATTACCTAATTGTCAAGCCGATTCTCATTCGCTATAATATGATTTATTCGAATATATCCGTTTGACGCATTATTTGCCGCAGTAAAGACAAATGCCGCAGCCCATCTGCGATTGGCAATTTATTAAAATACCGTGTTTGATTCCTACCGATAACGCTTGAAATATTGACAAAACGAGCAAAATATCATATAATTCAATCAAAACCGATCACAGAGGCAAAAATGCTGTACAACGAACGCCAAAACGAAATCATCAACATATTGAAACGCAAAAAAAACATCAAGGTCGGAGCACTCGCAAAGGCGCTTTACGTAAGCGAAGCGACAGTGCGGCGCGATCTTGCGGAAATGCAAAAGCTCGGATTGATCGAGCGCAATCACGGCGGCGCGATACTGCTCGAGGTTTCGGACGAGATCTCCATGTTCGTGCGAATGAACGAAAACGCGAAAGAAAAAGAAACGGTAGCGGCAAAGGCGATACCGCATATTCCCGAATTCAAGTCGGTATTCGTAGACAGCTCGTCCACGGCGCTAGCGCTCGCTCAGCGGTTGGATCTTACGTTCAAAACGGTGGTGACGAACAATCTTCAATCGGCATTGCTTTTGTCGCGCATAGAAAACATAAATCTCGTAATACCGGGCGGAAACATTGCGCCGGCAAGCGTTTCCATAACGGGCAGCCGCACGTCGAGACAGCTCGAATCGTTTCATTTCGATCTGATGCTCGCCTCGTGTGCCGCCGTAAAAAACACGGGCGCATACGAAAAATCTCTCGAACAGAGCGAGATAAAGTCCGTCGCGTTTGAAAATTCGGACAAGCGGATACTTCTTGCCGACAGCACGAAGTTCGACAAATCGGGCGCTTACCTATTCAAAAAACTTTCGGAGTTCGATCTCATAGTGACCGACAGGCTCACCGACGATCAAAAATCGCGATTGGACGGAATGCCTATTATATGCTGACGCCGATCGGCGCACATTACGCAGCGCGATTTTCGCCGCACACCGAACAATATCAACCCAATAAGCCGTAACCGCCACCGTCCGAAATCACCACTTCGGGCGGTGCTTTTATTTTGCTTTCCACAGAACCGTCGGGGCGCCGCGCATGCTCGATAAAGACATCGCCGTAAGGAGTGGGATACACGCCCTTTACGTGCTTTAATCCGCACAGATCGGGCGACACCGCTATCTTTTTACAGCCGACATCGAGAATGCGCACGCCCAAAACGACAAAAGTCAAAAATGCGATCGGACCGCACGACCAGCCGTGACAAAGACTGTTGCGGTATCCCTTATAGCAGAATTCGCCGTTATCGCCGTGGATATCCGTTTGACCGGGCTTGGGAAGTTCGTCCAAATTGCAAGAATTTCTCGCCCACTCGCTGTCGAATGCTTCCCAAAACGTCGTAGCGCCTTTATCGAGCATGGCGCCGTAGAACGACCTCAACATGCCGAGCGCCTGTTTGCCCTTTCCGCATTCCGCAGCGGCGCGCGCTATGTAATAACTCATGAACACAGACATGCCCGCGTCGCCGCCGCGCGTAAAGAATTCTGCCGCGCCGCGCCTGTCCGCACCGGCGAGCACGCACATTGCCTTTACCTGTTTGGCATTGCGAACGTCGAAAGCGGTCGAACCGAGTTTGGATACGATACTTTGCGCACTGTCGCATGGGATCCCCGAATATCGGGCGAGCCGAATAGCCTTTTTTGCCGAATACATGCAAAGAGCGGCTACGCCCGTTTTTTCGTCGGCAGTACCGTGCGTGTGCCAATCGAAGAAATCGTAACCGAAATCGAATTTGCCGTCGCGCGATATACAGCCGTCTATCTTGCGCATGAGCGCGGAAAAATACTCCGCATGACGTTTGACGAACGCTATATCGCCCGTCTGAACGTAATAATCGTGAAGGTTTACCACCCACCACATCGAATACATGGGGATGCTGTTCATCCATTCGGGAAGCGGAGACTGCTCCACCGCGAGCTCGAGCGAGTTTTTTATGTTATCGTCGTTGCCGAGCGTGCAATACAGTCCGAGCGACTCGGGATGAAGATCGCCTATCCATACGAGTCTGTCGCGCTTTATTCCGTCCCACACATAACCGTTTTGCAAGCATAAATGCAAAGTTCTGCGTGACGCCGCGTAAATATCGTTTATGCGCGAGTCGTCGCACTCGAAACCGCCGCGGATATCAACGTCTTTATACTGCGACCGCGCCACAATGTTCTTTATCCGCCATTCCCCGTCGCCGACAAAATCGACGCGCACGAATCTGAATCCCGTTTCGCCGAAAGCCACATCGGCAAGCTGCGGCACGCACACCTCGAAATCGCGCGGAGAATGGTCGTTGCACGCACCCTTTTCGCCAAGCTCCGAGCAAGCCTCGGCGAGCGACTCTCCGAACCGCAGCCGCATGCGCGCCGAGTCGTTCATGATATGCGATAGTATGCGTATCCCGCCCTGAACTTCCGTGCCGAAATCGAGCGCGACAAAAGAACCGCCGCGAAAAACCGTACACTCCTCGTTTCCGAGCCCTATCTGCAAAGTTTTACGTTTGAGCAATCCCTCGGCATTTTCCACGCCGTCCGAACACAACAAAACTCTTTTCGGGAATATATATTCTGTCTTCATTAGTCGGGTCTCTCCCTCTTTTTGCATAGCGGAGATTCGTACAGCCCCTGCCGCACAAGCGAATAACCGCATACGAAACGTTGCGAATTTACAAAATCGTCATAAGCGCCCAAGCACGGAAGCGGCGGATCGTAATGCAACGGACCGTACACGTTGCGCTGCGTCGCCGTCACCCCCACAGTCAAAACGTCGGCATCGCCAACGTCGCACTCGTACGGTTCGAACGGTAAAGCCATACCGCACACGCGCGCGAGCGCGCCGCCCATACCGCATACGCGCACACGGTAATCGCCGCGCGGCACTTCGAAAATATATTCGATTTCGCCCGAATAGAACGGCAGTCCCTGCGGAACGATGTCGCCGAGTTCGAGTGATTCCGGAAGCCTCGTAAGCGTAGGCGGATCGAGCGTTACGCCGAAATCGCCGCACACAAACAAATTCTCTATATCCGTTTCGCCATCGAACACGCACGAAAGCACAAGCTCGTTTTTGCCCGTTACAAGTGCTGCAGCGGGTATCGGAATGTCTTTGAAGCATATATCGCGCGCCGATCGCACGCCGCTGTCCGCGTCGAGACGCACCCCGTTGAGAGTGAACGTAAATTTGTCGGTCTGTTCGGCAGTAAGCGTTGCGTCGTAAATCCCGTCGGAATAGAATGTAAATTTAAGGTCGAGCATACACGTCGCCGCTTTTTCGCCGCAGTACTTTTTGGCATACCAAGGTTGCTTTGCGTCGGGCGTACGCTGCGGCAAACCGAGTTTTTTACGAAGCGCGGCATCTATGCGAAGCAGTTCGTCGCGGCACAAAAATTCGCCGTTTACATAGCAATCCGCAATATCCAAAACGAGCGCGTTCTTCTCTTTCAGCCTATAGCCGACGAGACGAGGTTCGACTTCGACAAAACGTTCGGCAACTCGCGGGTTTTCGCACCTGCCGCGCGTAAGACGCAAACACAACTCGCCGTGCGGCGGAAATTCGGTGTCGATGACGGTATTTCCTCCGATATACTTTGCTTCGAGCGCGTATATTCCGCCGTCGCGTAAGTCGTATTTTGTGACCGAGCACTCGCCTTCTATCTCTGTTTTTACGATTCGTTTTTCGTTTTCGAGCGATACGACGGTCACGAACGTTTCGCCTTTGCCGTCGCATACTTTAACGAGCGTTTTACAGCCCGTAACCGATATTCTTCCGTCCGAAGTTTTAGATACGAGTTCGTTCTCGCCGATAAACTCGGCTCCTCGCAAAAAGTATTCGGGCGCACGTTTGCCGCCTATGTATTCGGGCGGTTTTCCGCACACGAACACTTTGCCGCCGCGCGATATAAACTTTTTCAGCAGATCGGCAGTAGACGCGCGCAACGATAAGTTACCGCACACGAGAACTGTCGAGTATGCGCACTTGCCTATTTTGACACGCGGTATGCCGCCGCGGTTTACCACTCCGCCGATTCGCGCCATCATGTCTTCGTCGCAGTAATCGAACGCGACTCCGCTCGTAAGAAGTTTTTCGCACGTTTCGAAATATGTCCGCTCGAGCTCGGCATAGACGCCGTCTGTCGGCACGAAGCAGTTTTTATACGCGCCGAGCCTGTTAAGCCCCCATGCGCTCTCGTTGGGATGTATGACCAACAGCTCGCAGCGACGTTTCCCCTGCGACGCAAAATACGACATGCGCGCGAAATAATCTTCAACGAGCTTATAATCTTTGTGCCAAACCGCATGACATGAAATGCTCGCGGGATAATCGCGCTTGGCGATACCGCCCATTGTGTACCAGCTCAAATGCGTGCATCTCGACGTAATGCCCGATACGGCTTGCCAATCGCCGACGCGCTTATACGTCTGAAAATCGGCTTGCCATCCGATTCCCGCGTACATTTCGGACAGCGTTTCGGTTTTTCCGCACTGTCTTGCCGCCGAAGCGACCATTACGGGAACGGGCAGACACGTATTGTCCGCCGTGAGATTATCCATTCCCGGTATATCCATATGCTCGTAAACGCACATGGGGCTGCCCGCAAGCGTCGCTATCGCGCAAAGATTGTCCTCGTGCAGAATGTGCCCCGTCAGCGCAAGCCCGTTCTTCTTCGCATATTGCGAATACGGCACTATAAAATTGCGTATAAAGAGCGCGGTTACGGCTTGAGTGTAGTCGTGCGCTACGACCGAATACGGCTCGCCCTTTTTACGGAAATACAGCTCGGGCAATCGGCTTGAGAGATCGTAGCCGAACATTTCAGAAAACTCGCCGAACAGCTTTTCGGTATACGGCACGCGCGCTTCGACGTTTTCGCCGCGGTGCGCAAACCCGTTGAAGATAGCGCCGCGGTTGGGCTCGTCGGTGAACACGCCGCAAATTTTGTTCCCGAAAAGATCGCCCGCCGCCGCACGGTAGCCGTCAAGCGTCATTGCCAAAAACCTTTCCGTAGCGCGTATATCCATCAAATCGGGATAGACGAACCCATTGTATACATCGGAAGCGCACGCTTCGCGCACGTAAAAAAATACGTTGGCTTCGCGCGCGTCGCACCGCTCGTAATTCGTGTAATACTCGCCGTCGAAATTCATTCGAAACGCAGCTATCGGGCTCTCGCCGTCCGCGGGTCTTTTTTCGACCGTTATATACTTAGCGGCGAGCTTGCCGTCGCGCGTAACAAAGCCTGCGCACGATCCCGACGGGTATCTGTCCTCGTCGTACAAAAACGCTCGCATACCTCTGGAATCGAGTTCGTCGGCGCACATCCGAGTCAATTCGAACCACTCGTCCGAAAGGTACTCCGTTTTAAGTCCGGTACGCGAATGTAAAAAAGCTCCGCCGAATCCCATTTCGTCGAGAACGGATATCTGCCGCAAAAGCTCGGTTTTTTCGAGCTTGCCGTTAAGCGCCCAAAACGTGACGGCTCTGTACTTTTTGGGCGGATTCGAAAAAATCTTAACGTTCATCGGTCAATAACAAACCTTTATAAAATGCTCCTTACGGTCGTTAAACGGCCGAATAAGACTGCCGTCGAGCTTCTTTCCGTCCGCATATATCTCAACCGATCCGCCGCCCGTTCTCTCGAAAGAAAAATGCAAAACGCTTCCTCGGTACAGTCTGTCGGCGGTGACCTTGTTCCAACCGCGAGGAATACACGGCGAGATCTCGAGCCCGCCGTACGTGCGCTTTATGCCGAGTATTCCCTCATAGTAACAGCGCAAGCCCCAACCAGACGTGCCCGTCTGCCACGAAAATCCCACCTGCATATCTACGGACGGATGCTTCAAGTAGCAGTTCGTAAACACGTACGGCTCGGTCGTTGTCTTGTAGCAATCGTTAAACTCTCCGCCGGGAATGACGGACAGCAACGTTTTGAGCGCATGTTCTGTTCTGCCGAGCTTACAGTCGGCCATGATCTTGAAACACGCCGCATGATTGTAAATTCCGCCGTTCTCGTAAACGCCGGGCAGCATACCGCTCATTCTTCCGACGTGCTTGTCGTACTCGGGATACGCCGGCGCACACAGCGGTATACCCTCGTCCGTTTCTATGCCGTCTATCGCGGCGAGCACGCTTTCGAGCCTGTTCTCCGGCACGATATCGGCAAGCACGCTCCACGACTGAGGATTGACGTAAATACGCCCGCCCGTGCACTGCTTGTCGCCTACAACGCCGTATTCGGAAAACGCGCGCACATAATACTCGCCGTTAAACGCGACATCGTTTACCGTCGCTTTGAGCTCTTCCGACTTTTGCCGCAACATCTCGGAATAATCGTCGCCTGCGGCGTCGCAAAGCGCCGCAAGCTCGCCGAAAGCATAAACTATAAAGTCAGCCATCAGCACCGATTCCGCACCGTCGTCGGGAATATTCAAAGCGTCGTTCCAATCGGCGTGATGTATGCGCGGCAGTCCGTTTTTGCCGTAATTGTCTCGGCGCATATACCACTGCGCCGCACGCTTCAAATGCTCGAAAACGCTCGCTTCTCCGCCGTCGAGATACTTGACGGGCAACTCCACAAATCCGAAATCGCCGCTCTCCTTTACGTATTCGCATACGCACATAATAAGCCACGCCGAGCAGTCGGAATATATGTTCGGTTCGAGATACGGATACCAAGTAAGTACGGCGTGCCCGTCCGAATACTGATGCTCGACGCACTCGAGCGTTATCTTCCTGCCGAGTTCGGCGTCGAACCAGAGCGCAGCCATAGCGAGCTGAGCGTTGTCGCGCACTGCTTTTTTACCGATAGTGCAATAGGACACTTGCTTTTGCACCCAATAATTGTATATGCCGTTTATGCGCGGATCGGGTGATTGCGTACGCACCGCGCCGAACCTTTTCCGTCCGTATTCCGCCGCACGCTCGACAAGCGTTTGCGCATCCGCCATGCGCGCGCGGTGTCCGCTTTCGAGCTCGCTCTCGCCGTCGCAAAGACCGAGCACATAAAAGAGCGTAATGCTCTCGCCGGGCTCGAGCGCGACTTTGTTTTGCAAAACGCCGCCGCGCTGACGCACCGTCGCAAGCGTATTGCCGCAGTCGCCGCCGCGCTCCAAGACCGCGGGCTTTGTAAACGTTCCGCATGTGCCGATAAACTTTTCGAGATTGCCGTCGTAAGCAAACGGCGGCGCCGAAACCGAAATATATCCGAAACACCGCCCGTGCGGCATATAAGGATTGCGTATATCGCACCATACGGCGTTTGCCGATTCGGAATACCGAGTTGCGCTCGTCGTGACCGCGCTGTAATATACGGGCTGAGAATACCCGTTCATATCGAAAGCGGACACCGCGAAAAGCGAAAGTTCTCTGCGCTTGACGTCGCGGTTGGTAAGCGTTACACGCCATACTTCGTAAGTGTCGTCGGAAGCTACCGCGTAAGTTATTTTGCCTGCGATCCTATTCGCGACCGAAGAAATTTCCGTATACCCTTGCCCGTGCACGCATTTGTATCCGCTTATTCCGTTCAGCGACGGATATCCCGCTATATTCCAATATCGGTGCGAACAGTCGTCGCGCACATAAAGAAAATTCGCTAACGGACAGTCGAGATTCACCTGAACGTTGTTCTTATCGAGATAGTAAGAGTTTGCCGCGCCGAGGTGCGAAACTTTGAGTATATAGCCTTTGTCGTTCCAAAGATAGTTGCTCCAATCTTTGCCCGTCTCCGGATCGTAAAGCGCAAAGTCGCCTGATTCGGTGTTAAATTCGTATTTCTTTTTCATGTCCGTCCTTTATCGGTATCAAAAGCCGTAACGGTAGTCGAGTCTGCCTATCGGCGCGCTGTCGCCCGTATTGTACAGCGACAGACTGTCCGTTATATTCGAGATGTTGTCCGTGCACTTAAAGTCGAACGCATAGTTTGCAGACGACAGTCCCACAAGCGACAGCTTGACGCGCACTATCATCGTATTGCCGTACACGTGCACGTCGCCGTCGCCGCACTTTACAAGTTCCGAACCCGATTTCGCCTTGTACACCGCCGTTTTATTGCCCGAAACGCTGCGGTTTATCACATAGTTATAGCCGCCGTACAAAGTCTTTTCGTGCGTATTTCGCAACCATATGTTCATCCAAGCCGTATCGCCGTCCGAATACTGCGAAACATCCTTTACGGTCGTTATCCTGAAATACAGATACTCGTCGTCGTGGACCACGGAAACGGTATCGAAATCGTTGCGTCCCGATGTATCCCTGTAAAACTTGCTTCCTGCCATGCCGCGGCAGTTTCTGTCCTCACATTCGCCCGTAAAATCCTTGAACCGCGCCGCGGCTTTAGCCCACGCTTCGCCGTCGTCCTTGGTTATATCGGGCGTTACGCGCGGATACACGTAGTGCTTTGCCGCGTCGAAGTTGTTTTCGCGTATCTTTTGGCATGTAAGCAGATACGCATTGTCGCCGAGATTGTACGACGGTTCTATATCGCGCGAATATTCGGCGTTGTAAGTATCGACAGTGAAATACTCGCCCGAAGAATCCACCATTTTTTCGGCTACCCATTCGTTCCAGCCGGTTATGAACGTAAACTTATTCGTATCCTTGCTGTCGAGAACGGTCTGCCACTGCGCAATGTAGTTTATATCCTCTGCGTATCTGTCGTGATCGTTTATGCCTTTGTCGTAATCGTAGCCGCGCCCCTGCGTGGATATGGTGTCCGAAAACCGCACCGCGCCCGTATGCTGAGCTATGGAAACGTTCGTCCAACCCGAATGATCGGGCTGCGGGTACTCGAACTCCATCCAAGGTATGCCGTCTTCTTCATCGGGCTCAGTCGGCCACTGCCTGCACCTGAACGTAAACAGATCGAGCATAGCCGCCTGTTTGGGATCGTTTATATCCAATCCGTAATTACCCGATTCGCCTTTGTAATAATAAAGCTGATTCATTGTAATGAGCGGTTTGTTTTCGTACGGACAGAACCACAGAGATCTGTAAGTATCGCTCGCATAAAAATAATCGTAAACCGCAGTTAGCGTCCTGAGATACTGCCCGTTTCCGTCGTCGTTGGCGATATAATACATGACTTCGGGCACTCTCCACCCGTCGTCTTGATATTCTTTAAGCACTTTGAACAATATGTCCGTACATTGCGTATAAAGCACCGCATTAGAGCAATCGAGCACGATGAAATCTATTCCCGCAAGCGTAAGAAGTTCCACCTGCTTGCGGATCACCCATTCGTCGGTGGAATTGTAGTATCCCCAAACGGGTTCGCCCCATATATGCGCAGCACCGACGGGCGACGTGCGATCGTTGACCTGAAAGTTTTCGTCGTTCTTGCCGTTCTGCGTTATTTTGGAAATGTCGTATATTCCCTTATGATTGGTATGCTGTCCGAGCGTGAGGAAAAAGAACATGCCCACATACCGCGATTCGTCCGTCTTTTTGTCTACGCTCACGAACTTCCGTCCGAAATCGTCCTCGCCGACTACATTCATTACCGTATAATCGTTTGCGGAAAGATTGCGTGCGTCTACGATTCTCAAACTTTCGTCGTAGCCTGCGGGAATTTCGTGCACGGGCTCGGACGGCGTGCCGCAGCCGATAAGAGACATCGCCACAACCGCCGAAAGCGCGGCGGCGCAAGACTTTTTGATTTTATGTTTCATGATCCACCTTTGACGAGAATATACCGCCCGCCGCACAAATTACGCAGGCGGCGGGTCGATATACTTTGGTTGTTATTCTTCCGTTTCGTCTTGTTTGCCGTCGTCGGCGTCCGCAGACGAGTTGCGTTTCTTGCGCTTCATTACCGCGACGGTCACGCCTGCGGCGATGCCCAATGCCGCTACGCCGCCGACCACTCCGCCTACGATGGCGCCGACGGGAGCTCCGTCACTCTCGCCGTCGGGAGTCTTGTCGCCGTCGTCCGGTTTCGGCTGCGCGGCTTTAACGGTTACTTTGAACGTAACTTCGGCACCCGCGTAAGATACCGTAAGAGTCTGCTCGCCCGCCACGTTGCTGCGGAAACCGTCCACGTCGCCGTAGGAGATCACTATGTTCTCTTCGCCGCCGTCCTGATATTTGGCTTTTACGACCATACCAGAAAGATCGAGTTCTTCGCCGACCGTGTATTCGATCTTTGTCGGAAGCGTTACTATAGCGAGCGCGTCGTCGGCTATATCGTCACCGTTCATTTTGAGCATACGCGTGTAACCGTTTCCGTCGTTGTTTACGAGAAGCACGTTCTCTTTTACGACCGCGCCTGAAACGGGTACATACTCTGCCGAGCCGCCCCAATAATCGTTGCCGTCGGCGGAAGTATACCACTGGAATCCGCGAAGAAGTTCAACTGTTTCCACGAGTTCGGATTCGCCCTCGACGTAATTGTCGTGCCATGTCGTCGGCACGAGTTTGTCGCTGTCGAAGTGCAATACTATCTGATTGCCCCAAAAGCATATGCGCGTAAGAAGTCCTTTTTCTTTGAGTTCGGTCCCGAGCACACCGTTGATCTTGATCTTATCGAGAGTGTTCGCTTCGTTTCCCGTAAGCCAAATCGCGGTGAACTTGTTATTGGCGACTTCGCCCGCGACGTTCGTCCCGACAATGAGCGCGCGCAGCTGTGTTGTTTCGTAGCTGAGATAATCGGAATAGTCCACAGTCAGCCCGTAGCTGTCGGGCGCTTCGGTCATTGTGATCGTGTACGTAGTTGTAAGCGATCCGTATGCGACGGTAACGGTCTGCTCGCCGATCTTATAAGGATCGAATCCCGAAACGTCGAGTTGCGCCGCGTCGATCGCGACGGTGCTTGTACTTTCGTCCGAAAGGTCTTTGACGGTAGCGCTCACTTCCATTCCCGTAAGATCGAGCTGCATGCCGAACCAATACTCCGTTTTAGGCGATTTCGTTATCGCTATCGAAACGGCCTGTTTGGCGCTTACGTTAACGGTTATAACGGCGGTCTTTCCCTGATACGTAACCTTAGCTGTCTTTTCGCCCGAAGAAGAAGAATCGAAATCGGTTACAGAATAGCCGTACACGACGACTTCCGTACCGCCTTTTTTGAGCGTAGCCGTCACGACTATGCCGTCGGTATCGAGTTTGCCGTTGAGCAAAACGTCGTCGCCCGTGTAGTCCGCCGTTATCGCTGTAGCCGTATGTCCGAATCTGTCGCCCACTAAGGTCGCGTACATGTCGGCGAGAACGACGTAATCGTACTGAGGAGCGGCAACGCCCGGATATACCGCGTTAAAATCGTTAGTGCCGTTCCCGACGTAAAATCCGTTACCGTCGGCGGTGTTGTACCACGTGAATCCCGCTTTTATCGTTATGTCGGGATGATTGGCGATATAATCGTTGAGGTCCTGTATAACGATAGTATTGCCGTAAAGCACGAGCCTGCCTTTTCCTTCCGACGCTTTTACTTCCGCAAAAGTCTTATCGCCTATGAGCACGAGATCGCCGTTGGTCTGCCCGTTCCCCGCGCGGTATCCGTCCACATTGAGCATAGCCTTTTGCGTCGTAGGCACGCCGGCGATCGTTACGGCGTAACCCCAACCGTCTTTTGCGGAGTTTTCGCCGCCGTTCTTAACGCTCTCGGGCGTGAACCCCGTTATTTTACTCGTTTCGTTCTCGCCGACCTCGACCGTTATTTCGACGGTCTTGCCCGCATAGCCGACAGTCACGGTTTTTTCGCCCGTTTCCGAAAGATCGAGTTCGCCGAGCATATCGAGCGTCAACGCGACTTTACTCGTGGATTCGTCCTCGAAAGTCACTACCACGTTTACGCCGTCGATGTTTATTCTTCCGTACTGTTCCGCCGTGACTTTGCCCTCGACCGCTATGGACTTGGGTGCGGCAACGACATTTACGGTAGTTTCCGCATTTTCGCCGCGGTACGAAACGGTGACCGTTTGACTGCCGAGCTTCGTCTTGTCGAAGCCTGTGACCGAAAGCTCTTTATTCGCTCCGTCGATCTCGACCGTTTTTCCGCTGTTCGCATACGTTACGGCGAGCTTCAATCCCGTAAGGTCGACATCGGTATTTTGCAGCGTATCCTCGGCAGGATGGGAAATCACTTCGAGCTTGCTCACCGCTTCGCCCCAACCGTCTGCGCCGAGACTGTATATGATAACGTCGTGCTTGAGTATCGCCTCGTCGTGATTGAAATAGTCGTCGCCGATCGAGCCCCATGCGCCCCAATGATCTTTTTCCGCACCGACCCATTGAAGTCCGGCTTTGAGTTTTACCTGCTTGACTTTATCGGCATTATACGACGGGTCGTCCATATGAATAACGAATTTGTCGCCCACCGTGCAAACGCGCGCTATCTTGCCTTCGCTCATAAGCTGCGTTACGGTCTTTCCGTCAAGCTCTATATACTCGGCGATATGCGAGCCGGGCAGATCTTCTATATCGGCTATCATTTTCGCAGGCACGTCCGTAAGACCTTTGAACGATACGTATATATTCAGTCCGCCGTCGCTGACCTTGCCCGTATTCTCGTATTCGATCTCGAGACCTTTGGTCGTGTCCGGTTCGCCGACGGTGATCTTGGCTTCGGCAGACTTGCCGCGGTATTCCACAGTGACCGTTTGTTCGCCCTCTTGCCACGGATCGAAACCGTCGAGCGTACAAGCCGACAGCGCGACGGGCTCCGTCGAACCGTCGCTGTACGCGGCGTTGACGGTAAGACCCGTAACGGCTTTTTCGAAGCGCACTGCCGACGCGCTTGAACCCTGCGCATAAGAAACGGAAATCGATCCGAGCGTTTTTGCCGCCGCAGTCACGGTAACAGACTGCGCGACCGTTGCGTTGTGGTACGTGACGGTCACGGTCTTTTCGCCCGTTTCCGAAAAGTCGTACGAGCACATGTCCGCGGTAACGTCCACCGTTTCGCTCGAGCCGTCATAATACGTGACGGAAAGCGTCATACCCGTAGGATCGAACTTGCCGTCCTGTTCGTAAGCAGTGTTCTGCGGCGCCGTGGCGATATTGAGCGCGTCTACATACGTTTCGTATTTTTCGGACGCGTGATTGACATACATTTTAATATCGGCATCGAGTGCTTTAGCGGTATTTGCCGTAGCAGACGAATCGGTAGCGTCGTTACCCCAACCGTTCGCGTTTTGTATGGGACAAAGCCCCGCTTTGAGAGTTATCGAAATTACGTCGGATTTTTTGATCGCGCCCGATTCGAAACAAAACCCCATTGCGTGTCCATACGTGAGAATACGCTTTATGCCCCATTCTTTTGCGGTTTTCGTTGCGGTCGCGGTACTTATTTCTATCATATCGCCGTATACCTTTCCTTCGCCGCAAGCAACGTTCAACGCGCCCCATGTGGAACCCGAATAACCGTCTTTCCACCATATGTAAATGATGTCGTCTCCGCCGAACGGCGCACCGTCCTTTTCGTCGATCGCCTTTTCGAAATCGATGTTGACATCCGCAAGACGCGAGTCGATTTTTTCCGCCGCCGCGATTATCGGATCGTGCATATCGAACCCGCCGTTCACGACGGCGACACCTGCCGAAGCGCATGTCACCGCACTCAGGCACAGTATTGGAACAAGTAATTTTTTGCCCCTGATTTTTGTCTTTTTCATCTTATTTTCTCCTTATGAAGATATTTTCTATCCTTTTACCGCGCCGAGCGTAAGTCCGTCTATCAGTTTGCGCTGATACAGGAAAAATACGATAGCCGGCACGATAGACATGAAAACGCCTGCCGCCATTTTCAGATTTGCGGTGTTGAGATTGCTGTTCTGCAGCGCGTCCTGATATATAGCCACTGCAAGAGTGTACGACGACGATTCGTTCAAATAGATGAGCGGCGAATAAAAATCCGTCCAGCTCGAAGCAAACGCGCCTACCGCCACATACAAAAGTATCGGTTTGCACAGGGGCATGATTATACGGAAGTAAATCTGAAACGTGTTCGCACCGTCTATTTTCGCCGCCTCGTCGATCTCCTTTGGCAGACCGCGCATGAACTGACGCAATAGGAATATGTTTATCGCACCGCCGCCGAAGAGCGCGGGGATCGTGAGCGGGAGCATGGTATTCAGCCAGCCGAGCTTGGAAAACATTACGTACAGCGGAACTTGCGTGACAGTGCCCGGGATCATGAGCGTTGCGAGAACGCAGCCGAATACGATCTTTTTGCCTTTCCACCTGAGCCGCGCAAACGAGAATGCGCACAGCGACGCGGACAGCGGCACCGCTATAATGTTGAACAGCACGATTTTGAGCGTGTTCCAAAAATACAGCAGGTAATTGTTTTCGGTAAACAGTTTGATATAGTTGTCGAACGTCCATTGCGTAGGAATTATACGAACGTTATAGATGTCGTTTATGTTCATGAAACTGCGCATTACCATCAGGAAAAACGGAAATACCAAAAACACCGCGACGAGCGTGAGCACGAGATAACAAGTGACGGTTATGGCGACATGGCGCGCTTTGCTCTCCTTGCGCTTCTTTCTGCGCCGAGCTTTTTCCGCTATCGGATCTATCGCCGACAGAAGTTTTGCGTTATTCTCCATAGAACACCCACTTCGACGATTTGAACGTCAACAGAGTAAAGAATCCGATTATGGCAAAGAGCACCCACGATATCGCCGAGGCGTACGCCATGTTGAATCCGCCGCCGAACGCTTCGTTGTATATCTTTATGGAAACGAAATACAACGAGTCTTCCACGCCGCGCCCTTCCGTACCGCCGATTATGAGCGTGGACGTTATTTGAAGCGCGCCTATCATGCCCGTGACGAGGTTGTAAAATATCATGGGCGTACTCATCGGTATCGTTATTTTTATCAACCGCTTGAATGACGACGCACCGTCTATCTTAGCCGCCTCGTACAGCTCGGGTGAAATGTTTTTGAACGCGGACAGCCATATTATCATGCTTCCGCCGGCAGACCAACTGCCCATGAATATGAGAGAAGCGAGCGCGGTGTATTCCGACGAAAAGAAAGACAGATTATGCTTGATACCTATAAGCCCGAGCAAATGATTTATTATGCCGAAACTGTCGCCGCCGAGAATGTCCAAGAACAGAAGTCCGCTCGCCACGCTCGGGATTATAACCGGCAAATAGAACAGCGTGCGGTAAATGGAAACACCTTTTACCTTAAAGTTTGCGACAAGCGCCAAAAGATATCCGATTATAAGCCCGAACGGCACGGACAGCACCGCGTACAACAGCGTATTGCCGAACACCTTGCCGATCTCGGGATCGACGGTAAACATGTATACGTAATTGTCGAACCCGACAAAGTTGAGATCGTCGCCGTTAAAAAAGTCGTAATCGGTAAAGCTGTAAAAAAACGACTGAACTGCGGGATAGAACGTGAATATGAGCACGCCGAGTATTACGGGCAACGCAAAAGCAAAACCTATAAACCATTCCCGCCGCTTGCGCCGAGCCTTTGACACGACCTTGATTTTTTTGGTCGCAGTACCGTTCATAAAATCACCGATTACCTTTTGAGCGTTGCTATAAAGCTCTTTTCGAGACTTTGCATTACCGTATCGAACGATTTACCGTTCATATACGAACTGATCGAACTCGACACGGCGCTGTTCAGCTTAGACGCGTGCTTGGGTTTTTTGACCGCAAAATAGTCGGTACAGCAATTCCAATCGTCTTCCGGCTCGCCGTCCGCGCCGATACCGCCCACTTTGTACACGTACGCCGAAAGATTATAGTTCTGATATCCCGCGCCCCAATGATTTGCGGGATCGGTATAGTCCGCCATATCCTTTCTTACGGGTACGTATGTGCAGCCCGTATCGGCAAGCGCGTTCTGCCCTTCGCGGGTAAGAAGCGTTTTCATAAACTTCCATACGAGAAGCGGATTTTCAGTGCCGCGGTACGCGCAGTATCCCGCCGCGCCCGCGCCGATGAGCGGATTGCTCTCCATTACGGGCATGGAAACCACGTCGTAATACTGCGACATGTCTACCGATTTATCAAAGCCGTATGTCTGACGCAGCTTGCTCTCGGTCATGGAAAGCGCCTGCGAATGAAACAGCATGCAGCCCTGACCGCCCGCGAAGTTTGCGGGATTGACCGTGAGCGGCGCGACCCAACGCTTGTCTATCCAACTCTTCATGTGCTTGTAAGCGTTTTCCGCCTCGGGCGAATCGAGCGCGAAATCCCCGTTTTCGTCGAAATACTTTCCGCCGTACGACTCGATGATCGGATTGAACACGGCTTCCCACGTCATATAACTGTCTATAAGATACAGACTTTTCATGCCGTTTTCGTCGTAGTACTTGCGGAGCGCGGTGCACACCGTGTCAAACTCTTCCCACGTCCAACCGTTTTGAACGACCGACAAAATATCGACGCCGGTATACGCCGCCGCCTTTTTGAAAATATCCTTGTTGTAGTGCACTACTACTCTGTCCGCCGAACGCGGGATCATATACTGCTTGCCGTTAAATCCTTCCTGACCGAGCTTCATGTACGCGTCGTAATACTCGGAAGTATCAAACGTTCCCGCCTTTTCTTCCGCCTGCATGTACGGCGTAAAGTTAAGCATTATATTCTTGTCGCTAAGCGTGAACATATCGAACGAATTGCAGATAAATATATCGGGCATTATGTTCGCATTGTACTTTTTGACTATCGTACTGCTTATATCGCCGCTGAACGGATCGAGCGTTATCTTCACGTTAGGATACGTCTTGTTAAGCTCTGCGGCAACCGCTTTCACGATGTTCTTTTCGTCGTCGTAGTTCTCGCACGCTACCGTTATCGTCGCCGATATGTCGGAATCGATATTGAGATCGATTTGATCGGGATCGGCATCGGGCGGCAACTCCCGTCCGCCGCCGCAGCCCGCCGCACCGAATACGCTCACCGCCGTCACGGCGCAGGCAAGCAATGCCGCCAATTTCCTTTTTATCATTATGTCCTCCTGTAAGGTTAGATCGGTGTTGCGTTTACTCGGGTAAACAGCGTTGACGAACAAATGCCTTTTACTCGGGTAAACGATGTGCGAACAATAAAATCTATAATGTGTTTCGGTTTGATCATCCGGCTTCGGCAATAAGCGGAGACGTTTCCGCTTCCTGCTTGACGCGAGCTACCGAGTTTCCCGTTTTGAGATAAGTCTTTGTGATAAACGTTTCGCCGTGCGGCTTCTTGTTGTCGGTTATGTACTCGATCACCTTTTCGGCTATCTTCCTGCCCATTTCGGCTTTATCGAAAGCTATGCTCGTAAGTCTCGGCGTCGTGTAGTCGGCGATGTCTATACCGTCGCAACCTATGACCGACACGTCATCGGGAACGGACAGCCCCGCCTCGCCGAGCGCACGTATGGCGCCGAGCGCCGCAAGATCGTTCATGGCGAACAGCGCCGTAAACTTAACGCCCTTCATCAGCAGTTTGTTGGTAACGTCGTAACCCGCTTTTTCGGACGGCGCAAAACAGTTGTCGTTAAACTCGCAAAGTCTTTCGTCCGTATCGAAACCGAACCGCGATTTATTTTCTGTAAATATCTTTCCGCGCTGATCGCTCTGCCATCTGATCTTGTCTACCGTAGATATGTACGCGACTTTCCTATGCCCGTTAGTCCGCAAAAGCTCCATCGCTTCGAGCATGGACGGCGCGAGGTCTGCGGAAAAATACAATCCGTCGTTTGAGCAGTTTACCATGATCGTATCCTTTCTCTTAAGGATATCGACAAGCTCGGACGGATATACCTGCGACGATAAGTTTACAAGCGCGTCGAACTGCCGCTGACGCAACATTTCAAACGAATTTTCCGCGCCCCGATACATGGGAAACAGCACTGCCATAAATCCATTTTCCGCCGCGTAATCGCTTATAGCCTGAAAAAATTCCATATGGTAAGGATTGGTACATTCGCTTATCGCGATACCTATCTGATAGGAATGACCGAGCGACAGACTGCGCGCCGTAAAATTGGGCGTGTATCCGAGTTCGCTTGCCGCTTTACGAACTTTACGCTCGGTTTCGGGCAAAACGAAAACATTGTTGTTGAATACGTTCGACACGGTTGCCACCGATACGCCCGCACGCTTTGCAACGTCCGTCCTTGTTACCATACTACCCTCTTGTTTATTGCCGTGCGCGATCGCTCCCGCAAGACAGTAACATTATAGCACCGTTCTTTTCAAATGTCTATATATGTTCGATATTTTGATAAATAATCATTGAAATTATTATTTACTTGCGTAAATAAGCAAAATTTGAGCAATATCGGTCACGATGTACGATATAATAGCTATTTATAAACGGAAAACGCGCATACGGGTGATTATTCGTCAAACTCTTTGGCGTGCTCTTTGAAAAAATCGTAATACAGCCGCACGTTTTTGAGTTCCGTCCAGCGCTTTACCGCCGCAAGCTCCCCGTCCAGATCGTATATCTTTGCGTGCTTAAGCGACAAAATAAACGGCGAATGTGTGGCGATGACGAACTGACAGTCGAAGAACCGCGCCGAATCTTCCAAGTATTTAAGAAGTTCTATCTGACGATCGGGCGAAAGGCTGTTTTCGGGCTCGTCCAAGAGATACAGTCCGCCGTCGCGTATCTTGTCTGTAAAGTACATAAACGCACTTTCTCCGTTTGACTGTTCGCGAATATTTTCGGCGAGATTCTTCTTGACGAACTTAGATTGAGTGAGTCTGCGCGCCGAAGTCACCGTTTTCAGACGCTCGTAATCGTCGAGCGACCGAACGCGGAACTGCGAATACTTGGCGTCGAGATACTCGTCGAAAAGCTCGCTGCGCTTTTCGTCTATACCCTCGTTGACGCTGCGTATATTCAGCATAAAATCGAAAACGTCGTCGCTCGTAATTATGCGGCTGTCGGGCGAATACGGTCTGTCTACGTCGCAATCGCAAAGCTCGACGTAGTCCTGAAAAAAATCCGACCTGTTGTAGAGCGAATCGCGACCGAGCCGCAGCTTTTCGGCTATAACATTGAGCGCGGTAGACTTTCCGCTTCCGTTGCCGCCGTAAAATATCGTTATCGGCTCGAACTCGACTGTTTCGAACTCGCGCTTAGACAGCACGAAAAACGGATACATCGTATTGTAGCACGTGCGCTTGACGCTCATGCGAAACGAATGTTCCGTTTCGGCGTTCGGGAATCGAAATCTCGACAGATACAGCATTTACTTATCTATGCGTCAATAGAGCGGAAACTCTTCGGTCAATTTGCCGACGCGCGCAAGAATATCGTTTTTGGCGCTCTCGCCCTTTTGTATTGCGTCTGCGATACAGTCGCCTATTATCTTCATCTGCGCTTCTTTCATTCCGCGCGTCGTAACGGCAGGCGTGCCTATGCGTATTCCCGACGTTTTGGAGGGCGGAAGCGGATCGAACGGTATCGCATTCTTATTGACCGTTATGTTGCAGTCGTCCAAAAGCGTTTCGAGTTCTTTGCCCGTTATTCCGTCGAGCTTTACGAGCATTAGATGATTGTCGGTACCGCCCGAAACGAGATTGATCCCGCGCGAGTTAAGCGTCGAAGCGAGCGCCGCGGCGTTCTTTACGACCTGCGCCTGATACGATTTGAACGATTCGCCGGCAGCTTCTTTGAGCGCAACGGCTTTTGCCGCGATTATATGTTCGAGCGGACCGCCCTGCGTTCCGGGGAATATCGCTTTGTCTATCGCCTTTGCATACTCTTCCTTGCAGAGGATCATACCGCCGCGCGGACCGCGAAGCGTTTTGTGCGTGGTAGTGGTAACGATATCGGCATACTCGACCGGATTGGGATGAAGTCCCGCAGCTACAAGCCCCGCTATATGCGCCATGTCTACCATAAACACCGCGCCGACCGAATCGGCGATTTTGCGAAACGCCTTAAAGTCTATTACGCGCGGATACGCCGAAGCGCCCGCGAGAATGAGTTTGGGCTTGTGCTCTTTTGCGAGCCGCGCAACTTCGTCGTAGTTTATCGTTTCCGTTTTCTCGTCCACGCCGTACGGCACTACGTTGTAATATCTGCCCGAATAATTGACTTTCGATCCGTGCGTCAAGTGCCCGCCGTGCGCGAGATTCATGCCGAGATATGTGTCGCCCGGTTGCAATACCGCGTAGAACACGGCATGGTTTGCGTTTGCGCCGCAGTGCGGCTGAACGTTGGCATGCTCCGCGCCGAACAATTTTTCGGCGCGCTCTATCGCAAGCGCTTCCACTTCATCTACGTACTCGCAGCCGCCGTAATAACGCTTGCCCGGATAACCCTCGGCATACTTATTGGTAAGATGCGACCCTGCCGCGGCAAGCACCGCAGGCGATACGAAATTTTCGCTCGCTATGAGTTCGATCTTGCCGCGCTGACGGCTGAGTTCTCGGCGCATACTCGCCGCAACTTCGGGGTCGGTTTTTTCTATAAGTTCGAGTTCCATATCATTCATCTCCGTTTGAGTTTTTCTTACATTGTTCGTTTGCCGGCGGCTGTGCGTCGGCTGCGGATCCGCAGTCAACGTCGGCTATTCCCGACACACGCGGAAGCACGCCCGCTTTTTTTCTGTACGCGCGATCTATCAACAGCGCGCACACAAGCCCTACGGCAAGCCCCGCGGCACACAGTACAAGCTGTAACCACCATTCGCCGACAAGCCCTATAAGCACTCCCGCAAGCATGAGAACGAGCGGTACGGCGTATATAAGCAGCGCGGCGCCGCCCACAGCCGCAGTCGGCATCTCCACTTCGACCTTCTGCCCTACATCGACTTTAATATCGCAAACTGCAGGTACAGTTATGGATTTTCTTTTATTGAAAGAACACATTTTACAACCGTCGCATTTGTCGGTACGTTCTATCTCCACGAATATCGTGCCGCGCTTAATTTTTTTGACCGTACAAAGCTCTTTCATACGCCTATAAGCCCTTTTATTACGAAGTTGGCAAGCATTGCGCCCATTACGAGCGGCGGCGCGGCTATCGACGACGGCGTGCCCGATCTTACGAGCGGCGGCGTACTCGAACATACCGCGTCAAGCTCGGTAACGCCGATTTTTTTCAGTTCGCGTCTCATAACGCGTGCGAAAGGATCGCCCGATGTTTTGAAAACATCCGTGACCGCAAAGTCGCAGTCAATACGGTTGCCTGCGCCGAGCGCCGAAACAACGGGAATACCCTTTGCCTTGCAAGCGGAAATAAGCAGGACTTTGTTCTTTACGTCGTCTATCGCGTCCACCGCATAGTCGCAACCTGCGGACAGAATACTCTCGATATTCGACGGCGTGACGAACTCGCCTATTTCGGTTACGTCGGCTTTGGAATTTACGGCAAGAACGCGCTTTTTTGCCGCAACCGCTTTATTCATGCCGAGTTCCGCTTCCGTAGCGAGTATCTGACGGTTGAGGTTCGTCGGCTCGAACGAATCGCCGTCCACGAGCGTCAGCTTGCCGACGCCGCTTCTTGCGAGCACTTCCACCGCGGCCCCGCCGACTCCGCCCAGCCCCACGACGAGCACATGCGACTTTTCTATCTTACCGAACGCTTCGGCGCCGATAAGCGCTTTGGTTCTGTCAAACCTTATCGACAAGATCGAGCCCCAATTCGTCGGTTTGTTTTTTATCGACAGGCGTGGGCGCCTGCGTCATCAAATCGGACGCGTTCTGAACTTTTGGAAACGCTATCACGTCTTTAATGTTATCGGTATGCGCGAGCGTCATGACAAGCCTGTCAAGCCCGAACGCAAGTCCGCCGTGCGGCGGAGCGCCGTATTTGAATGCGTTTACGAAAAAGCCGAAACGCTCCTCGATCTGGTCTTCGGAAAATCCGAGTATCTTGAATATACGCTTTTGAAGATTGCGATCGTGTATACGCAAACTTCCGCCGCCCGCTTCTTCGCCGTTTATGACGAGATCGTATGCCGCGGCACGGACGCGCGCGGGATCGCTTTCCAAAAACTCGAGATCGTTTTCGTGCGGCATGGTGAAAGGATGGTGCTGTGCGACATACCGCCCCTCTTCCTCGCTGTATTCGAACATCGGGAAATCGACTATCCACAGCACATCGTATTTGGATCTGTCTATCAGCTTGCCGCGCTCCGCAAGATGCAGTCTCAGCGCGCCCAGCGTTTTGAACACGTTAGCGTCGGTATCCGCGGCAAACAGCAGAAGATCGCCCGCTTCGGCTTCCGCACGCGCGAGAATATTCTTTACAGACTGCTCGCTCATAAATTTCGCGAACGACGACGTAAGTTCCCCGCCGCTTTTTACCGATATCCATGCAAGACCTTTGCCGCCTATCGTCTTTACGAACTCGCCAAGCCCGTCTATATCGCGCCGCGAAAGAATCGCGTTGCCCTCGCGCACAAAGCCTTTTGCGTTTATCATACGCACGCTGCTGCCCTTTGTCGCAACGGCGCGCTCGAATACCTGAAATCCGCAGTCGCCGACCAGATCGGATATATCGGTAAGTTCCAAACCGAACCGCGTGTCGGGCTTGTCCGAACCGAACCGAGTCATAGCTTCGTCGTACGGCATTTCGCGGATATGTACGGGAAGTTTTATTCCGGCGCATTTCGAATATATTTCACGCACGAGTCCGTAAGCCGTAGACATGACTTGCGGTTGCGTTACGAACGACATTTCCATGTCTATCTGCGTAAACTCGGGCTGACGGTTGGCGCGCAGATCCTCATCGCGGAAACAACGCGCTATTTGATAATATCTGTCCGTGCCCGCTATCATTAAAAGCTGTTTATAAAGCTGCGGGGATTGCGGAAGCGCGTAGAACGAGCCGTTTTTTATGCGCGACGGAACAAGGTAGTCGCGCGCACCCTCGGGCGTAGATTTCCCGAGATAGGGCGTTTCGATCTCCCAAAACCCGTTCTTGTGAAAGTAATCGCGCGTGACATGCATGATCTCGCTGCGAAGCCGCAGGCGTTCAGTCATGCCCTCGCCGCGAAGATCGAGATATCTGTATTTGAGCCGCGTAGTTTCGCTGACGTTGTCCGGATCGTCTATCATAAACGGCGGAGTATCCGCATCGGCAAGGATTTCCAGCTTTTGAGCGAACACTTCTATCTCGCCCGTCTTCATTTTGGGGTTTATACCGTCCTTGCCGCGAAGTCTGAGCTTGCCTGTTACGGCGAGCACGTACTCGTTGTGCACTTTTTCCGCAAGCTCGAAATCGGGCGATTCGGATTGATCGAAAACTATCTGCAATATGCCCGTTCTGTCTCGAAGATCTATAAAAATAAGACTGCCGAGATTGCGGCAACGCGAAGCCCAACCCTTGACGGTAACCACTTCGCCTACATCAGCTTTTGTAAGCTCGGTACAATAATGAGTTCTGTCGCTGTTCACTTTTGACATAATATCCTCCGAACGTCTTTTGCGACCGTGCCGTCGCGCACATCGAACGTCTGCCCGTCCGCCATGCGCTTAGCCGTATAAACGCCGCTCTCCATCTCGCTGTCGCCTATGGTGAGCACGTATAAATATCCCTGCCTGTCGGCGTACTTGAACTGTGCTTTAAGGCTTTTGCCCATAAGATCATATTCCGCGGATATACCGTCGGCACGAAGTTCGCGAACGATAGCCGCCGCCTTGTCCTTTGCGCCTTCGCAGCCGAGCGACGCGATAAACACTTGCGGTTTGTTTTCGCAAAATCCGACGCCGCGAGTCTCCGCTGCGGCTATAAGCCGCTCTATACCGCTTCCGAATCCCACGCACGGCATATGTTTGCCGCCGAGCTGCTCGCAAAGTCCGTCATAGCGTCCGCCGCCGAGCACGGCAAGATCGCCGTCGCAAAACTCGAACACCGTGCGCGTATAATAATCGAGTCCGCGCACGAGATTGTCGTCTTCCGTGTATTTGATCGCGCACGCGTCGAGCCCGTTCATTACCGCACTGTGGTGAGCGCGGCAATCGTCGCACAGATAGTCGCCGAGTTTGGGCGCGGCCTTGTACAGTTCTCTGCACGACGGAACTTTGCAATCGAGTGCGCGAAGCGGATTTGTTACGGCGCGGCGCTTGCAATCGCCGCAAACCTTTTCGCTCACACCGCTTAAAAACTCGCGCAAAGCCGCATTGTATCGGGCGCGACATTTACCGCACCCTATGGTATTCAAGTGAAGCACAAGGTCGTTAAACCCTACTTCACGCAGAAAATCGTGCGCCATGCTTATTACTTCCACATCGAAGCAAGCAAGCTCGCTGCCGAAAAATTCGGCGCCGAACTGATGATGCTCACGGTATCTGCCTGCTTGCGGTTGCTCGTAACGGTACAGCGATTCGATATAAAAAACTTTGAGCGGCAAACTTTCGCCGAGGTTGTTTTCTATAAACGAACGCATAACGCCCGCGGTGCCCTCGGGGCGAAGCGCCATGCGCCGTCCGCCTTTATCCTCGAACACATACATTTCCTTGTTGACAATATCGGTGCTGTCGCCGATAGAACGCAAAAACAGATCGGCGCTCTCGAAAACGGGCGTTCGTATCTGCTTGGCGTTGTACAGCGCCGCCGTCTTTTTTGCCGCCGATTCGATCGCATGCCATTTGTGGCTCTGCGACGGAAGCATGTCTTTTGTTCCCTTAGGTACGTTTATCATAATTTACAGAATATACTTTTTGAGATCGTGCGCCGAGATTTCCTTGGCGAGATGTTCCGTTACGTACGCTCTGTCCACTGTTACGTCGAGTAACGGATTGTTTCCGTCGGCATTGAAGCTGATATCTTCGAGCAAACTTTCCATTACGGTGTGCAGTCTGCGTGCGCCTATATCCTCGCCGGTTTCGTTTTCGAGCACCGCTATTCGGCTCATCTCCTCGATGGCATCTGGCGTAAACGTAAGATTGATATTTTCGACGGACAGCATCGCCGCATATTGGCGCGTGACCGCGTTTTCGGGCTCTGTAAAAATTTTGACGAAATCGTCGAACGTTAGCGATTCCAAATCGACGCGAATCGGGAACCTGCCCTGAAGCTCGGGAATAAGGTCGGTGACGCTCGATATCTGGAACGCGCCCGCGGCAATGAACAGTATATAGTCGGTTTTGAGCGCGCCGTACTTTGTCATTACGGTGCACCCCTCCACTATAGGCAGAATATCGCGCTGAACACCCTCGCGTGAAACGTCCATTCCGCCGCCTGCGCTCTGCCTGTTTGCGATCTTGTCTATCTCGTCGATAAAGATTATGCCGTCCTCTTGCGCGCGGCGAATACCTTCCGCCTTGATCGCATCCATGTCCAAAAGACGCTCGCTTTCTTCTTCCATGAACAGGGTGAGCGCTTCCTCTATCGTGACGCGGCGCTTCTTTTTGCGCTGCGGAATAAGCCCGCCGAGACTGCCGAGCATATCGCCGAGATTGAGATCTATACTCATGCCGGGCATTGCCTCGAGCTGCGGCGCACGCTCAGCCAATTCGATCTCCACGACAGTCTTGTTCAGTTTGCCGTCGCGAAGTTCGTCTGCGACTTGCGCTTTGAGCACCGATTCCGCGACATCAGCGTTATTCTTTTTACGCGATTTCACGACGATATCAACGATCTTGTTTTCTGCGAACTGCCGCGCCTTGCTTTCGACGACCGCCATTTGCTCCTCTTTTACGAGGTGAACTGCCGTTTCCGCAAGGTCGCGTATCATCGATTCTACGTCGCGCCCGACATAGCCGACCTCGGTATACTTGGTCGCTTCCACCTTAATAAACGGCGCACGCATTATTTTTGCGAGCCTGCGCGCGATCTCGGTTTTACCGACGCCCGTCGGACCTTTCATGATAATGTTTTTGGGCGTGATCTCGTCGCGCACCGTTTCGGGCAGTTTGCTCCTGCGGTAACGGTTTCTGAGCGCTATAGCTACGGCGCGCTTCGCCTTTGTCTGTCCTATGATGTATCTGTCCAGTTCCGCAACTATCTGCTTGGGTGTAAGATCCATTACGCCACCTCCACGACGATATTAGAATTGGTGAAAATACAAATTTCGGACGCTATGCGCATTGCCTCGCGCGCGATCTGCTCCGCACTCATATCGGTATTGTCGATAAGCGCTCTGCCTGCCGCCAAGGCATAGTTACCGCCCGAGCCGATAGCGCACACACCGTTTTCCGGCTCTATTACGTCGCCGCTGCCCGACACGATAAACATATCCTTTTTGTCCGCGACGATCATGAGCGCTTCGAGCTGTCTGAGCGCACGGTCGCCGCGCCAAAGCATGGCAAGCTCGACCGCGGCGCGCATGAGATTCCCCGAGTATTTATTGAGCATTTCTTCGAATCTTTCGCTCAACGTGAATGCGTCCGCGACAGAGCCGGCAAAGCCCAAAACTACGCTGTCGTTATACACGCGCCTAACCTTTTTCGCATTGCCTTTCATTACGACCTGCTGGTTCTGCGTGACCTGTCCGTCGCCGGCGAGTACCGTAACGCCGTTCTTTCTTACGCCGATAATGGTCGTCCCTTCGAGTTTCATAAATAACCTCCTCACAGCCGAACGTTTCGGAAACGGCGCTTGCGCACCCGCTACGTTTTACTGTTTTCAACGATTGTTCTAAGTATAGCACAACGCCCCGCGAATGACAAACGAATTAAACGGATTTTGCGTGGCGTATATTCATCTTTTGCGCGAACTCCGACATGGCTTTGACGCTTCTTTCGAAGTATGCGCGCTTTCTGTCGGCTTTTTTTATATCGGCAAGCGACGGGAGTATGCCGAAATTGGCGTTCATCGGCTGAAAATCGCAATTCGGAGTTACGATATAACGGCAAAGCGCGCCGAGCACCGTTTCGTCGGGCGGCGTTACCGTATCCATTCCGCACAGCAGTCTGTGCGCATTGACAGCAGCCAAAAGCCCCGTTGCTATGCTCTCGACATAACCTTCCACCCCGCAAAGCTGACCGGCAACGAACAGATCGTTTCGAGCTTTCAGCCGCAGATCGGCGCAGAGAACGTTCGGCGCATTCACGAATGTGTTTCTGTGCATAACGCCGTAGCGTACGATCTCTATGTTTTTAAGCGCGGATATCATCGAAAACACGCGCCGTTGCTCTCCGAATTTGAGATTTGTCTGAAATCCTACCATATTGTACAGCGTGCCTTGCGAATTCTCGCGCCGCAGCTGCAATACCGCATACGGACGCTTGCCCGAAAATGCGAACCCGACCGGACGCAGAGGTCCGAACCTGAGCGCATCAACGCCGCGTTTAGCCATTACTTCGACGGGCATACAGCCCTCGAATACTTCGCCCGTCTTTTCGACTGCGCGTTCCGCAGAGCACAGTGCGTCGTAAAACGCGAGATATTCGTCCTTTGTCATAGGACAGTTCAGATAATCGTCGCCACCCTTGCCGTAGCGCGAACCGAAAAATGCCGACGACATATCCACACATTCGGCGGTGATTATAGGCGCGGCGGCGTCGAAAAAATGCAACGACTGCTCGCCCGTAATTTTCGCAAGCGCCGAAGCAAGCCCGTTATGGCATACGGGACCTGCGCATATCAGAGTAAGACCGTCCGACGGAAACTCCTCGACTATTTCGTGCACTACCGTTATATTAGGTTCGTTTTCGACAGCCGCCGTGACGCATGCCGAAAACTTATCGCGGTCTACGGCAAGCGCGCTTCCCGCAGGCACCGAAACGGTTTCGGCGATGCGCAAAAGCGAACAGCCCAAAATATCAAGTTCTTTTTTAAGCGTGCCGCTCGCGGTCGTTTCGACCGTGCTTTTGAGCGAATTGGAACACACGATTTCGGCAAAACCCGTGTTTTTGTGCGCCGCCGAAAACCACAGAGGCTTCGCCTCGTACAGTTTGACTCCCACACCGCGCGAAGCAAGATACAGCGCCGCTTCGCACCCTGCAAGCCCGCCGCCGATTATATTGACGACCGCGTCGGCTTTAACCGTTGTTTTCATTCGCACCGCTTGCTTCGCGTTTATATTTGCAGTCCTTATTCGAACACTTTATATACTTGCCGTTCTTGCCCGATTTTTCTACCAGATATGCTCCGCAAGACGGACAGTTCTCTCCGACAGGCGGCGCCGACGAGGCGAAATCACAGTCGGGATAGCCGCTGCAACCGTAAAACACAGACCGACGCGTAGTGATTTTTTTGAGCGGTTTACCGCACTTGGGGCACGGCGGCAAATTATCGGCACTGTCCGCAGGCTTGCCGTTTCCGTCGATATTTACGATATTTTTGCACTTGGGATAATTGGGGCACGCAAGGAATTTACCGTATCGCCCCGTGCGCACTATCATCTTTGCACCGCACTTATCGCAAACGACGTCCGAAACCTCGGGAGCTTTCGGCTCCGCTATATTTCCGGATTCGTCGAGATTCTTTGTGTTTTTGCACTTGGGGTAATTGGGGCACGCGAGAAATTTTCCGTAACGCCCCGCCTTTATCACCATGTTCGCTCCGCACTTATCGCATACGTAATCGGTTTGCTCGTCGGGCGCTTTAAGCGTAAAATCGTCGTCCTTAGCAGCCCTGACTTTATCTTCGAATCCGACGTAAAAGTCGGAAAGCACGCTCTGCCAACGCACGCCGCCGTCCTCTATGCCGTCGAGTTCGTCTTCGAGCTTTGCGGTGAATCCGACGTCCATTATATCGGGGAAATACCTTACGAGCATGTCCGAAACCTGACAGCCGAGCTCGGTAGGCATGATAGCACGCCCCTCTTTTGCCGTGTATTTGCGCGCAGCCAAAAGCGTGACCGTAGGCGTATACGTGGCGGGGCGTCCGATACCCTTTTCTTCCATAGCCTTTACGAGACTCGCTTCGGTATAACGCGCCGGCGGCTTCGTAAACTTTTGCTCCGTTTCGAACTTGACGAAATCGAGTTTCTCGCCTTCCGCGACTTCGGGAAGCTGCTTGGTTTCTTCCGCCTTGCTTTTATCGTCTTTATCCGCAGGCGTTGCCGCGGCGTACACCTTTGTAAAACCGTCGAACAGCGGCGTTCTTCCGCTTATACGGAAATCGTAGCCGTTTGCCGCGATATCTATCGAAACGGAGTTATACGTAGCGTCCGACATTTGGCTTGCCAAAAAGCGCTTGTATATTAGCTCGTACAGCATGAACAAATGCTTGTTAAGATACGGCTTCACGCTCTTTGGCGTGCGGTCGAGCGAAATGGGTCGGATAGCTTCGTGTGCGTCCTGCGCGCTCTTCTTGGACGCATAATAATTGGGTTTTTCAGGCAGGTATTCGCTGCCGAACGTATCGCCTATAAACTGCCGCGCCGCCGCTATCGCCTGCGATGAAACGCGCGTCGAATCGGTACGTATATACGTGATAAGCGCAACTTTCCCTTCGTCTGGAAGCTCTACGCCCTCGTATAACGTCTGCGCGGCGGAAGAAGTTTGTTTGAGACTCATGCCGAGTTTATTGAGCGCGTCCTGCTGCATGGTGGACGTGATGAACGGCGCATACGGGTGCGCTTTGGTCACGCTCTTCTTTACGTTGGTAACGACGTACTCAGCACCGTCGAGATTCTTTTTTACGTCCTCGACCTCGGACGCGTTTGTGAGCTTAAGCTTCTCGCCCTTATATCCCACGAGCGCGCACTTTATATCGTCCTTACCGCGCACTTTCAAAAGCGCGAAGAAATTCCAATATTCCTCCGGCACAAAAGCCTGAATCTCGCGCTCGCGATCGACTACGAGCCTTAACGTAACCGATTGCACTCGCCCTGCCGACAAACTGCCGTGTATCTTTTTGCAAAGCACGGGCGAAATCTTATAGCCTACGAGTCTGTCGAGAACTCGGCGCGCTTGCTGCGCGTCTACGAGCGATTTATCAATCGGACGCGGCGATTTGAGCGCCGCCTGAATGGCAGACTTGCTTATCTCGTTGAATTCTATACGCACCGGCGCGTCGTCGGGAATATCCAAAAGCGTCGCCACATGCCACGAAATTGCTTCGCCCTCGCGGTCGGGGTCGGTCGCAAGCAGTATTTTCTCCGCCGAGCTCGCGGCTTTTTTCAGACTGTCGACGGTGGATTTTTTGTCGTCGAGCACAACGTAAGTCGGTTTGAAATCGTTGTCGACGTCCACCGCCAAACGCTTGGGCGGAAGATCGCGCACGTGTCCGCCCGTGGCAAACACCTTGTAGCCGCTGCCGAGATACTTTTGGACTGTTTCGAGCTTTCCGAAACCTTCTATAATAACGAGATTCATTTTCAGTCACTCCTTATGCGTAAATATTATAACGCAAGGTTACGCCTTACAATACAGATTTTTCGACTTTTCGCGAATAAGTCCGCCGATGACGAGCGTCGAGAGCGCGGCATTGAGTTCCGCAACCGACATTTCACACGATTCGACAAGCGCGTCAAACGTCTTTTCGCCCTCACTCAATATGTCGAATATACGCTTTTCGTAAAAATCGAGTTCTACGGCGCGCGAAGCCCGACCGCGACGATCGGACGTCATTCCGTAAAAATCGAGGATATCCTGCGCGCACGTAACGGCAGTAGCGCCGCTTTTGATAAGTTTGTTTGTTCCTTGCGAGCGGATCTTATCTATATCACCCGGGACTGCGAATACATCTCTGCCCTGTTCGAGTGCACAGTCGGCGGTTATGAGCGAACCGCTTCTTTCGGCAGCTTCCGCAACGAGCACGCCGCGGCTCAGTCCGCTGATTATGCGGTTGCGCTGCGGGAATGTATATTCGGATGCGTGAGTATCGGGTGTATATTCGCTGACGGCAAGCCCCGTATTGCAGATCTCGTCGAACAGTTTGAGATTGGAAACGGGCGAAGCATTGAACAATCCGCTGCCGAGCACGGCTATCGTATTACCGCCCGCTTCGAGCGCTGCCGCGTGCGCGAACCCGTCTATACCGGTAGCAAGGCCGCTGACTATCGTAAAGTTTTGCGCAAGCCCGCCTACTATCTTTGTAACGGCGTATTTGCCGTACTGCGACGCTTTACGCGTTCCTACAACCGCAAGACACGGCTCGCGCGCTATGTCGAGATTACCTTTATAGTACAGCACTACGGGAGGATTGACTTCGCTTTGCGCGAGCTGCTCGGGAAACAGCGGATCCGCGCGCGTCACGTACTCTATGTTGTTGGCTTCGAGATAGCGTTTGGCTCGCTCTATGTAATCGACGCTTCGTGTGCGCTTTAACGTATTGAACGTCTTTTCGTCGAGAACGTATTTACCGTTCGAATCAAACGAATCCCACAGCTCTTGCGGCGAAATTTTTTGAAGCAGTTTGTTGAGTTTGGACGTGGGTATATGCGAGTACGACAGCCACAGATACAGATCGCCGAGCAACATCATTTCACCGCCTTGTCGAGAGATCTGTACATGACCGCTTCGGCGACGTGTTTCGCCCCGATGTCGTCGCTGCCGTCGAGATCGGCTATCGTTCGCGCGACTTTGAGTATGCGCGTATACGCTCGTGCGGAAAGTCCGAGTTTATCGAAAGCGTTGGAGAGTATTTTTTCGCCAGACGCGTCGAGCGCACAATACTTTTTGATCATGCCGCTCGTCATTTTCGAATTCGCATATACGTCCGTTCCCGCAAACCTCGCCGTCTGCACCGCGCGCGCTTTATCGACGCGAGCCTTTACTTCTGCCGAGCTTTCGGCATGCACGTCATTGGACGCAAGCTCGTCGTAACGCACTTCGTCCACTTCGATATGTATGTCTATTCTGTCGAGCAGCGGTCCTGATATGCGCGACATGTACTTTTGTATCTGCGACGGCGAACACGTACATTCGTGCGCCGCCGAACCGTAAAAACCGCACGGACACGGGTTCATGCTCGCGACAAGCATAAAGTTTGCGGGATATTCCACGGAACGCGCAACGCGCGCAACCGATACGACGCCGTCTTCCAAAGGCTGTCTCAAAATTTCGAGCACCGATCTCGGGTATTCGGGAAGCTCGTCCAAAAACAGCACGCCGTTATGCGCATAGCTTATCTCGCCGGGACGCGCCGACGATCCTCCGCCCGTGAGCGCGACGCGGCTCGTCGTGTGGTGCGGGCTTCTGAACGGACGCGACGTGACTATCCCGATCTCTTCGTCGAGTATGCCGGCGACCGAATGTATCTTTGTCGTTTCGAGCGTTTCGCGCTCTGTCATATCGGGCAGTATCGACGGCAAGCATTTTGCGAGCATCGTTTTCCCGCCGCCCGGCGCACCTATCATGAGAATATTGTGTCCGCCCGCCGCGGCTATTTCGAGTGCGCGCTTCGCCGAACACTGTCCTTTTACGTATTTAAGATCTTCGCCGCCGCAAACTCTGCTCTGCGGCATTACGTCGCATGTTTCGACGGGTTCTGCGATCCCGCCGTTCAAAAGCTCCGCCGCTTCGCGAAGATTGCTTACGGCATACACATCTATACCGCGAATAAACCGCGCCTCGTTGCTGTTGGCTTTGGGTATAACAACTTTTCGGACGCCGTGCTCGCGTGCCGAGATAAGCATCGGCATAACTCCGTTTATTCTGCACACTCCGCCCGAAAGCGACAGCTCGCCCAAAAATACGTAATCGTTTACAAAGGACAGAGGTTTTCCGCACGCATCGACGCCTGCCTGTTCCGTCGAGCAAAGTATGCCGAGCGCGATCGCGAGATCGAAAACAGAACCTTCTTTTTTGGTATGCGCGGGCGCGAGATTGACGGTTATCTTTCGCGGCGAAAAATCGAAACCGCTGTTCTTTACCGCCGAACGCACGCGCTCTTTCGACTCCTTGACCGCCGCGTCTGGCAGTCCTACGACGTCTACGGACGGTAATCCCGAATGTATATCCACCTCGACCGTGACGCCGTATCCGTCAAGCCCGGCAAGCGCATAACTCTTTATCTTCGACAGCATCAATTCTTCCCCGTAAAATACTCTTTTAGGCTTGCGCCGAAACCGTTGCGAGACGCGAGTTGCTTTTTGACGCCCGTCATTCCGACGCTTATCGCAACGACAGTAAAATACAGATGCGACAGCACGGCAAGAACAGAACACACAATGGGTATAGCGCTCAGCCCGCCCGTCAAAAGCGTCACGGACGGATAGTCGGACGCGGCGTTAAACAAATAATCGTCCGCATTGCCGAGAAATCCCGATACCGCAAGCGACGAAAGCGAATTTATCACGAACGCAGTTCCCGTCACGAACAATACGGTCAGAAGCCGTTTGTCGCGGACGAGCGCATACGCAGCCAAAAGCACGGGAAGCGCTACCTCCATTCCCACGGCAGTCGAGTTCGGATAATATATCTGCATCGTGAACAACGCATACGCCGCGAGCATAACGAGCGTGGCACGGTTGCGTTTGGAAAAATATACAATGCAAGTGACAGCGACGATTATTGCGGTAAACACTGCGACAAAAACCCATGCCGGGAATCGCGCGCTGCGCTCCGCGCCGTTCTGTCCGAATATGGCGTATACGCTCACGCCGTTAGCCGTGAACCTCGTCCAATCGACAAGCGGCGCGATAACAAACTCGTAGATATACACAAACGGGTTTGCGCTGTATGACGCCGTCATAAACAGTCCCAACGCGTATACCGCCACAAAAGACAGCACGATCGAAACGGGCACCGTTATAAGCGCATTTGTTTCGCGCGACATTACGGATTTATTTTCGCTATCGCCGCCCGCACGCCGAGCACGCAATGTCTTTGCGGCGCGCACGAAGTGAGTCGCGGAAAAAACCGCTATCACGGGTAAAATGTATATCCCCTCTTTACCCGAAAAAGCGGCGAGCATCGAGAACAGCACGGTGACCGCAAAGTTTTTGCGCGCAAGAAAATAACAGGCGAAGCATATAAACATCGCGGTTATTACGATCGGCGAAGTCCATCCCGACGAACCGATGAAAAATATAGGGCACACGCACACGAAAGCCGCGAGCGTAAGCCCGATCTTTGCGTTGAAATACCTGTCGCCGAGCTTATAAACCGCAAAAGCGATCAGAAGATCGGCGGCGATAATCGGCAATTTTACCATAAACTGCGCGCCGAGCGCAAATGACGAAAGTCCCGTAACGTTGGAAAGTCCGCCGAATATCAAATACACAAAATACACCACGGGATAAAGCACGCCCGACGGATCGCCGTTGTAATACCCCGCAAGCCCGTGGTTTTTCAGATGATCGAACATATCCGTAAATACTTTGTAATCGGCTCTTCCGCCGCGTATGCACAATGCGAGAATAAGCCGCACGGTAAATCCGATACAAAGAATGACGGCAAGCGCGCTCTTTTTACGACCGCAGTCGCCGCCGCCCGAATACTTGCATAAAAACACGATAAACGCCGCAACCGACGCTACAGTAAATAACGCAAGTATGACTACCGTAACTATATCCGCCCCTAACGATGTCACGCCTTTTAGCGATAAATACCTCAATATACCATACCTCGCGCTCTATTGTATCAAACTTTTTTCCTAATTGCAAGCATTTTGTATTTATAAGAAAAGACATTCGCGCCGCACGGTTTGACGTAAACACGGTATTTTCGATATCATCCCGACACAGCTAAAAAATACGGACAGGCAAATTTCGACAAACTTCGTCATATACATAAAAAGCCGTCGGGCAAAAGCGAGGTTTTTATGATTTTCGAAACGTTTATGACTTTTTTGTCGAGAATATTCTTTTTTACGTCGTTCGTGAACAACAACGGTTCATTTCCCAAGCCGCTGACGCCCGAAGAGGAACGCGCTTATATAGAGCGCTACAGAAACGGCGACCGCGAGGCGTACGACATGCTCGTAAAACACAACCTCAGACTCGTCGCGCACATAGTAAAAAAGTACAACAACGCCGGCGAAGCGGACGATCTTATCAGCGTAGGCAGTATCGGACTGATAAAAGGCATAGAAACGTTCGAACCGGACAAAGGCTGTCAGCTCACCACCTATGCCGCAAAATGTATCGAAAACGAAATTCTGATGTACATACGCGCCAACAAGAAGCATAAACAGGCGGTAAGTTTATTCGAGTCAGTCGGAACGGATAAGGAAGGAAACGACATAGCGCTTATGGACGTCATACCGCAGTCGGGCAATAGTTACGACGACATAGAAAACAATATCGTGCTCGAAAAAGTAAAGGAAGTCATGAAGCGCGTGCTAACCGACGACGAACAGGACGTTATAAATCTTCGCTACGGTCTGAACGGCACTCCCGCCCAAACTCAGTCGCAAGTCGCCAAAAAATTGGATATTTCGCGCTCATACGTTTCGCGAATAGAAAAACGCGCTATAGGCAAGATTTCCAAAGCCATACATTAACGCCGATAGTTTCCGCCGAAGCGATACGCTCGTATCTTCCTTACGCATTATCGGCGAGATACGATCGGCATGAAACACCGCAATAAAAATGCTCACAGATTATTAGTCTGTGAGCGTGAGACTGACCCGTAAGCCGAATTCTGTTATGACGGTTATCTATCTTGCCGCAACGTTGCCGCTGCGGTCGAGCGATTGTAAAGGACGGCGGACCACCTTGACCCTTTTTGTCTTGCACCGAACGGGGTTTACACGGCTCGGAACGTTACCGCTCCGACGGTGAGCTTTTACCTCGCCTTTTCACCATTGCCTTACGGCTGTAATTTTCTGTTGCACTTTCCTTGAAGTCGCCTTCACCGGTAGTTAGCCGGCGTTCTGTCCTGCGGTGTTCGGACTTTCCTCGTTATAAACGCAACCGTCCGGTCATCTCCCGACCATTATATCACCTATCCTTTTCGATTGCAAGCGATTTATGTCGGTCGGCGAAATTTACGATAATTCGGGCGGCTTGCGCCTCAACATCGACAGCTCGGGAAGCCGTATTCCCGGAAGCAGCACGCGCGCGCACGGCACCTTTGCGTCGGTAAGCTCGTTGCCGTCCTCGTCGCGCATTATCGGAACGGTTACGATGCTGTTGAGATAATTATCGTCGTAAGAAAGAACTTCGAGTTTATCGCCCGTTTTGAACCTGTTGCGCATTTCCACTACCGCGCCGTCGGCGGTATCGTCCATCACTATGCCGCAAAACGCGTAGTACGGCGGATCTACTTTTTCACGCACGGGCGCGCCGAAGTAGAATCCCGTATTAAAGCCGCGGTTGGGCGCTTTGGAAGTTTCGGCGACTATTTCTTCGGGCACGGCACTGCCCGAGTACATGGCATTCAGTGCTTTTCTGTATGCATTCACGATACAACCGACATAGTATTCGGACTTGACGCGGCCTTCTATCTTGAACGACGCTACGCCCGCGTCGCGAAGCTCCGCAAGATGCCTTATCATATTGAGATCGTTACCGCCGAATACGTACGTACCGTCGTCTTCGATAAACTCAAGCATTTCGCCGTCGCCGTCGGGCGTAAAATTCATTCTGCACGCCTGATTACATTCGCCGCGGTTCGCCGACCGACCCGTAAGATAACCTGACAGCAAGCAACGCCCCGAATACGATATGCACATCGCGCCGTGCACAAACGCTTCGAGTTCGACCGTATCGGGCAAGCGATCGCGTATGCGCCTGATCCGAGTAAGATCGAGTTCGCGGGCAAGCACTATCCTGCGCACGCCCATGTCGGCATAAAACCTTGCGGTATCGCTGTTGAGCACGTTTGCCTGCGTAGAAACGTGCACCGGCACATTGCAATGCGAATCTATAATGCGCTTTATCAACCCGAGATCGGAAACAATAAGTCCGTCTACGTGCAAGCTCAAAAGATAGTCGATATATTCGTCGGCTTGTCCGAGATCATCGTCATTAGGGAAAATATTAAGAGCAACATAAAATTTTTTGTGTCGGCAATGCGCCGCAAGCGACGCGGCTTTAAGCTCGTCGTAATCGAAATTCTTGCTCGCGGCACGCATACCGAGTTTTTTTCCTGCAAGATATACCGCGTCAGCTCCGTACTGAAAAGCTACGTCGAGTTTTTTCATATCGCCCACGGGCGCCAAAAGCTCTACTTCGCGCCCCGCAGAAGCACCGTTGTTCTTACGCCCGTTCAACAATCTATCACCATCGGAAGTATCATCGGATTGCGCCGAGTCATTTTGAAGATATAATTTTTAAGCTCTTTTCTTATGGTGTTGTTTAGCGTATTTCTGTCACATTCGCGAAGATCGAATCCCGAAAGTATCCTGTGCACCGTTTCGCGGCATTTTTCGAAAAAGTCGTCGCCGTCCTTGTCGTACGCAAACCCGCGCGACGTAATATCTATTGCCGACGCGGTGCCCGAAAGCTCGTCGATACATATAACGGCTATCAAAAGTCCGTCCTCGGCAAGATGCTTTCTGTCGCGCAGCACCGAACTGTCCGTATCGCCTACGCCCAAACCGTCTACCAACAGGCTGCCCGACGCGACCTGCTCTCCTATCTTGAACGTTTTATGCGAAACGTACACGCAATCGCCTATGTCCGTTATGATTATATGCGACGGCTGTTCGCCCATTGCTACCGCAAGTTCCGCATGTTTTTGAAGATGTCTGTGCTCGCCGTGAACGGGAATGAAATACTGCGGTTTCAACAGCGCATGCAAAAGCGAAAGTTCGTCCCTGCATGCGTGACCCGAAACGTGAAGTTCCGCCAAACTCTCGTATATAACGCGTGCGCCGTGACGGTACACGTTGTTGATAACCGTATACACCATGCGCTCGTTGCCCGGAATGGGATGCGCCGAAAGTATAACGGTGTCATTATATCCGAGCTTGACTTTGGAAAACTCGTCGGCCGCCATGCGCGTCAGCGCGCTCATCGGCTCGCCCTGACTTCCCGTAGTAAGGATCACGAGATCTTTGTCGTCCACGTTTTTGACCTTTTCGATATCTACTATCTGACTTCTGTCAAGCCTGAGCTCGCCTATGCGCGCGGCACATTCCGCAACGTTTATCATCGACCGACCCGAGAACGCGACCTTGCGCCCGAATTCCGCGGCAAGGTCGATCACCTGTTGCAGTCTGTGAATGTTGGACGCAAACGTAGCTATAATAAGCCGTCTGTCCTTGTTCTCGTTGAAGATATTGCGCATAGACCGACCGACCGTAGCTTCGCTCATCGACGAACCGGGACGCTCGACGTTTGTGCTTTCGCAAAGCAGCAACAATACGCCTTGCTTGCCTATTTCGGCTATGCGTTGAAGATCCATCATATTGCCGTTTATGGGCGTATAATCGACCTTGAAGTCACCGGAATGGAATACGGTGCCGACAGGCGTCGATATGGACAGCGCGCACGATCCCGCAATAGAATGAGATACGTTTACGAACTCGACCTTGAACGCTCGCCCGAGCGATACTACGTTACCGGGCTGCACCACATTGAGTTTGGCGTTGTCTATCCTGCGCTCGCGCAGCTTATTTTCTATAAGCGCAAGCGTGAGCCGCGTACCGAACACGGGCACGTTACATTCTTTCAGGAAGTACGGAATAGACCCGATATGATCCTCGTGACCGTGCGTCACTACTATACCGCGTATCCTGTCCTTATTAAGCAATAAGTATGCGGGATCGGGTATTATCAAATCTACGCCGGGCGTATCCGACGTGGGAAACGTCGAGCCGCAGTCGATGATGATAATGTCCTCGCCGAATTCGAGCGCGGTCATGTTCTTTCCGATTTCGCCCACGCCGCCCAAAAATATGACTTTGAGCACGGGATCTACCGTTTTTTTGTGTTGCAAAATAATTTCCTCCGATATTGTCCGGCGCATTTATGATTTATAAATGCGGCAAAGTTACACACTATTACAGCGCTTCGCGCCGAAAAAAGACCAAAACAATTACGGTTTTTCACCGATATAAACGTAATATATTAATATGACTTGTGCGATGCTCTCGCGTCGTTATCATTATACCCCATCGGGAAAAAAAACACAACCTTTTTTAATGCTTTTGAAAAAATTTTTATAATAAAGCACCGAGATAACCGTCATAAAAAACGCGCGACGGACATATTTCGACCGTTAATCTGTTAAGCGGTCACAAATACGTAAAATATGAAACGCCGCGCCCGCCCTATGCCCAAGCACGGCAAACAAAAACGCCGCCGCACGAGGCGACGACGCTTTGCGATTACATTCCGGGATTGGGCGGCGCACCGTTATTGCCGCCGTCCGGCGCTTGACCGGGGTTGAGCCCTATGGCGTTATTGTTAGTGGGAGCGCCTGCGCCGCCGCCGAGCATAAGCCCGGGATCTTGCTGCACTGGCATGGTCGGGGGCAAGTATCCGTACGACTGATACGGAACACCCATGCCGCCGGCAAGCCGCATCATCTGCTCTTCGAGTTCCATTTCGGACACAAGCATGGCTTCCAATTCTTCGCGCTTCCGCTTTTTGCGTTTCATAACGAGCACGATGATTATTATAAGAAGTATTATAAGAAGTATGCCTGCGAGGATGCCGATCCATATCCACGGGTTCTCCTCAAAGCTGATCATTATGCTCATCCAGAACGTCGGCTCATCGAGATCTACGTTTGTAACAGTAAATGTGTACGACTTGCTCTCTCCCGTAAGGTCTGCCGCAACAACGGTGATCTCCGCGCTGCCTCGCGCATTGAACTTGATGCGCAGGTTATCGGCGGCGTCTACCGATACTTCGACCAGCGACGGCGTTTTGGAGCTTGCAGATACAAACGACACTATATCGCCTATATTGTCCGTAAACATGTCCTCGGGCGAAAGGTGTATCGTGCCGTCCTCGAGCAGGAAGTCATCGTTGCCCGACGAGTAGAACGTTTTTCCGTTCTTAAACATTTCTTGCAGTTCGGGCTTCGGATTGGAAACTATAACGACGTTAAACGTCGAAGCAAACTCCTCGGCGTTCTCGTTGTCCGCTTCGCCTGCGAGCTTGAACTTGACGGCGAGCTGAACGGGATCGCTGTCGGAGGTTACGCGAAGTGCGCGTACTCTCCATGCGGGATCGTTTTCGTCGGGCTTGATTATACGCACGTAATCCGAATACTTGGCGGGAACGCTGAGTTCGGACACGGCGAAGTCCTGACCGGGATTAAACGTTGCCGTCACGTCCGCCCGGGCGACTTCGCGCGCTTCGGGCGTTTCCACTCCCGAATCCACGGTTACATCTTTCATGAGCGATGTTGCCGTAACATCCGTCGTGAGCCCGCGCACGAGCGAAACTCCGTTAAGTTCCCCTACGTCCGCAAAGTCGTACGCTACGTTGAACGTAACGGTAAACGCAACCGTGCGCGTCTCGGTATTTACAAGATCGCCGTCGGCAACAAGGATACTGACGCTCTGCGATCCGAAATATCCCGTCTTGGGCGTGATCTTGCAGTATCTGTTCTGCCCTTCGTCCGTAGCTACGGTTATAACGTCGACGATATCCGTGTGGCTGTCCACTATGTACTTGGACGAGAACACTCTTGTCGGCTCGATCGTCATCGCGCTGACTATACGCAGATACGTATTCTTGTCGTTGAGTATCTCGACCGTGTCTGTACTGTTGGGATCGGTTACATAATCTTTAATGTCGATCTGTATCGAATCGAGCTGCTCGGTATTCGAACCGACGATATTGAACACCGACTGCTTTTCGACGCCGTCTTTTACCGTGGGCGCGGAATTGGCTATCCACACATGCACGATGAACGTTATGCCGTTTTCGAGATCGGCTGCGTCGCCGCTTCTGTCTATAACGCGCACATACGCAGTGCCCATAAACCCGCGCATCCACGACGCAGCGGCAACGGTAAAGCCCGTAAAGTGATACTCGTCGCCGTTTGCGAACACGGGGGTGAGCGTGCCTATTACGGTAGTATCGTCCTCGGCATATACGTTGAGCGGCGCACTGTCTTTGGTGAGATACTTATCCTCGTTTACGCCGTTGTTGGCAACGAGCCTGTACGAATCGGTGTCGCGCGTGACCGTAGTAAAGTCGGGATCGTCGAACCATTCTATAACGTTGAGCGTAACGGGATCGATATCTTTTGACACATACGTATCTATAACATACTCGTAATCCTTTCCGCTGTCGCTCGATTCGAGCGAGTAACCTATGCCGCGCGAATCTATCGAGCTCTTGATAGCATCGGGCTTGACCGTGAAATCCGAGTTCTCTATAGTGATGTACAGCGTGACCTTGGTCGTTTCACCCGCTCTGTCTACACCCGTTATTACGACGGGCAATGTCACGTAAGGCAGATATTCGCCTTTTTCGTTGCGCTCGTCAATTCTGCGGTTGATCTTTACGGTGAGCGTGCCGTCGTCGTTATTAACGCTTATATCTATGGCGCGCGGCTTTGTACTGCTTACCTTCCAATCGTATTTTACGCCTTCGAGCGCCGCAGCATAGTCGGCGGCTTCGTCGCGCGAACCGGGAACAAATCCGTTGACGATAACCACGTCATCGGTGTCCGAATCGGAGAACATAGAAATATCGGAATTGTTCCGATCGAAGATGGTAAACGTACCGACGTCGCCGATCTTGCCCGAGAACGAGAGAACATCTGTGTTCTTATTCGCTATCGGCGCGGAATCTTTAACGCGGACATAGAAGATAGTGCCTGCCTTGACGGCAGTATCGGACGTAGGGACGCAAACGCGCGTATCACCATTTTCATCGGGAACGAGCGTTTGTTTTTCGACCTCGGCATAGAACAGTATATCAGTGTTCAGCGTGGCGGTAACGGGAATGAATTCCACGGAAACACCGTCGGCGCCTATCGAGAACAAGAAATATCTGTTGATAAACGCGAGCAAGCTCTCGTTTATGTCGCTGTCGTACGACGTGCCGTCCGCGCGTCTGCCGCCGATCAGATACGAATCGAAATCGGAGCTCGCTTTGCGTATGAACTTACCGGTATTGCGGTTGATGTCGAACAGACTGCTCGTCGAGTTGTTGAGAAGTTTGGAAACATACGTGCTCGAAGTTCTGTCCCAATCCATCAACGCATAGATCTTTACGTCGTAATTGAGATTGTACGGATAAACGACATCGTCGCCGCCGTGCTTTATCTTGACGTCCGGATCCGTAATGCGTATACCGCTGCGGTCGAAAGAGTTCGCCCCGCCGTTATTCTGATCGACGTCGGGCGACATTCCGCCGTATGCGACCAATGTGTACTTGCTCGGCTGACCGATGCGCTCGTCGCCGTCATTGAGACCGATTCCGTCGAACATGTCTTTGGACTTGACGTAAACTTTATCGACTCTGTTTTCCACCGACGTGCCCGTAAGCATGCCCGTAGCGGTGGTGATCTCTTTAATGTACGTATCGGTATTGCCTATAGCCGAATACAGAGTGCAGATGCGGATCGTGATGGGAACGGCATTCTCGTAAACGTTGTTGCCTACGTCTCTTACATAGAATTTGAGTTCGTCCCAATCGTTTGTCATGTCAAAGCTCAGACACTTGATCGTAAAGATATTCTGACGGCCGTTGTCCGTTATGATTATCTCGTACTTATCGTTGTAGTATCTGTTCGTACCCTGATCGAAGTTCATTGCGAGTCCGTTGACCGTGAACGTCGGCAACAGCATACTCGTAAACAACCCTATCTGAGCGTTGTCGTTTTTGTCTCTGTCGTATGCGATTTTCGAAATATCTATCGTTATATCGCTGTAAGCGTCCTTTACGCCCTCGTTGTTGACCGAAACTTTCTTAATGGGATCGTCGGGCATAACGCCGCTCGGCAGCTGCGATACGTTCATATACAGTCTGTATTCGCCCACTCTGCCGGGAATAATTTCCAAACCTTCGTTTAGCGGACGGCCTGCGGCGACGTCTGCCTGCGTTATGGGATTGGGCTTGGAACTTACGACGGTAACGTACATCGTGTACGTAACACGCTCGTTGCAGTCGTCGGAAATAGTTACGGATATCGGCATATTGGTGCACGCGTTGTCCGCAAAGATAACTACGTCGAGCGCATTCTGTCCGCCGGACGGGATCGCGCCCTCGGAACTTACGCGGTCGCGGTACTCCGTTCTGAAATATCCGGACTTATGTGTAACGCTGTCTATGCGAAGCGCCCACGGCGTATCGTCGGTCGCAACCGCAAGATAACCGAGATGCTTGGACTCGCCGTCGACGTCGTCAACGCCTACTCTGTAACTTCTGAGTTTGTACGCGGGATCGGCGAGATTCGTTTCCGTAAGATCCTGATATTTGACCGCATTGGCGGGTTTATTGTTGTACGGACCGAGATTAGGCGATCCGATATACGCCGCAAGATTGGGATTGGTTATCGTCTTATACGAGTTGGACGCCTGAGACGAAGCGCTGCCGTCGGCGAACTTGTTCCAAGGCGTTGTCACGAGCGTAAACGAGTCGCCTACGCGCATGGTGATATTGTTCACGTCCGTTTCGAGAGCCTGAGCGCGGATCTCGGGCGGGCTGTTGAGCACGTTGAGCTTTACGGTAAGCGTGCCCGTAGCGTTGCCGGCATTGTCCCTGAACACGAGCGTGAAATCAAAGTCCATCTTCTGAACTGGATTGTTCAACGAGTTGTTATAAGTAGTACGTCTGTTGACGTGATAACGGATCATGTTGTCAATGGGCGCCGTATCGGCCGTAAGTTTGTCTACGGCGGACGCAACTTCCATATACATTATTACGTCGGGCTGCCTTTCGAGCGGCGTGCCGTTTTCGGCGTTGTGAGCAAAGCCCGCAGTGCCGTTTATAAGCGCGCGGTTATCCGTATCGAAAGTCCCCGCGTTTATACCGTTTTCAAACGGACTGACAAGATAACTGCCCGTTTCGAGGCGGAACATATTGTCGATATTTCCGTCCGACTCGGTCTGTCTTTTGAGCGCCGCATAATCGCTCGCCCAATACAGCTTGCCGTTATCGGACAGGAGATCTTTGCCGCGAATTATCTCGTACAGATTGATATTGTAGTTGGAATTGACAGCCAAAGCGATGTTCATGGTCTTATCGCCGTTGTCTACACCGTCGATCGTATTTGCGAGCGACTGCGACAGCGCGGGCGCCGAGCCCGAAATCTGAACGCGGATCTCGAGCGAAATATAAGATCCCGAATCGAATCCGTCGCCGCAGTTGTCGTAGATGACGACGCGAAGCGGATAGTATGCGGCAACTACCGTAGCGCGCCCGTCTTTTTCAACGCAATCGGCTACGAGTCCGCGCTTGGCGTAGTAGTCCTTGATTGCCGCAATATGGTTGGACATGCTGAGATTGCCTTTCTCGGGATATCCTATCGCGGACGTATTGATAAATGTCTTTGCATTGGGCGCGATGACTATGTTTCTGCCGCCGTCGGTGATCGAAACGGAGAAGTATTTGCTGTAACCCTCGCTGCCGTTCGACGCGCCGTAAATGCCGCCGTTAGGCGTGAAGCCGTTAGTAGCTATACCGTTCACGCTCTGAACGTCGAGTCCCGCAAAATAGTTACGCATGGACGCCTGTGCTTTGGCGCTCGCCGCCGTGTTTGCGAATACGGGCGCAGTACCGACGGAAGTATCGCTGCCGTTTGTGAGCGCCGTCAAGCGACTGTGCTTGCCGTTTGCGAGTCCGCCCGTCCAATACGAGAAGCCGAGAAGCGATTCGGAATAGAAGTATGCTTCGTCCTTGGAGTCGGCGTCGGCGTATTTTACGTAGGTGGTATCGGCGGCTTTATCGGCGGGCACCGTTCTGTCGAGCCTTACCGAATGTGCGTTGCCGCCGCTCGTAAGCATAAGCGACGTATAATAACCGGTCGTTTCGTCGCCGCTTACTTCGGTTCCCGTCGTGTCTATATCCACTTCGCTGTTGCCGATGTTGAGATTGAACGTAAGACGCGCCGAATACTTGTCTTTATCCTCAGCGCCGCCTTCCGCGTCGGCGTCCGAATAGTTTGTAACGGTACCCGCCTTAGCGCCTTCCTGCAATTCGCAGTTTGCTACGGCGATAGTAACGGTAACGTCGGATACGCTCGAGCGCGTATCTTTCTTGGATATACCGATACCGAACTGGTTCTCCTGAATTTTGGATTGCTGTTCGGCAAGATACATTATGTGACCGTTGCCTACGAGGTTGTTCATATTCTGCGTATTGGCGCTGGTAATGTACTCGTTGGCGCCGCTGCTGTTAACCGTCGTGACCGCAAGCGCTTTGTTGGCGTACTTACCGCTCATTGCCGCAGCATACGCTTTATTTGTAGTATCGCCTTGCGAATCGTACGCGGTAAACGTTACGTACGGGTTCTGCTGAAGCGTCGAGCCCGTCCATTCCCTGCCCGTAGACAGTTCCGTTACGGTAATTGCCGATTGTATCTGACTGATCGTTCCGCGAGCATACGGCACTTCGTCGGCGCCGGGCACATCGTACGCAACGTACTTTTTGTCGTGGTACGTAACGCTGCCGTCGTCCGCTATCTTGCCGACGAGGTTGCTCCTCAGCGCGAAATAGCTCATAGGTATGTATGTTATCTCGTTTTTGTTTCCCGAGACTTCTATCTCGTGCGAGTATCTGAATGCACCGTCGAAGCTCGCGTCGGCAGAGCCGTATTCCGTACCCGAATTGGTACCGGCAAGCGTGTTATCGGGTCTGTTTATAACACATTCCTTGATCCTGCTACCCTGCGTGCTGTCGTTACCGACATAGCCCGTCGCCGAGTTGTAGTAAATAGACGATGTGTTCGACGAAGTGTATATAGACGAAGTAGCGCCGTCGTACGTCGAAATATAGTTCTTTGTCGAATCCGCGCCGTCCGCGACGGTGTAATATCCGTCGAAACGGTCGTAATAGTCGTACGTGATTATTCCGGTATCTTTTACGAAGAAGTGATAGCCGATATAATCGTAACCGTAAACAACGGCTTTCTTATCCGTCGCCGAATTCGTCGGATCAAAGTCGTAACCCGAGGCAATCCCCGCGCTGTCGCCGCCGTACTTGGCTTCGTCGCGCGTCATCACCTCTATGAACATGTACGCGCCCGCGCTGAACGCGCTCTTCGGCGTTATCACTATCGCCCAATCGGTAACGGCCCACCGTCCTTCGTCGTCGAAGAATTTACCGGGATTGTTGTTGAACGCAGCTACGCCGCCGGCACGAAGATCGTTTGCACTGTAAGTTTCCTTTACGCCGTCGCCGTCAGTATCTACGAAATACAGGATATCGTACGATACAAAGTCCGAAGTCGGCGAACCGTTGGGCGCAGTCGAGGATATCGCGTTATTGCCGATACCGGGCACGCCGTTTTCCAACTTTTTCCAATGCACGACAGCCGCAACGGGACTGCCCGCAGCCATCGCCGTGGAAATATACGGGACGGCGTCCTTATAGTTGCCGCCCGAAACGTTTATATACTTTCTTTGCTCCGCTTGCGGAGGATTGGGCGTCGAGTCGAGCGGCGACAACACGGCACCCTGCAATTTGTCGCTGTCGGCATACATAACTTTTACTTGCGCGTCCGATATTCCGCCCACCGTCTTATCGGCACCGATATTCTTCGGTTCCGACAAATATTCTTTGGCGGCATTACCCGACGCAAAATAGCGCGGGGTCGTGATATCGGCATCGGTAACGGTATCTATCGACCATATGGGATAATATTGCGTAAGATCGTCCTTATCGTAATACCCCATCTCGAAACCGTTCTCGCCGTAATTCAACGTAGGAACGGAGTTAAGCACCTGCACTTGTATATACAGCTGCGACACTCTGCCTGCGGATACCACGCGTCCGTCGGTAGCGTAAAATCCTATATACAGCTTATTGATGTGCTGCGTAGAGTTGAGCGCGGTTACGGTAAGCGTCTGCGCGGTTATGGATACGTCGATATAATTTCCGAGATAGTCCTTACCGTCGAGCTGAGTCCTGCCCTCGCCGTCGTACACCGATATGCTTTGGCTTATATCGAAAGATACGGGATCGCCCTCGTTGTCCGCAAGGAGCGCGTCGCCGCCGTTATCCGACGTTGCCGAAAACATCATCACGCTTTTGGCAACGGTACCGTTTGCCGCGACGGGCGACGTGGAAAGCGTGTAGACCGCCGACGGATTGTTTACGTACGGCGTGCTGTTTATAACATTGATAACTATGCGGATCTGCGCAATTCCCGTCGCGTCGCCCGAAGCGCCCGCACCCGTGCGATCGCGCACGTTGATTATAAACTCCGCAGGCTCGACAACGGTGCGCTGCTTAGCTTCGATCACTATAAAATCAAGCCGATGCGTCTTACCGTTAAGCTCGAGCGTGTGTCCGAAATTGTAATCGACATACATCGAATTGCGAACTACAGGAGTCGCGAACGCCGACGCGTGAGCAGCCGTATCGTAAGCGTCGAACGAAAATCCGTCGAGATATTGGTCTTCCATATCGTTGTTGCGTTCGAAATACAGTCTGTCGATGCCTACATTGCTCGCGCTGCCGGGCGTCGCGAACAAATTGTTGCCCGCAATGCAGCCTGTGAAACTGCGCTTGCCCGCAATACTCAAAAGAGTTTTTTCAAGCGCCGAAGCGTAATCGACACTCGAATAATCTATGCCGTTAGCCGAAGTAGCAATGCCGTTTATATCGTTGTTTTTGCCGCTGCCTACCGTAAATATACCGTTAGCGAACTTGCCTGAAAATCCGTTGAGCGTAAACCCGACGTCTTGCATTTTTCCGCCTATCGAAAGCTGCGGATAGCCGACGCCGCTCGCCGTCATATTATCGTCGGTGAGAAGATCGTACGGCGTAACTATAACTTTCGAATGCATCGGGATGTCGTAAGTTATGGTCGGGATCGAGTTGCTCGCCGATACGGGCGTATATTCGGACTTGACCGATCTGCCGTTATCCACATAGTTGACGGTGGATACCTTTCCCGCGGCAAACGCCGCTTCGTCGAAACCGATCGGGGTTTTGTTGTTTACGAAAACGGCAATATAGATATCTTTTTCGTCTATTCCGTCCGTAACGGTAGCTTTGGCGTACAGATATCTGTTATGCGTATAATTTTTGAGCGTTACCTTCAATCCGCGTATAGCAACATAATCTTCTCCGTCAAACTGCTTTACGGGATAATCTGCCGATATATAGTCGTTTGCGTCCAATCTTCCGCCGAAAACCGACTTGGGTATGTATATCTTTTCGTCTTCGACGGTGAAGTATTCGCCTGCGGCATTACCGCTGACTGACGCCTGAACAGCCGCCCCCGCAGTGCGCAGAGTCAGCAGCTCGTTTATCACGCCCGAGCCGTTTGTCATAGACGGATTAAAGAAATTGTCTGCGTCGGACGCAAGCGGCGAAACGTCGTAAGAAAGCGCACCGTCGACTTCACGAGCGCCTAACGCCTCCGTCTTGCCGTTTACCGTTATGCCCATAGGCGTAAAGTAGAACGTCTGTTTCGCTCCGCCCTCCGCCGTAGGCATTTCCGTGGCGCCCTGTCCGCCGCGTTCGTGTCCGATATCGTCGGGAGCGGTATTGTTGACTTTGATACAAAGCGGCAGCCATATACCCACGTCGTCGGGTTCGTTTACGTCCTGAATCTTGAGCAAGATGTAAAAATGCCCTGCGCTCGAACGTTCGACGTCGCCGTCGCACACTACGCTGCCAGACTTATTGCCCGACTCCGCAAAACGGAGCGTCGATCTATGGGCATCGTACATATCATATGTAGCACGAAGTCCTGTTAGTGTAAGCTCATCGTTCTTGAAAGAATACTGTACGAAAGCCGTATCCGAAGCGCCCGAACTCGCATACCAACTTTCGAAACCGGTCGGCACGTCGGCTATCTGAGCCGTAGAAGACCAAGCGGTATCGAGCCGCGATGCGGACGGAGCAGAGCTTCCTATAAGGTTGAAGTACGAATGATTGTTGTACACGCCTTCCGTAATCTTTGTGGAAACGATGTTACCGTATTTGTCGAACAGCATAAACTCGCCCGTCGGAACTTTGACGTCGATAATTTTATGGGTGTCCGCTTTTATTTGCGCGTTGTCGTTATCGATGTAAAACTGATTCAGCGAAACCGTTTTTGTCTGCAACGTCGTCAATTCCACATACGGCAAAACCGACTGACTGAGCGTGGGGCGCGTATTGTCCACTTTGAAAACGATGTCTATAGGGATAGCCGAAACGAACGGCAGCTGATAATTCGCGCCGCGCGAGGACGAATTTTCAACCACGTACAGCGTGACGGTGACAGACTGATACGTAGCGCACGAATGGACGCCGGTTACCGTTATGCTTTTGAATGCGTTGGGGATCTGAGCACCCGCAGCGGTATATGCCGTAACAGGCGTGCTGTCATCGAGCTCGTTTACTTTTATGGTACGAGACGGAACGTTCTTGTTTATTTTGGACGTGTCCGTAAGCGCGATCAACGCGGTGCTGCCGTACGCCGTGTCCAATCCGTTAAACAGGTCGGCGGCATTAATCTTTACCGAACTGCCTGCGCCGTTGAGTTTGAGCGGCGTTTTTATGAGCGCGGTATACCTATCTGCGCCGCTCGGATGGTAAATATTGGTTTTGCTCGCGTTATCGGGAGTCGCGCCGTTTGCCGACGTCCCGACGAGCACCGTATCGCCCGAAACACCGACGCCTTCCTTAGCGGTTATTACGTCGTCTTTGACTTTAAGTCTGAAGTTTATTACTGAAACCGCGCGCGCCAATTTACCCGCCGAACCGGCCTTACCGAAGTTGTCGCGGATCTTAACGTAAAGATTAAGCGTTCCGTTTGCGGGCGCGCCGTCTACACCCGCACGCGGGTACATTTTTATCGCAGTAATAGTGAACGACTCTTTGCCGCCGGTATCGAGAGTATAATCTATGTATTTTTTTGCCGAATATGCCGATGTGCACGCCGCATTCGTGTAAATATCAAAGCCCGCCGCAGTAAGCGCATCGAGATCGGTGGACGTGCCGTTAGTAAAGTACAGTTTGCCGCCCTCGGGGTCTTCCGCAAGCGATCCGGCAGTAACAACTATACTCTTTCCGCCGCCGCGAACCTCACCCGTCGTATTGGGAACGGTTTGGATAGCGGTGTTGTTGTTCTTTAATCTCGGCGCTTTATTTACTTCCACTATGGTTATACGCGCATAGCCGTCGCCCGCACGAACACCGTTATCGCCGGCTATACCGGTAAGTTTGGAAGTATTTGCATAGCCGGATCCGCCGCCCGCGCTGTTGCAGTAGCCCGCGCCGTCGCCTGCGCCCGTGCCGCCGTTCCAGTTGTATACGCCGCCGCCGCCGCCGCCGAAATATCCGCCGCCGCCGCCGCCGCCGCCGGCATGATTGACGCCGCCTGCGCCGCCCTGACCGAAGCCGCCTGCACTGCCGTTATGGCTCAAACCCTGATATCCGTTGCTGAATCGTATGGTAGTGCACGTACCCGCGGCTCCGCCTTTGTTCGCAGCCGTAGATCCGCCCGCACCCGCCTTGTTGGACGGGAGATTGCCGTTGCCCTGAGTCGTGGACCAACCGTTGTAACCGCTGTTATTGGCGCCGCCGCCGCCGCCGTAACGTCCGTTGTTGGGATTGGCGCTGCTCGTACCGCCGCCGCCGCCCGCGACCATAAGAAGATCGCCGCGGTAACTGCCGTAATTGGTGAGAAGCCCGTTTCCGCGCTTGGCTGTCGCTATATGCGTAGCGCCGCCGCCGCCGCCCGCGGGCTGGTTCATATCGTATACGTCGCGTCCGCCCGCGCCGCCGCCGTTATAGCCGCCCGCCGCGTCGTTGTTGCGCTGATTGACAACGCCGTTTGCGCCCTTGCCGCCTACTACTATAGTAAGAGTGGTAGCCGCCGTAAAAGTAACCGTGCCTTTCGTATAACCGCCGTAACCGACGTTCCACGTCGCGCCCGAGCCGCCGCCCTGTGCGCCCCATACTTCCAAAGTATACGTGCCGGCGGGAACAATGACGTCCCTTACCCCGACTGTCGTATAATTTATGATATCGCCCTTCTTCATCGTACCCGAAAGGACTTTGTCTTGTACCGCATTGTCGTTTGTAAACGTGGTAGACTGCGTGACCGTGCCCGACTGCCCTCCGCCGCCGAACACTTTGTCCGATGCGCCGAAGCACAAAGCGCACGTGACGCCGAGCGCCGCCGCGACTATCACGCTGATCAGAATAACGAGTAATTTCTTACCCTTACTCAATGTTTTGGAATTTACGTTTCTGCTCATTTTAGCCTCGCTTTCGAGATCGCCGAAAGGCATGATTTGTTAACAATTTGTTCACATTTATGTGATTACACAGATAAATGTTAACATATTGTTCATAATTTGTCAATACATTTTTAGTAATTATTCGATAAATCGCCGACAAAAATTTGCAAAATAGCCGCTATCTTACGTTATTTTTACTTGACTTTTTTTCTGCTCCGAACTATTATATATGGTGGTCATAAAAAAAACGGAGGTAAATCTAAATGAAAATCAAACCATTGTTTGACCGAATCGTAATCGAGCCTTTGGATGTAGAGGAAAAGACGAAAAGCGGTATCGTACTCCTCGCAAAGGATCAGGAGAAACCGCAGATGGCACGCGTGACCGCGGTCGGCCCCGGCGGACTCGTGGACGGCAAGGAAGTGAACATGGTCGTAAAAGTCGGCGACAAGGTGCTCTATTCCAAGTATGCGGGCAGCGAATTCAAGGTAGACGACAAAACATTTACCGTAATGCGCCAGAGCGACGTGCTCGCGATCGTTACGGATTAGTTTTCGGAGGTTAATATCATGGCAAAACAGATCAAAACGGGCGATGAGGCCCGCAAAGCACTCGAAAAAGGCGTGAACGCACTCGCGGACACCGTAAAAATCACTCTCGGCCCCAAAGGACGCAACGTCGTTCTCGACAAAAAATACGGCACGCCGCTTATCACCAACGACGGCGTTACGATAGCCAAAGAAGTCGAGCTCGAAGATCCGTTCGAGAACATGGGCGCGCAGATCGTCAAAGAAGTTTCCACCAAGACGAACGACGTGGCGGGCGACGGCACCACCACCGCTTGCCTGCTCGCTCAGGCAATTATCCGCGAAGGGCTTAAAAACGTTGCCGCAGGCGCAAACCCGATGGTCGTGCGCAAAGGCATCGAGAAAGCGACGGAAGCCGCAGTCGAAAAACTTAAATCCATAAGCAAGACCGTAGACGGCAAGACCGCCATAAGACAGGTCGCGTCCATTTCCGCGTCAGACGAAAAAATCGGCGAGCTCATCAGCGAAGCCATGGAAAAGGTAAAAAAAGACGGCGTTATAACCGTAGAGGAATCCAAAACCATGACGACCGACCTTACGTTTACCGAAGGTATGCAGTTCGACCGCGGTTACGCTTCCCCGTACATGTGCACGGATACCGAAAAGATGGAAGCCGTGCTCGACAACCCCGTAATTCTTATTACCGACAACAAGATCTCCAATATTCAAGAGATCCTTCCCCTGCTCGAACAGGTAGTGCAGCAAGGACTTAAGCTGCTCATAATCGCAGACGATATCGAGTCCGAACCGCTTGCCACGCTCGTAGTCAACAAGCTGCGCGGCACGTTCAACTGCGTCGCGGTAAAAGCGCCCGGATTCGGCGACCGCCGCAAAGAAATGCTTCGCGACATCGCTGCGCTTACCGGCGGCGAAGTCATAAGCAACGAGACAGGCATCGAGCTTAAAAACGCGACAATAGCCGAGCTCGGCAGAGCCAAGACCGTAAAGGTAGACAAAGAGAACACGACCATAGTCGAGGGCAAAGGCAATAAGGAAGATATCGCCGCACGCATCAAGTCGATACGCGCGCAAATCGAAGCCACTACGTCCGACTACGACCGCGAAAAACTTCAGGAACGGCTCGCAAAACTCGCAGGCGGAGTCGCCGTTATCAATGTCGGCGCTGCTACCGAAGTCGAAATGAAAGAAAAGAAACTGCGCATAGAGGACGCGCTCGCCGCGACCCGTGCCGCCGTGGAAGAAGGAATCGTGCCCGGCGGCGGCGTAGCTCTCCTTTCCGCCGTTCCCGCGGTGGACGCTCTCATCGCGACGCTCGAGGGCGATGAAAAAACGGGCGCAAAGATAATAAGAAAGGCGCTCGAAGAACCGCTTAAACAGATTGCGGTCAACGCCGGCGTGGACGGCGCGGTAGTAGTAAACAACGTGCTTTCCGCCAACAAAGTCGGATACGGCTACGACGCACTCAAAGACGAATACTGCGACGTCGTCAAAAAAGGCATTATAGATCCGACGAAGGTCACGCGTTCAGCGCTTCAAAACGCCGCGTCGATCGCCTCGACGCTGCTCACGACCGAATCGGCAGTATGCGACATACCCACCCCGCCCGCACCTGCGGCACCGCAAGGCGGCGACATGGGCGGCATGTATTAAACCGCAGAAATCACCTATTTACGAAACCCGTCGACACGTCGGCGGGTTTTTTAATGCCGTTACGCGCTATCCGCTCCGATGTTGCCGCAATAAAAAAATTCGCACGATGTATATCGTGCGAATAAAATATATATTCAAAGCGACTGTGCGTCGGCTTTGTAAGTTTATTATGTGCCGACAGTCGTTTTATATACGGGTTTTTAAGATTTTATATATTGATTTTGGAGATGTTTACCATTCCGCCTATCGCTTTTACGACAGATTTTCCGATCGGTACGATAAAAAAGTATTTAACCGTCTTTTTACCCGTTGTGGGAAGCGCGAGATTTATGCTTATGTTTTGCCGCGCGTCTATCATGAATTCGCCACCGCCCTCGCCGTCGAGCACGAAATTGCGCACGGTCAGTTTTCCGCCGTCGCCTTTGAACACGCACGTGTCGTCCATGACGAGCGCCGTGGATTCGTCCGTGACCTCTATACCGTACGTATGATTGAGTATCTTTACGTTGCTCAACGAATTCGTTCCGCCCGTAAACGTGCCGAAAGCGATTGCGTCTTTGAGGTCGGGACGGAAATACTCCACGTCTATAAGTTCCTGCAGTCCTATAAGCGCAAGCATGTTTCCGTTTGCCGAAAGATAATCGTCTACGCGCGCACGCTTGCCCTTAGGCAGATATACCGAATAGTTCTCGACGTTATCCGATTCGTTTGCCGACCAAAGCTCGGCGGATTTATGCGCGATCTGACCTGCGATGTCGTCCAGTCCGTAGCGCTTAAGTCCGTGATAAACAATGAAGTTTACGTACGGCACGATGCTTCCGCGGTATTCGAGATATGCGGGCGTGCGCTTGCCGTTGTTATCGGGTTTCGACGGTTTACCGTATTCGGGATCGTCGATCGACAGCGTCGGAATTACGTAATCCGCCCAGAAACGTTTTGTATCGGTGAGATTGTTTACGATCCGCGACAGTTTTTCGGGCGAATCGACCGCGCCCGCCAACAGCGGATAGAACGACGTGGCGCCCACCGCTTTGGCCCACTGTCCGGACGTGTAACGGTTCATGTACAGTCCCTCTTCTTCGCACCAGAACGTTTCGTTGATTATGTCTCGCATCTTATTCTTTGCCTGCGCGTACATATCTTTTTCGGGCAGATCGAAAAGTGACGCGATCCTTTCGAGAACGTCGAACGCCAATAATTTGAGCGCCGAAAGATCGAGCCCGAACATGGGCGTACGGTTGTTCTTTTCTTTGAGCGGCGAATCTGTCCATTTATACGCCACGTCGTTTTTGTTCTTTTCGGAAACAACGGGCGATGCGATCGGCGGATACAGTTTGGTAAGTTTTCTGTACAAAAGCAGGATCTCGCTGCGCTCCGTCATATGCAAATAATTATGCCACACCGCAAATACCGCGAGTATCTTGTCCTCGAGCGTGTATTTGAGCTGATGCACCGCCTTTTCCGCGCCCGTATAACAGCCGAGTATAGCCGAACAGTTTTCTTCGGTGCCGTCGATATCGAAGTGGTTGTCGAGCACCGTGCGCTTGGGCGAATAAATTTCCGTCAAAAGATACGGGTAGTACACACGCGACCACAGCACCGAATTGCACATGCGCTCCACCGGCGCGCCGAGCTCGCCCGATCCTATCATCTTGTTGACGCCGTACCTTAGCTCGCTCGTTTCCAAAAGGCTCTTTACCCTGTCGAAGCGCGGCAGCTCCGCGTCGATTATGTCCTCGTCGCCCACGCTCGCATACAAATAAACGCTCGGCTGACGGCGGTTGATAACGAATTCCATAATGGCTTCGTTGAACGCGCCGTTAGCGGAATCGGACGGCGGCATATACGAAACGGCATGAAAATACTCGCGTGCCGAATCGTTCTCTACGAGATATCTGCCGCGGTATACCGCGTTGCTGTCTGTAATTTCGACTGTTCCGGGAACGACGGCAAGATAAGGACTTCTGCCGCTTACCGACGCACCCTCTATCGACAGTTCGCCGGGACACTCGTAACACGGATAAAATATTACGCGTACGCGCAGTTTACGGCGCGCGCCCACTTGCAGCACCATGGAATGATCGTTGTGCCTTACCCAGCGCACGCTGAGCGGACCGGACGTAAAATGCGCAAAACTGCCATCGGCGGTGTTTGCGCTCGCACTGCCCATATTGCCGACAAAATCGTCGTTGTCGAGCCATTTTTTGCCCGAATAGTAAAGCACGCGAATACCCCACATCGAGCCGTGCTTGCCTACGAGCATGGCGCCGTTTATAGCGCCGTAGTCGTAGCCTGCGCCCATTATGCATTTCTGCGGGTAATTGTCCTCGCCTATATCCGGTCCATTGTCCGATTCCTCGCGGAACTTATCGAAAAACGGCGGTCGGAACGCGAACCCGTATTCTTTGTTTATATATTTCATCGACCGCTTCGCCTCACGTCAATAAGAATGCACTGTCTGGAAGCGAAAGGATCGCACCGTTCTGCGCGCCGATCCTGAACGAATTGACGCTCACGTCGGGATTGGGAACAAGATAAATCCGCTTGCCCGTAAACCTGTCGTTTTGCGACTCGAACCATTCGCCTTTATACAGCTTTTCGAACATTGCGGTGTTGACGGTAATTACAGCCGCGGAACACATCGGATCGTCGAATATCTCGAACAAACGCGACTTGATCTTTCGCGCCAAAAAATTAGGCGAATACATATATCCCACGCCGTGACAATGAACGCACTGTTGAAGCATTATAGAGCGAATTTCCGACCCCGTCTTTTTGCGCGTCATCTGAACAAGCCCGAGCTCCGTCATAGGCAGTACGCGCGTGCGCGTTCTGTCGCGCATGGTCTCTTTGCGCAGTATGTCTACGACCTCCTCGTTGTGCAACGGGTCTTGCATATCTATAAAATCTATTACGACCATGCCGCCGATGTTTCTCAGCCGTATCTGCCGCGCTATCTCGCGCGCCGCTTCGCAGTTTATGGCAAACACTGTGCGCTCTCTGCCCGTTCCACCGGCGTACTTGCCGGTATTGACGTCTACCACGGTAAGCGCTTCCGTTCTGTCTATAACGAGCGAACCGCCGCTTTGAAGTTCCACCTTGCTGTTAAGCAGTTTTTCCACTTCGTCGAGAACTCCGAACTTACGCAGAACATCGAAGTCATCTACGAGCGTAACGCGCGCAGGCTTTGCGAGATTTTCGTTGAGATACTTTTCGAGCCTTGCCGCTATCATCGGATTGTTGCACACTATTTCGTCAACGGTCGAACTGAGCATGTCGCGCACGGTACGGAAAACCAAATCGCCGTCCGACTGCAAGAGCGTAACGCCGTCCGACTCCGCGAACCTGTCGAGTATAGACTCATACATGTCCGTGAAATATTCGATCTCGTCTATTATATCCGACTTTTTTGCGTCGCGCGCCGCCGTACGTGCAATGAGTCCGCTTTGGGGCGACGGTCGGTGTTTGCTCAAAAGCCCGAAAAGTTTTTCGCGCTCATCCTCGTCGGTGATCTTGTTTGAAACGCCTATAAAGTCTACCGTCGGCATGTATACGACGTAACGTCCCGGTATTGAAATGTTTGCCGAAAGTCTCGGACCTTTGGTATCAGTCGGTTCTTTTACCGCCTGTACGAGCAGATAGTCGCCGTCCTTTACCGTAAGATGCGTAGGCAGCTGCCCCGACCGCGCGAGTGCGGTACGAACTTCGAGCATGTCCGCCGCCGACAAAAACCCGTTTTTGCGTCCGCCTATATCCACAAATGCGGACTGAAGTCCGGGCAGAACGTTTACGACTTTGCCCCTGTAAATATTACCCGTAATGCGGTTTGTATTTTTGTCTTCCGCGTAAAATTCCCGTAAAACGCCGTCTTCCAACAGAGCGACGCTACACATATACGATTCGTAATCGACGAGAATTTTGCTTTTCAAACCTCAAGACCTCGCGTATTGACCGTTTTATTGACCTTTACATATTATTATAGCAGTTATATTTAATGTTGTCAATAATTTTTCACAAACGCAAGCGCGGCGTAAAACGGCGCACGAATACACGAAACAGCTCTCGCCGAAGCGCTGCGCTATGCTCAAATGCTGCCGAACAGCCTGTATGCGGCGTAAATAAATTCACTGAACTCGCGCCGCGGCACGTCTCTGCACGCAAGCGGCTTTGCCTGCGAAACGTACAGTTTGCGGTTGAGTCTTACCGTATCGCCCGCCGAATAAAACAAAATGCCGCCGCCGCTCACCGTTTCCGCACCCATTTCGCATTGGACCGCCATGCAATATTCGCCTATTTTGAGAAACGCCGTGTCTTTTTCATCCGCCGAGCGCTTATCGCAAAATACGAATCCGCAACGTTTGAAATTACGGTCGAACTCGTCGCGAGCGATCATTGCCCCGAACACCCTGTAAGACCCGTGATCTTCGCCCGACAATAAATGAAAGACAGGCCTGCCTATCTGCAAAAACGGCTGCCGAATTTCGGACGAAAGAATTTCCTGCGCGTGAGCGGGAACCTCTATCGGGTGCAAAACGAATATCATTGAGTCGTCGCTCATGACTATCCTGCGGTCGGACATATCGAGAAAATATCCCTTATTGTATACGAAAACTCCCGTAGCTCCGACGTCGGTTCGCATGCCGAAAAAAATCTTATCGGCAACGGCTGCGTATTCGGCGTCTTTGAAAAGCTCCGCCCACTTCGAATACGGCAAAGCCTTACCTTCGGTCATGAGATTTTCGAAAAACCCGACCGCGTCCGCTTTTTTTCCGACCGGCTTTTCGTCGAGCAGCGCCCTTACGCTTTTGGACTTGTCGTTTTTGACGACAGTGTTCAAAAACTCGCGCACGCTCCCGTCGCCTTTGTATAACAGCAACAGACGCACGACCGCCACGCGTCCGTGCGCGTCAGACGTGTAATAGAGTTCTTTAAGCTCGTCTGCCAACTCGATGCAATCCATAAGGACGTTGCGAAGCGCCGTTTTGTCTATATGCTTGCCGTTAAGCACTTTGTTCATTAGCCGCTCGGTCGCACGTTTTTTGTCTACGGAAAGAAGCACGCCGTACTTGCCGAATTTTTTGTCGTGCTTGTCGAGCATATCGGCAACCGAGTCGAAGTCTTTTCCCGCACGTACCGCTATGTATGCGTCAGCAGCTTTATCCCAGCCCCGAAGCGCCGTGCCTTTCTCGGCATACTGCGCAGCCAAGAGCACGGCGATGTATTCGTCCTCGCCGACGCCTGCCGACGCGCACACCGATACGAACATATCCACATACCGCCTGTCTGCCGACGGCGAATAATCTTTTTCGTGCGCGCCGAACCACTTGCCGGCGGCATTGAGCGGCAGGACTTCCGTCATGACCGCGATTCTTTCGTAATCTTCCGCGGCGCCGCTTCGCACAAGCCCCGCGATTACCGCACAAAACTCGGCTGCGCTTTTGTCGTATAAAATTCGCGCAAATTCTTCAAGCTCTTTACCTTTGAGTTTTTGCGCAGTCTCGGTGTTGTTCATACCGAAATTGTATCACAAAACATCGCCGAAATCAAGTCTTTTCGCTATTTAACGACCGTTTGTCGCATAAATCGCCGACGGTGCGCTCGTATCCGAGTTCCGCTATTCCATCGATGATCTCGCGCTCGCTCAAAAATCCGCAGCGATTCATGCGCTCATCGTACACCGCAAACTCGCACAGTCTGTCAGGCTCGAGCGCCTTGCACGTATCGGAGAGCGCCGCCGAGCGCGATACGGCATAAGTCTTGATTTCAGTCGGTTTATCGAGCCGAGCACGGCGCTGCGCAAAAGCGAACAGCGCGTAATATTCCGCGCGCGAATCGGGCACGAACGCCGAAACGAGCATGAACAGTCCGACGCTCAAAAAGCAAATATTGGGTGCATATACGAACGACAGAACGAACAGCCCCACGAATACAAGCCCCGTAACCGCCGAAATTATCCGCGTCGCCTTATACGCGCGCTTGCGTCCGAACTTTGCCGAAAGCGCCGCGAGCATGACTCGCCCGCCGTCAAGCGGATATACGGGCAAAAGATTGAACAGCCCTATATACAGATTGCATCGGCAAAATACAGACGTAAACAGATAGCTCGACGGAATGAGCCACCACATTGCGGCAAAGATCAAGCCGAGCACAAGATTGAACGCAGGTCCTGCCGCGGCTATCAAAGCTTCGTGCTTGGGCTTTATATCCGCTTTGCCGCAAAGCGCCGCGCCGTACGGCATTATTTTGATACGGTTAAGCGCATAGCCCGTTTTTTTCGCGGCTTTCGCATGAGCCAACTCGTGAAGTATGACTGCCGTGAGCGAGCATGTAAACTCGTAAGCCATGCCGAACGCTACGAAAAATACCGCCATGATAAACATTATCGGCGATACGTATACGGACACTTCGTCGCCCGTCGCGACATTTTTATCGACTTTGCCGCGAATTTTTTTTATGCGTTTATACACCTATAGATTTAAGTATAGGCATGCTGCCCAAATCGCCGCGACCGAAAAAGTCGTAGCAGAATACATCGTAAAGCACAGACCTGACCTGTTCGAACGCCGCGATCGGAATAAACCGCACCGCCGCTATCACTCCCACGCAAACTGCGGCTACGGCAAGTCTTACGAAAAAACCTTTCACGTTTCTTTTCTTTTTTTCTTTATGCGGCACGGGCGCGGCGGCAACCACGCTTTCCACAATATTACAGCCCGAATATTTGTCCATGCTATAATATATGTGCGCAATCCGCAAAATATTTAATACCGCTCCGATTCGCTCGTTTTCCCCACTTCGTATATGCGGCGAGCGCATACCGCAATATATACCCTGTACTCGTCGCCTTCCTTTTCGACGGACATATCGAGGTTCTTTACATCCATAAACTCGCACAAAAGCGCGGCGACGTCGCTTTGCGCAACGCGAAGCGTGTTTTTTAGTTCGCCTATACCGTCGCTTTCAACCATGCGCGCAATACGCCCTATGTCCATCCTATCCCCTCCCGAATCTGCGTCTTATCGCGCCGAAAATGCCGCGGTAGCCCGCAGCGGGGTCAAGCGGTTCGCCCGTGCCGAGATGTATTCGCTTTGCCAACAGTTCGAACGGTTTTTTAGGCATGGTTCCGTACACTCCGTCCGTTTCGGGTATAACCCCGTCCACTTCCGCTTTAAGAATTTCGGATATTTCTTTTATGCTCGGGATTTTGCCGTCTGCGAGCAGGTCGCCGCGCACTCGGTTGACGACAAGCGTCGGCACGATGCCGTACGACGACAAAAGATTGACCACTTTGTTCGCGTCGCGCAATGCGCTTATATGCGGCGTCGTTACCACTGCCGCGCGCTCGCACGCGCCTACTGCGCGCCTGAACCCCGCTTCTATTCCCGCCGGACAGTCAACAAGCGCATAATCGAAAGTGACGGACAAACCGCCGAGGATCAACTTTAAGTTCTGCGACGTTACCTTATCGCCGAGATAGCCGTGCGCCGACGGCAAAAGAAACAAGTTTCTCACGTCGCTTTCCACTAGCGCCTGACGGACTCGGCAGCGGTTGTTTATAACGTCGGCGATATCGTAAACAACGCGGTTTTCGAGTCCCATCACGACATCGAGATTGTTAAGCCCGAAATCGGCGTCCATAAGAACGACGCGGTTGCCGAGCGCGGCAAGCGCCCGTCCCAAACCCGCCGTAACCGTCGTTTTTCCGACGCCGCCTTTGCCGGATGTGATCACGATACTCTTCATACCGAATAATTATACCGCCAAACAAAAAACCGTGCAAGCGGAAATTTGTACGGTTTTGTCGTTTGTCAAAATATAGTGGGCACATACTTACCTGCGTATGCCCCGAACTTTACGGAATAATGCCTTATTGGTGACGTTCTATCTCGTCGAGAAGCACGCCGTCGGACAACAGCTTGCCGCCGCCCGATACCGCCGCAAACTCCGGCGACAAAGAAACGTTTACGCGTATTCCCAAGCCTGCGCTCATAATATTGGCAAGCCCCGGGATCTTGGCGCCGCCGCCCACCACGTTAATTCCGTTTTTGTAAATTTCCGCGGCAACAGCCGGCGAGCACGAATTTATCACTTTTGCCACCGCTTCGATAATGCTCGCGTAGTAATCGTACACGGTGCCGTAAAGCTCGTCCGCCGAAAGCGTTTGCGTGCGTATGTTTTTTGTATCCATATCTATTCCGCTCACGGTGACCGCGGCGCAGTCGTTGCGAATAAGGCTCGCTATGCGCTCTTTCAGATTTCTTACCGACGCCTTGCCCAGACTGAGCTTGTTCTTCCCGCATATCCTGTCCATGAGCGCACGGTCTATCATATCGCCGCCCACGTTAATGGAACAGCCCGTAACTATACCGCTCAGCCCGATAACGCCTATCTCCGTTCCTCCGCCGCCTATAGACGCCACGATCCCGCCGAACGCCGACGTTACGGGCAATTCGATCCCGATAGCGGAGAGCATGATGTTGTTGATCATGGTCACGTCGTCTACGCCCGAGCGCATAAGCACGTCCTCGTACATTTTGCGCTCGTCCACGCTGAGCCCCGTAGGCACGCCGAGCACGGCGCGTATACTCGGTTTGAACAAATACGATTCGGGCAGTATTTTTTTGACGAACTCGCCGAGCATGACGGCGCACGCGTCGCGGTCTTTTATCACTCCGTCGACTATCGGACATACGACCTTTGTCTTTTCGGGCGACTTGCCGAGCATAAAATACGCTTCGCTGCCGACAGCGCGGAGACTGCGCCTGCCGCCGTTGTCGTAGTACGCGATCACCGACGGTTCGTGCAACACTATACCGTTTCCGGACACGAAAATCGACGTGAACGAAGTTCCGAGGTCAATCGCTATATCCATTTTCGCCATAAATCAAATTCTCCTCGATAAGTTTTTCGGTAAGTGCGACGGGCAACCCGACTACGTTGTAATAATCGCCGTCGAACCGCTTGATAAGCGGCTTTATCGCCGCGTCGTCTATATTGTAGCCGCCCGCCTTGTCGTACGGCGCGCCGCTGTCGATATAATTATACACCGAATCCGCGTCAAATGCACCGAATTCGACAGAAGTTTTTTCGGATTTTACGATAATTTTTTTTCCGACGCGCAAATATACGGCGGTTACCACCTCGTGCACCGCGCCGCACAGCGTTCGGAACATGGCTACGGCATCATCACGGTTTTTGGGTTTACCTAAAACTTTGTCGGCTATACCTACCACCGTATCGAAAGCGAGCACCGGCAACGGCGTATTCGCAGCTGCGATCCCGCCTTTTATGCGCGCGTTGGTCTCCGCGGTTTCGAGCGCCGAACCGAGCACTGCTTCTTCGGCGTCGGTAGCGACGAATATAGGACGCACACATTCGATTTTTTTTATCAGCTCGCGGCGGCGCGGCGACGTCGTTGCGAGAACAACGTCATAATATTTCAAGATTCTTTCTGTATGCGCGAGCAAAATCCGCACCGGCGGAAAGCGCGTCTTTGATTTCGAGCGAACAATCGCCCTCGACCTCCGTCTTCATGATGACGGAATCGCCGAGCACGTCGCAGTTTATAGACTTTACCGAACCGGACATCGAACGGTCGAGCGAATCGGCTATGCGCAGTATAACGGCGAGCCGCATGACCGCTACGAGATCCTCTTCCTTGACGATACCGGCATACTTATTCCATTCGGCAACCGAAAGATCGTCGAGATAGTAACTGCGCACCACAAATGCCGCGAGCACGAGATCGCGGTGCGACACGCCGTAAAGATTGGAGTTCATTATCGAATATGCCGAATGCTTGTGATGATTGTAAAAGTTTATACGCATCCCCGACTCGTGAAGAAGCGACGCGATACGCAAAACGCGCACGTACTGTCTGGGGAGTTTGTGAAGCACTCTCAATTGCTTGTAAAGCTGTATGGCAAGGTTGCACACATGCTCTGCGTGCGGTATGTTCAACCCGTCGTAGTATAACCGCGTATACATGGAATATCCGAGTATATCCGCAATAGGCTTTTCCACCGTGACGGGCATTGCGTGATTGAACATGAACCCTTCGCGGATGCCCGAGCCAGATACGACTATCTCGTCGAATTCGGTACAGTTCATAAGGCTCTTAATGCTCGACAGCGCCGCGCAGAAAATATCGGCGCGCTGCGCGGAAAGCCCTTTTATTTTGGAGCGTTTTTCGACGTCGAGCACCTTTATCATGTTGTAAACTTTATCAAAAGTTTCGGGACCGATACGATAGTTGTGCACCATTGAAAGCGGGTATTTTTCTATGCGCTGAACTATGCTCGCAAGATTGCGGAACGATCCGCCCACGCCGATGAGCTTGTACTCGGGATCGAGTTCTTTCAGCCACTCGATTCCCGCAAACTGATCGCGCATATACGTTTCTATCATTTGCGACTGTTGAAGCGGGGTCGTGTTCTCGTTGAACAGCACAGAAAGGTTCATAGTGCCTATCGGCAGACTGACGCGGTTGAGTATCGTTCGTCTGTTGTACTGTATGAGCTGGGTAGACGAACCCGATATATCCAAAATGACGCCTTTGGGAATCTCGAGCGAGTTTATCACACCGTAATATATCTGTGTGGCTTCGCGCTCTTCTGTTAGCACGTCCATCTTGAATCCGCAAACGGTATTTATTTCTTCGAGAAAACTGCGTTGGTTCTTTGCCTTTCTCACCGCATTGGTTGCGAATGCGTAAATCTTATCGACATTGTTGGCGTCGCACAGCTTGCGGAACATTTTTAGCGTTTTTACCGCCTGTGCGATTCGAGCCTGTTTAAGGTATCCGTCGCGATCCATATCCTGAGCCAAACGCACGCTTTCTTTCAGTTCGTCATATACAACGAAATAATTATCGTTGATAACGTGCGCAAGCACAAGACGTGCGGAATTAGAGCCTAAATCTATAATAGCAATGTTGTTCAAGTTGCTCACCTTTCGGGGTCGAATAAGCTACATAACCCCATTTTGTTATGTTATACACATATTATAGCATATAATTTTAGGCTTGTAAAGGGGGTATTTTGAATAAATTCAAATAATTTTTTTTGTAACATTTGACCAGAATGTCAAAGCGACCGCACGCGATTCGACAATATCCGTTAAAATCCTTTACTTTTTTTATAGGGTGTGGTACAATATTCGCATGAAAAAATCGCCGTTAATCACTACGATAACAATGCTCGCGATTTTTGCGACGGCAGCGGTTTTTGCCGACAACGACTCCCCTGCTTTCGCAGCCGAAACGGGATCGGTTGCGCTTACGCCCGTGACCGTCGATTCGGACGTGAACTACCACTATTTCGACGATCCCGTATCCGTGTTCGCCGATGATAGCGGACTTTTGGTTTGCGACGGCGACGGGATCAAAACTATTTCGAAATCTTCGACTACGGACAAGTATTTCGTAGAGCCTGACGGCGCGTACGCTGGGATCGCCGCGGACAAAGCGTTCCGCACGGACGGCACACTTTACACTCTCGAAAACGGCGTGATCCACGCCCGTTCGGACGGCGACGCCCTTTTCGAATATCCGGGCGTTATTTCGGACTTCGATATCGACGGCGCCGGCGGCAAACTCTACGCCGTTTCGAACGACAAGATCGTAACCGCACAAATCGGCGGCGAAACCGAGTTTTCCGATTACACCGTAACAGCGCTCTACTCCGCCGAACATCCGCGCATAGACGCTTCTGCGATCGCAGCAACCAAGTCGGGCATATATGTGGCTACCGATTCGGCGCTGTTCAAAAACAAACAGGATATATGTTCGGTTTCCGAGCACGGCGAACTGAACGTCGTTCTTCGAACGGACAGTATTTACTCTATGACCGCAGCTGACGGAGAGGCGGTTTTGTACACGCTTACGCGCGACCGTTTAACGGGCTATACCGTATCCGGCGGCGGACTCGCCGAAAAGTTTTCGACCGACGGTGCGAGCATCGCTTGCGTCTACGCGCACGGCGAGTACGTGTATGCGCTCGACTCGCTCAACGCGCTGCATGCCATATCGACCGATCTGAAAACCGATTCGGTCATGTTTGCCGCGGCGAGCGGTGCCGACGGATTTTTCTATATGCCCACCGGCGCCGCCGTCAAGAAGTCCACCCTTTTCGTTGCCGACAGCATGAACGGCAGAGTGGCGGAATACGGCAATTCGTCCGTGCTTACGGAACGCATTTTCAACAATCCCGTATCCGTAGCGTGCGACAGCTCCGGCACGCTGTACGTGGCGCACAGCTATAACGAAATAGGCATATTCACCGCCGACGGAAAGTTCTCGCGCGCGATAACGCTTAACGAGAGCGGAGTTACCGTAAAACAGATACTCGTAGACAGCGAGAAACGGCTGTATATACTCGCGAACAACGGCTTGTGGCTGTCCGAAAACGGCGGGGTTCCCGTAAACATAAGCGCGACAGCGTACAAAGCCATTGCGCTCGGCATCGGGCACGAAAGCGTTTATGCGCTCGGCGATTCAAACGTTTACAAGTTCGAAGCGGTCGGCGATTCATATACCGAAAAAGATTACTGCGAAGCGCCGTCCGATTCGTTCTCGCTTACGGTTGACCTCGACGGGTCCGTTTATCTTCTTTCGCCCGACGGAATAAGCTGCGCAAAGAAAAACGGCGACGGCAAATTTTTGCGATCGGACATTACAATGACTCTCGACGGCAAGCGGTACAGCCTCGGGTTTTCGAGCGGACAGATACTTCTTTCCACCGTTCAAAATGCGTTCGTAAACTACGGCGACGTCGTTATTGTCGATACTTTCAAACACCGTATATTTTCGGGCAAGATAGACTGCGAAGGATTCGAACCCAAGCTGATAGACGGCGATTATAAAGTGCCGGACAAAGCCAACGACAACACGCCCGAAAATCATGCCGACGGACTTATCCGCACCGCACTGTTTTCCGCCGAGGTATACTCTCTGCCCATGGAGACGCAACCGATATTCACGATAGAAAAAGGCAAAAACGTGATTGTCGCCGAATACGAAACAGCGGATTCGCGCGAATACTCGCTCGTTCTGTTCGATGACGGCGAGGACAGTAAACTCAAAGTCGGTTACGTTTATAAATCGGCGCTGTCCGCGCCGCTGCCCTATTCCGATCCGCCGTCCAAAGTCGGAACGGTTTATAACAACTCCACGCCCGTCTACAAATATCCGAGTCCCAAATCGCCGCTCGTCAAAGGGTACGAAGCGGTAAACCGCGACCGAAACTTCGAAATGCTGAGTTTCGTCGATTCGTTTACGGACGAATACGGCAACCTTTGGTACAGACTCGAAATAGACGGAAATTACGAAGGATTCATATTTGCGTCCAACTTCAGTCTCAACGGCTATGAACCCAATTTCATTCGACCCGCATACAACGCCGAGATAGTCGAATACAAAGGCGTAACCGTCGCAAAGACTTATTCGGACAGCGGTAAGACGGAACTTACGGTCACACTGCCCGCAGGCACGAAAGTCGAGGTCGTCGGCGCATACGATTCTTCCGCGGAATACACCAAGATAAAATATCTCGATCCCGAGCGAGGCACTCTGACGTGCTATGTCAAAACAGCGCATATAAAGTACGAAGGCGTAAACATAGTGCTCATCGTCGCAATAGCGATAATGCTCGTAACGATAATTCTCGCGCTTATTATAGTCGCGCGAGTGCGGCTCAACAAAAAGCGCCGATTCAAAGAACAGTAATCGACGCGCAGTTTATATCAAACGATCGAAAAAGCATTGCGGACGGATCTTCCGCAATGCTTTTGTCTTGCACCGTAATTTACGAACCGAATACTACGTTCTGTTCAGCCTTCTTCGTCGGAAGTCGAAGCCACTTCGCTCTCCTTGCGCAAAAACTCGACGGCGCCTATGGAAAATTCGTAAGCCGTACGTATTTCCGCACTCCCGTCATCCATGCGCTTGGTATACTGACGCGACTGTATTCTTCCCGACACTTCAAGCTTTTGCCCGACGGGCGCATTTTTAATGAGTCTAGCGTTCTTGCCCCAAGCGATGCACGGTATGTAGTCGGATTTGGAATACGCACGGTTTACGGCAAGCAGTACGTCGCATATCTCGCGGTTAAACGGAGTCGTGCGGTATATAGGCGGTTTGCAAATGTATCCGATAAGTTCGGCACTGTTCGGATTGACGTCGTTTTGCGGAGGCGTGATCTCGCGTGCGAAAACGCTCAGTATAAGCCTCGACCGTTCTCCGTCAGGACGGTTGAAACTGCGAAACTGTCCGACCACCGCGACCTGCATGTTTTCGGCAAGCTCTTGCACGAGCGATTCCGAAACAGTCACGGGGATCTCGTCGAGATGTTCGGAAAGTCTCGGTACGTCGAGCTTGAACTCATAGAATCTTTCGCCGTACAGATCGTGCGAATATTCTATAGGCGAACCTATCCGCCCTTGCAGAAAGACCGTATTGGTGGCTTTGTCGTTGTTTTTCATATGGTTTAACTCCTTATTTGTCTGCCCGTATGATCGATCGTATAACCTTCTTTGTAGATGAGTTCGCCTACCGTCTTGAACGTGAAGCCTTTTGCGCGCAGCCCGTCGATTATGTACGGCAGCGCTTCGAGCGTATGCTTTCCGTCGTTGTGCATCAACACTATGCTCCCGTTTCTGCAGCCGCCGACCACTCTCGAGGTGATCTGCTCTTTGGAAAGATTTTTCCAATCGAGCGAATCCACGTCCCACTGAATAGTGTACAAGCCGTTGTCCTTTGCCGTATCGAGAAGCGCGTCCGAATAGTCGCCGTACGGCGGGCGGAACAGCTCCACCTTCTTTCCGGTTATACCCTCTATGAGCGATTTGGACGTGCTCAGTTCGAGCGCCTGCTGACTTTTAGACAGCTTTGACATGTACGGGTGCGTAGCGGAATGAGTGCCTATCTCGATGCGCGGCGAAGCAGCGAGCGTTTTGAGCGTATCCGAATACTTTTCCGCCCAAAACGATACGAGGAAGAACGTCGCACATGCGTCTTTTTGCTCGAGCGTTTCGAGTATGCCGAGCGTTTTATCCGCACCCCACGCCGCGTCGAACGTGAGCGCAACGGCTTTCTCGTCCGTTTCGACCGAATATATCGGAACCTTCTTCGGACTGACGTTGTTGTAGATAGCCGCAGCGCCCGTATAATACACGCCCGTTCCGCACGCGGCAAGCACGATTGCCGCAACTACGGCTAAAATAATCGTCCGTCTTTTGACTACCAAAAACCTCATCGGACATCTCCTATAAAATAACATATATTCGCGGTCGCCGACATTGTAATTTTTGTCGTTTTTTAGCCGATTTTGAACCTTATGCAATACGCGCCGCCGTCTTTCGCAAACTACAAGTATTCTATTCGCGTATTCATGCGATTATGCCGAATATCATCTTTTATGCAAACAGCAAACTCCGCATATTTTCCGGCACGGCAAAAAGCGGCAAACTCATTCGACGTTTGCCGCTTTTTTTGAAATCAGCCGTTACGGCATGACTTATTTGCTTGCCACGCTTACTATCCCGACAGTGCCGATCCCGACGTGCGCACCGGCTACGGGACACATGGGAACGACATCTATATCCGAAAGACCGAACTCGCCGAGCATGCGCTCTTTGAGCTGCGGAATATGTTTGTCGTCGCCTATATAAGTCAAGAACAGTTCGTCCGTCTTTTTAGGCAGACGCCCGATCGCCGCCGTGATGGCTTTGTTCATGCCGAGCGTCTTTGCATACACCTGTATGCTATTGTTTGCAAACTCGAATACAGGCTTGATCTTGAGAATATTGCCTATAAGCGACAGCGCTTTGTTCACTCTGCCGCCGCGCGCAAGCTCCGTGAGCGACGCGGGAATAAATTGCAAAGCCACGCGGCTTTTAAGATCTTCGGCATACGCCAAAAGCTCTGAAAAACTCATACCCTCGTCGCGCGCATTTATCATCTGGCGCAAAAATGCGAGCGACGACGTGCCCGACTGCGCCGAATCTATAGCGGCGACCTTCTTTTCGGGATACTGCATTGCCGCAATCTTTGCGGAACCTATGGTACCGCTCAACCGTTCCGCTATAGTCATTATTATCACTTCGCTGTCGTCGCTTCCTCCGAGCGCTTCGTCCACGGCGTTCATAAACGCCTTAGGCGACGGCTGCGACGTTTTTGCGGCGTTCTTGCCGTTGGCATAATCTCTGTAAAACTCACCCCATTCGTCGGAATACCCTTCTACATATTCCTTATCTCCGAGCGTAAGCGTAAGACTGACTATGCGAATATCGTGCGCTTCCGCGTATTCGCGAGTCAAACAAAACGTCGAATCGACCACAAATTTTACCATAACGTCCTCCCGACTGCCGAACGGGCATTCTTTTCGTTACATATATTATACCATTTTGCCGCAAATTCAGTCAACGCGAGAAATTTCCGCAATACTCCGAACAAGCTAAAAATACGACAAATCGGGTTATTTTAGCCCTATTTTATTATATTATACCGCAAAATGCACGCTGTATTATATTTTTATATCGCTGTTGCGCGCTAAAAGTATTATTATATATATTAAATTATCGGTGTTGTTATGAAAATAACTTGAACAAAGTCGATAAAAATCGCTTTCATTCGCTTGACAAATTACGACGCGCGGATTTACAATATATTCATCAAGCAATGGCGCTGTGGACATCCGCGGCGCTATTGTATTTTAAGGAGATGTATATGTCATATATCGAAGAAGTGCGCGAGTCCGTCGCCGCAAGAAACGCCGGTCAACCCGAATTCATGCAAGCCGTGGACGAGGTTCTCTTAACGATCAAACCCGTTATAGACAGCGATCCGGTATATAAGCACAATGCGGTGCTCGAACGGATAACGGAACCGGACAGACAGATAATGTTCCGTGTGCCTTGGACGGACGATAAAGGCAATATGCGCGTAAACCGCGGCTACCGTATTCAGTTCAACAACGCAATCGGACCTTACAAAGGCGGGCTAAGACTTCATCCGTCGGTCAATCTTTCCATCATCAAATTTCTCGGTTTTGAGCAAATATTCAAAAATTCGCTCACGGGGCTTCCCATCGGCGGCGGCAAAGGCGGTTCGGATTTTGACCCCAAGGGCAAATCGGAACGCGAGATACGCGATTTCTGCCAAAGTTTTATGACCGAGCTTGCACGGCATATCGGCGCGGACGTTGACGTACCTGCGGGCGATATCGGCGTCGGCGGGCGCGAAATAGGCTATATGTACGGTCAGTATAAGCGCATTAAAAACGTTTATGAGGGCGTACTTACCGGCAAAGGACTCACCTACGGCGGCTCGCTCGCCAGAACGGAAGCAACCGGTTACGGGCTTGTATACATAGTCGATAACATGCTTCGCGCCGACGGCAAAGACATTAAAGGCATGACCGTGGCGATATCAGGCTCGGGCAACGTCGCTATTTATGCGGCACAGAAAGCCGCGGCGCTCGGCGCAAAAGTAGTTACGATGTCCGATTCCAACGGTTGGGTATACGACAAGAACGGCATAAACCTCGACGTCGTGCGCGACATCAAGGAAGTCAAGCGCGGGCGCATAAAAGAATACGCCGAACGCGTCAAGAGCGCCGAATATCACGATTCGGGCAAAGTATGGGTTGTCAAATGCGACATCGCACTGCCCTGCGCCACGCAAAACGAACTCGACGAAAACGACGCCGCAACGCTTATAAAGAACGGCGTGACGGCAATCGGCGAAGGTGCGAACATGCCGTCTACGACAGCCGCGATAAACGCTTTCCAATCGGCAGGAAAACTGTTCATGCCCGCAAAAGCAGCCAATGCCGGCGGCGTTGCCGTTTCCGCGCTCGAAATGAGCCAAAACTCTCAGCGACTCGCCTGGACGTTCCAAGAAGTAGACGACAAACTCAAAGGCATAATGAAAGGCATTTTCGAAAAGACGTCTGACGCGGCAAAAGCGTATGCCAAAGCAACCGATTACGTTTCGGGCGCAAATATCGCCGGATTCCTTAAAGTTGCGCAGGCCATGATAGCTCAAGGCGTATGATACAAGATCGCAGATATCTAAATTAAAACGGCTATATAAAAGGCGGCACACAATGTGCCGCCTTTTGTGTTGCCGAGCATGACGCTATCGCCGTGCCGCATTCATTCGCCGTGAAACAAGATACACTTACGCGGACAACATTCCACGCATTTCCCGCACGACACGCACTTTTCGTAATCTATAACGGGTAAATTGTTTTCGATTTTTATAGCGCCTTCGGGGCACGTTCTTTCGCATTTTCCGCAGGCTATACAGCCCACCTTGCACACGGACATAACGTCCTTGCCTTTCGCATGGCTCGAGCACGCTATATACACCCTTGCCGATTTGGGTATCCTGCCGATGATTCCCTTGGGGCACGACGATATACAGTTTCCGCACGACGTACAGCTCGTTTTATCCACTACCGACGCGCCCGTATCCTTGCAGATCTTTACGCTATTGTATCCGCAAGCCGATACGCACGAACACATTCCCATGCACCCGTATTCGCACGCCTTGCTCCCGCCTGCGAGAAGCTCCGCGGCTTTACAATCGCCGAAGCCTTGATATGCATATTTGTCTGCGGCACGGTTTCCGCCTGCGCAGTGCACGACGGCTACTGTCGCTTCGCTCTCGAACGCGTCCATACCGAGGATCTTTGCGATTGCTTTTTTATTGTCGGGCGGCGTGGGATTACAGCGCGAAATATCGGCTTCGCCCTTAAACAGCGCTTCCGCAAACTGCGAACACCCCGCATAACCGCAACCTCCGCAGTTTGCGCCCGAAAGATTATGCTCTATCTCGTCTATCTTCGGGTCGCGCTCTACGGCGAGCTTATCGCCGAGAAAAGAAAGACAGAACGCGAACAGCGCGGCGAGCACGGCTACGATCAAAACGGGAACTACTATATTCAAAAATATTTCCATTATATTCAAAAATATTTCCATGCTTTATCCCCCGTCAAGTAAACGACAAGCCGTTGAAGCCGTAGAACGCCATAGCCATGATCCCCGCAGTTACGAGCGCTATGGGAAACCCCGCAAACGGGCGCGGCACTTCGTACAGCGTTTGTTTTTCGCGTATGCCCGCCATGATGATAAGCGCGAGCGTAAAGCCGAGACCTATCGTCAATCCCGTCATAAAAGTTTGGAAAAAGTCGAGACCTTGCGCTATGACCGAGTTTGCCGTACCGAGCACCGCGCAGTTGGTCGTAATGAGTGCGAGATACACGCCGAGCGAGCTGTAAAGCGCGGGCGACAGCTTTTTGAGCACTATATCCAAAAGCTGCACGAGCGACGCTATCACGAGTATGAACGCTACCGTGCTCAAATACCCGATGCCGAGTAGATCGAGCACGTAAGTGTAAAGCACCCAACACACGCACGACGCGATCGTTATAACGAAAGTAACGGCAAGCCCCATCCCGATCGCCGACTGCGTTTTTTTGCTTACGCCGAGGAACGGGCACATACCTATGCTCTGATTGAGCACTACGTTGTTTGTGAGCAAACTCGATATAACGATAGATATTATTCCGAGAAAGTATTCCATTACGCTTCCGCCCCCCTCTCGATGAGCGGCGTTCTTTTGAGCATACGCGCCTTTACCGCCGAGTATACGGCGTTAAACGCCGCCATTATAAGCCCGAGCACTATAAATCCGCCCATGGTCTGATCGAAAAAGCCGCTGCCGAACGCAAGCGTCAAAAGCTGTCTGACTCCGCCCAAAAGCGTTATAGCCACTATAAAACCGAGTCCCATCGACAGTCCGTCTATGAGCGACGGCAAAACCTTGTTCTTGCCGGCAAACGCTTCCGCTCTGCCGAGTATTATGCAGTTTACGGTTATCAGCGATATAAACGCGCCTATGCTGTCGTTAAGCGACGGAAGAAACGACGAAACCACCATTTGCACAAACGTGACGAGCGACGCGATAATTATTATGTACGCCGGAAGATGCACTTTGTCGGGAATGAGCTTGCGAAGCGCCGATATAATCAGGTTCGAAAATACAAGCACGAACGCCGTACAAAGACCGAGCGACACCGCATTTATGACGTTGTCCGACTTGGCTATCGTGGGACACATGCCGAGCACGAGCACAAACACGGGATTATTCGTAAGTCCGCCGAGCGCCGTTCTTTTGAATTCCGATTTAGTCATTCGTTTCGAGCGTCTCCTTGGATAATTCGTTGATAACTTCGCGCAGTTTATCGCCGTAGCTTCGCACGAACACGTTGGATATTCCGAGCGCATTGTTGACCGCGGTGAGCGATAAAGTCGCACCCGTTTTTTCGAGTTCGGCAGGCAGATTTATGTCGTCCGTAGCCGGACGTCCTACGACGTTCGACTGAAATAAATCGGCGGGCAGTTTGGAAAAATAGCTCTCGCCTTGCTTTTTGACCGTAGCGCCGACGATAGCGCCGTCTCGGTACGCGGTGAGGATTATTATGTTTCCGTCGCGCCCCGCCGCCTGCGATTCTATTATGTACGCACCTGCATTTACGCCCTTGGGCTGTGCGTACACTGCGAGCACTTCGGCTTTTCGGGACTTGTTGGACTTATTGTAATCGGACAGCGTCACGCCGTATTCGTCCTCTCGAAGAAGCACTATGTAGCCGCCGTCGAACGCGTCTTTATCGGACCGACCCGTTTCGCATATGCCGTTTATAAGTTTTGCCGTAGCCGCGTCGAGCACGGGCACATACTTGGGAAAAAACATATTGCACAGGCACAGCACCGCCACGCACACAGCCGAAATTATCAGCAATACGAGCGTCGCCTTCATTGCGGCGGCAAGCGATCTATTTTTCATCGTTCACCGCCTTTGCGCTTTTGCGCTTCTTTTCTTTCGCCTGTTTCACGTAACCGAACGGCTTGGGTACTATGTATTTATCGAGAAGCGGCACGACAAGATTCATTACGAGCAGCGCGAAAGAAAAACCTTCCGGAAACGCGCCGAACGAGCGAATAAGCGCCGTTACAAGTCCGATACCTACGGCAAACACCGCAGTACCCGCAAAAGTATTGGGGCTTGTCGAATAATCGGTCGCCATGAATACCGCGCCGAACAGAAGTCCGCCGGACATTACGTGCGCGACGAGCGAATAAAGCATATTCAGTCCGCGCGCTCCGGACGGGATAACGTCGAACACGAACACAAACAGCGCCGCCGAACCCACGACCATCAGCGGTACGCGAAAATCTATGACGCGCCGACAAGACAAATAGACGTAGCCGATAAGCACAGCGATCACGCACGTTTCGCCGACCGCCGCCGTGGGCGTATTGCCTAAAAACATATCCAAGAGCATACTGCCGCTCACGTTATCGCGCGTGCCGAGCCAAGTCGCACCCGTGGAAGCAAGCCCGCCAGCAAACAGCGAATCTGTGACGAACGCACCCGCGCCGCCGAACGCGATGAAAAGAAATATGCGCGCCGTACACGCGGGATTGGCAAAGTTTCTGCCTATTCCGCCGAAAAGCATTTTCACGAGCATTACGGCAAATATCGACCCGAGCGCGCACAGAACGACGGTATCGAAGCTGAACACCACCGCGCCCGCCGAATTTTTCGCGCATATTCCCCACACGTTCATGACCGCGGGAAGATTCAACGTGAGTATGACTGCCGTAACAGCGAACGACATATCGAACACGCTCGATTTTTTTACGTTTTCGATGTTGAAATTTTTGCTCTTTATCAGCCCGTACAGCAATTCCGACACAAAGCAGAACGCAAGGCATACAGCAAGATTGACGACGACGTGATAGCCGTAAAAAACGCACGCCGCGACAAGGCACGGCACCAACGCTATAAGCACGTCGATCATTATCCGACGCGTGGAATTTTTGCGATTCGATATATGCGGAGAAGCGGAAACTACGTTCATAACCCCATCTCCCTTATTTTCTTTTTGCACAGTCTTACCGATTGCACGATAGGACGTTTTGCCGGACACGTATAAGCGCAGCATCCGCACTCGATGCAGTTTGCCGCGCCATACCGTTTCGCCGTCGCATAGTCGCCGCGAAGCGTATATGCGTCGATATACATGGGCATAAGATTCATCGGACACGCACGCGCGCATCTTCCGCAGTTTATGCACGCGCTCGGCTGAACGGTGTTAGCCTCGGAATCGGACAGCAACAAAAGCGATCCCGTCGTCTTTGTCACCGCATAATCCAAACTGTCGAGCGCAAACCCCATCATAGGTCCGCCCGATATCTGTTTTACGCAGTTGTCTTTCGGTCCGCCGCAAAAGCGCACGCAATCTCCGTAAAGCGTGCCCGTTCTCACCCACAGATTGCCGCCGTTCCGCACTCCGCCGCCGCAGACCGTTAACGCGCGGCGATATAGCGGCGTATTGTTTTCAACGGCGTCGAAAAGCGCATATGCCGTATGAACATTGCCTACTACTGCTCCTATATCGGCGGGAAGTTTGCCTTCCGGCACTTTGCGCTTCGTAACGGCGTAAATAAGCTGCTTTTCCGCGCCTTGCGGATATTTGCTTTTGAGCAGTACCGCCGTCGCGTTTATGCCGAGCCTTGCCGCAACCGCGCATATCGCCTTTGCCGCTTCGGGTTTATTGTCCTCTATGCCTATGTAAAAGCGGTCGAGCCCGAGCGTTAGGGCAAGATACTTTGCGCCCGTAAGCACGCTTTCCGTGTGCTCGACGAGCAAGCGGTAATCGCAAGTTATGTAAGGCTCGCATTCGGCGGCGTTTATTATAAACGTATCTACGGGATTTTTGGGCGAAAACTTGACATGCGTCGGGAATCCCGCGCCGCCCATTCCGACCAATCCCGCATCTTTGATACGCGACAGAAGCGCGTCGCGGTCACGGCTCGTCATTTGCGGCAAACTCTCGCTTTCGTAGCGCCCGTCGTTTTCTATAACAACATGATCGCAACCACCCGTAGGCGTTTTGCGCCGCAGCACCGCACGTACGGTGCCCGATACCGACGAAAACACGTTAGCCGAAACAAACCCGTCGGCTTTGCCGACAAGCGTTCCCGCTTTGACAGTATCTCCAACCGCTACGCAGAGCGCGGCGGGCTTGCCGATATGCTGCGCGAGCGGTATGTACACCGTGTCCGGCGCCGGACACTCTGTAAGCTCGGCGCCGTCCGTGCGCTTATTGTGCGGCGGATGTATTCCCTTTTTGAACGTTCTTATTTCCAAATTACGCCTTTACAACGATGATAAAAATGATATAATCAATTATAGCAAGTCTTTCATCGTTTGTAAAGACATTTTCCGACTTTTATTTTTGTTTTATTTAACCGTGTGCGGCGCGCCGTCGCACTCGACGCACGATTTCGTTCTGTGCTTCTTGACCGCGGCAACCGTTATTTTCGCCGCCTGATACACGCCGAGCGCGATAAGGAATCCGCCGAAACACGCTCTCAGTATATACCCTTTTGCGAATCCCGTAGCAAAGCTGCCCGCCACTGCGCCCGCAAATGCGAATACGGCTATCGGCGCGCCCGCTTTAAGTCGAACGTATCCGTTTTTTCGGTGAATAAAAAGCGCGACGAGCGACATAGGCACGAATACGATCAGGTTTATCGACTGCGCGAGATGCTGTTCCACTCCCGAACACATTGTAAGCAGCGGAATAAGCAGCGTCCCGCCGCCCATGCCCATGCCGCCTATAAGTCCGCCGAGTGCGGATACTATGATTATGATATGTTCGTCGGTCATGATACTATGAGTTTTATTCCTATCGCTATCATCAGCGCGGCGAAAATAAGCCCGACGACCGTGCCGTTGAGTTTGTTCAATACCGCCGCACCCGCCGCTCCGCCGAGACTCACGCCTATGCTTGCGCACAATACCGCCGTGAAGTCGAAATAGCCGTTCGCAATGTATATCGCCGCGCTCACTATGCATATAGGCAGTATTACGATAAGCGCCGTAGCGTGCGCGCACTTAACGTCCAAGCCGCGCGCTTCCAAAAGCGGCACGCACAACATTCCGCCGCCGCCGCCGAAAAATCCGGCAACGAATCCCGCGAGCACGCTGCCGCCGCATGTCAAAATCGAACTTCTTACGTTCATGTAAATAGTTTTGCGCCGTTTTGCGAAAAATAACCGCGTGACGCAAACGCAATTTATTTATTCAAAATCGCGAATTGCCGCACAAAACGTTTGCATTTATCGCGCGTATACTATATAATATAGAACGTATAGAAAAAATCTTACAAAGGTGTTTACAGTACATGCGTATTATCAAAAGACTAACCGCAAAGGCGATGACCTTTACAGTGACCGTCGCAGTCATTCTTGCGCTGATAATTACGGCGGCGATGACCGTTCCCTCGGCGTTCGCTGCGGAAACCGAAGATACCAAAGAATTCGCATCGGTCTCGCTTGATGTCAGCAATCCGCAGTTCTCGAGTTCTTCGGGCAGCTATCCCGCTTCGCCCTCGTCTTGGACGGGCGGATATCTCGGCGGCGGCAAAGGCAATATCGTTTCGGGCGTAGTCGATCTTGCTCCGTCCGCTTACAACTCGGGCAGCACCAAGGGCAACGTCACGTTCAAACTCGACCAATACGACGAGTTTACGAGCGAGGATAATATTCCGCGCACCATTTTCGGCGACAGCGAGCGCTATCCCGATACCGACGCTAAAACGCTGCTCATAAACACCCCCAAAGGATCGGAAACGGCTTATGCGTACACATCGTCCGAAATGTCGTTCAAACCCGATTCGTTTTACCGCGTTTCGGCTTGGGTCAAAACGGGAGATTTCGCCGTCGGCGGCGCTACCGTCAAATTGACGGGTCTCGGCGTGAACTGCTCGTTCAATAACATCAACACCGTTGCCGATCTCGACGGTCTTAACAAAGACAACGATTACGGGTGGAAGCAATATACGTTTTACGTTCGCACGGGCGTTTCGATAACCAAAACGGTCAAACTCTCGCTCGGAATAGGCGACGCCGCGGAAGGCACTGACGAAGACGCGGAAAGCGGTCAGGTCAATGTTCACGGTTACGCGTTTTTCGATACCGTCACTGCCGAACAGATCTCCGCTTACGATTTCGCTTTCGAAACGAGCGATTTCGAGCCTACCGAACGCGACGGCGTTTATCTCGACGATACCGCGACTTCCCTCGCTATAGATCTTTACGACACCGATTATCTCACTGTAAACGATAAAGAAATAGGAACTTTCTCCGCAAATACCGACCTTTGGAATACGGACGCCGATTACAGCGAATCGGACGACGACGATTCCGACTACCCTTACGTCGGCACTGCCAACGTGGAATTTTTCGATTCGGAACGTCGCTTCACCGAGCTCGAAGGCAACGATTACGGTTTTACTCAAAACCCCTGGTCGCCGCTCGGAAAAGCGGAAGTCAAAAACGATGTGGACAATGCGATGTTCGCGGGCAACAACGCCAACATCCTTCTCATAAGCACGTACGACGGCAAAAAGTTCGCCACGGGCACGCGCGGCGTAGCTTCGCCCGACATTACCGTCAAACGCTTTGGGTACTACCGCTTCTCGGTATGGGTCAAAGGCGATAACGTTTCGGGCGGCGACGGCATTTCCGTAGGCATTAAAGGTCAAAGCAACAATTCGGCGAACAACGGTATTCTCGCCGATTGGACGACGGGACTCGAAGGCGCGAGCGACGACGCCTCGCACTACGGCTGGAAAGAACATATTTTCTATATTCAAGGCTCGGTCATATCGGATCTCGACATTCATTTCGAGCTCAGACTCGGCTCGCCTTCCAATCCGTCCTCGGGCATTGCGATGTTCGATAACGTAACTTTCCGCGAAGTATCTTATACCGAATATAAAGAAATGTCCGAAGCTGACAGCGGCAAACTTATACAGCTCGACGGCACAGTAACGTCCACGGGCGTAGAGAACGGCAACTTTATGAACATCGGCGAATACGACGAATTCAAGTTCCCGCTTCCCGCGGCCGATTGGACGCACTATACTACCGACAAAGTCGAATCGACCGGATTTTCGGACAAGCCCGTCGAAATAGACGGTGCGGTTTACGGAATCATTCCGACCGACGAAAAATCGTTTGACAAGCTCATATCGGACGGCGCTATTCCCTCTTCGGTCAACAATCCAAAGAGCTTTGCCAAAGCACCCGATTACAACGTTCTGTTGTTGTCGTCGCCCGTGAAAACGGCGTTCTGCTACCGTTCGCCGGCCATCACGGTCGCCGCAGACAAAGGCTATAAGATTTCGGTAGATATGGCGGTGGACGGCGTGACCGACGGTTACGGCGCTTCGCTTGTGCTTAAAACCGATTCGGGAGCGGTAGTTTCCACTATCGAAAACATTAAAACGACTAACGATACGTTCAAGACTTACACTTTCTACGTAAACGCGCCGCTTTCCGAAAAGACGCTCAACGTGGAAATATGGCTCGGCTTGAACGACCGCAAGGACAATTCGCAAAAACTGTCCGACGGCAATATCTACGTTAAAAAGGTTGCGGCGGAAGAATGGACAGCCGCCGAAGGCAGCACGGTTTCCGCCGAGTACGACACGATGTTCGAACAGTACAAAGCCGACATCGCAAACGCTGCGGTTCTCAAGTCGATAGACTACGGCATGTATTCGTTCAATGCCCCTACTCTCGCATATTACGACGCGTACGGCTATAACACCGACAATACGTCGCTTGCCACGCCGTACGGTTGGACGGTATCGTCGGCAAACAACAACGTTAGAACAGGACTGTTCGATTCGGACAACATGAAAAACATCGACATTGCCGGGTTCGAAAAGAAAGACAGAACCGGCAACATGCTGTACGTTTACAATATTGCGGCAGGTCGCACGACTTACACTTACGACAACAGCATCTCGCTGGTTGCAAACACGTACTACAAACTCGATGTAACGATAAAGGTACGAGTAGACGAAGCTACGAGAAAGAGCGACAAGATAGTAGGCGCCAACATCAAACTTACGGGCACAAAGACGGAATCGTTCGAAAATATCAAAGACACGACGACGCTTATTTCCCAAGGTCATGAAGATACGCGCGACTACGAAACGTTTAAGACGTACACTTTCTATATCGCTACGGGCAGCAACGGCGGAAATATCGGTCTCGATATTTCGTTCGGCGGCGACGACGCGAGAAGCTATATCCAGGGCGAGCTGTTCATCGCCGACGTATCGCTTACTCAGATCAGCAACAGCACCGCTTACGACGAATACGTCAGCGATCTTAACAAAAATTACGAAAAAGCCGTAGCGCTTTCGGATACTACTCCCGACGAAACGGACACGGAAGCTACGTCAAGCGATCTCGATTGGTGGGTCCTGCCTACTATAATCGTCAGTGCGTGTATGCTCGCCGCAATCGTTATAATCTTCATTGTAAGAATACGCGACAAGATCAAAAAGAAACGCAAAATCACCTACACTTCCGAATACGACCGTTCCGACACGATCCGCGAGCTTGACAAGCTCAAAGAGCAACTCGAAGGAAATACCGAAGACGAGAGCGGCGCGCGCGAAGTAGATTACGAAGAAATCGACGAAGCGGATATTGCCGACAAAACAAGCGAAGAACCGGCGACCGACGCAAATGACGACGGCGCGACAGCGGACGCAGCCGATTCCGATCGAGATAATCCCGAGCAACCCAAGTCGGATAAACCGAAAGAAGCGGACGATCTCGACGATTAACGCAATGATCAAACTAAATGAAAAGGACGGAGCACTTAGCTCCGTCCTTTCTTTTTGCCGTCACCCCACTCCGGCGCTACAGCCGACTTGTTTATTATCTCAATATCCGCCGTCTACGTGAAGCAGCGCGCCGTTTATAAACGACGACTTTTCGTCGGCGAGGAACAGCGCCGCGTGACTGACGTCCTCTGGCCTGCCGATGCGCCTGACGGGCGTGTTATCGACTATACGGAACAGCGCGTCGGGCGGTACGGGATCGTTCATGTCCGTAGCTATAAGCCCCGCGATCACGGCGTTCACAGTGACGTACTCTCCCACTTCGCGCGAAAGCGCTTTGGTAAGTCCGTTTACGCCGGCTTTAGCCGCAGAATACAGCGTTTCGGTGCTCGAGCCGCGCTCCGACCAAAACGAACCTATGTTTATTATACGCCCGAAACCGTGCTCGATCATGCGCGGCAGAAACGCGCGCGTAACAAGCCAAACGCCTTTCAGATCGACGCCGATCACCCTGTCGAAGTCTTTTTCGGTATCGGTCTGCAACAATCCCATGTGTGCGATCCCTGCATTGTTTACAAGCGTATCGACATGCCCGAACGCCACCGAATCCGCCATGCGCTTTACGTCGTCCGCATTGGAAACGTCGGCACGTATCGCCTGACACGCTATTTCTTTTGCGTTGAGTTCGGCGACAAGCGACATAGCTTCCTTTTCCGATCTATTGTAATTTATTATAACGTTATAGCCCGCATTGCCGAAATCAATAGCTATCTGCCTGCCGATCCCGCGCGCGCCGCCCGTAACGAGCACCGTTCTTTTCATTGTGTATTATTCCTTGTTATCTATTTGATATTGTCGGGAAGATCGTTTTCGAACAGAACCGCTTTCCTGTCGGATATCGATTTAAGAGCCTCGACGGCTTCTTGCCGCGACGAAACCACGGATATGTCCGCTTCGTTCATACCGCCCTCTATAGCGCCCTTTTTAATATCCGCAGCACGCGTACCTATAAGAAAAGCATGATCGCACACTTCCGCTATATTCTTGCCGAGTTCCGTATTGGCGCTTTTTTCTATCGTGCCGAGTTCGACGAACCCGGGCGTTATTATAACTTTTTTAACATCAAAGCAGCCGAGTACCGACAACGCATTTTTTGCCCCGATCGGGTTGGAATTATACGCATCGTCAATCACTATAACGTCTGCGTCCGGCTCCGACAGCAGTTGCAGTCTGTGCTCGACGGGTGCGGCGGCACGGACTGCTTTGACTATACCGTCGGCTGATACGCCACATTCGATCGCTACGGCGGCGCAAACGCAGACAAGTTCGGGGATATGCGCACCGAGAAGTTTGGTAGTAACGCCGTAACGCTCGCCGTTTATCACAAGCGTAAAACTCGTTCCCACCCCGTCGATTTTTATGTCTTCGTAAGATATCCCGCCGTCTTTTCCGACCGTTTCTTTTCGGCACGCGCTTTCTCGCTCGGCAAGCGCCGCGCAAGACTCGTTATAGCCGTTAAGCACGAGCAATCCGTCCGTCGGCAAAGCCTTTCCCAGCTCGTATTTTACTTCGGCAACGCCCTCTCGCGATTTAAGCGTTTCGAGGTGCATATCGCCGACCGACGTTATTATACCGTACTTAGGCGAAACGATGTCGCAAAGCTCCGCTATATCGCCCTTGTACCGTGCGCCGAGCTCGGCTATAAGAAACTTCTCATCGGCGAGCACATTGTTTACGGTAAGACACACGCCCATCGGCGTATTATAGCTTCCCGGCGTCGCAAGCACCGAATATTCGGTTGCAAGCATGTCGCGGAGCAAGTTCTTTGCAGTAGTTTTGCCGTAGCTGCCCGTTATTCCGATAACGGTCGGCGACGATTCGGTAAGTTTTAGCTTTGCGCGTTTTATATACCGCTTATTGTTAGCGCGCTCGAACGGACTCAATACGGCGTTTGACAAAATCGCCGCAAGCGGCGCGAACATTCCGAGCGCCGCCGTCACCGTCTGACAGTACGGAGAATAGTATGAAGCCCAAGCAACTCCCGCGCCGAGCGCAAGCATGATCAAAAAGTCTAAAGCGAACAGCCTCTTTACTCTGCCCGTGAATTTAACGTCGGATATTTTGCTTCGTTTTGCATATACCGAGAACATCACGGCGAGTATTATATACAACGCTACGGCGCAGTATCTCGCGTACGCATACGTTCCGAAACAGCCGACGTAAACGATCATGGCAATGAACGAAAAGAGCGTAAACGCGATATATCGCACAGTTACGTCGTATGACGACGCTTTTTGCCATGCAATAACGCCTTTTGCCTTGTAGCCCGAGAGCTGCAAAATTTTGAGTATCGGCAGACACATAATGCCCGACAATACCGCTGCGACAGCCGTCAGCGCAACCGAAATGTAATAATCCATATCACCTATTCCATAACGAATGATTTGAGATATTTGATAAACCCGTAATGAGATTCCGCATATCCGAAGTGTCCGCCGTCCACGAGCACAAGCTCGCTGTCGCGTATTCCGCGCTTAAAACGCTTTGCCATGTACAACGGCGTTTCCGTGTCGGCTTTTCCCCACACGAGCAACGTTTTACAATTTATATACGGCAACAGCTTGTCGAGATGAGTATTTACTATCCGCACGAATACTCCGCGCATCTCGGGTACTAAATTATTATAATCCGCAGAACCCATTCCGTCAAGCGGTTTTCCGTGCTTAACTCTGTACTTATACCGCGCGACGGCTATCTTTTTGCGCAGACTGAACCGCGGCTTAAGCCCCGCCGCGCCGGTGAGCACCAATTTTTCGCAACCGCCCTGCGCCGCGAGGATCACTCCGACGCGCCCGCCGAAGCTGTGCCCCACTATTATCGGATCGCGTATTTTATGTTTGCCGAGAAACTTCGACACGTACGCCGCATAATCATATATACCGTACTCGGGCGGCACGCACACGGGAAAAGCAAAATTGACCGCGTCTACGCCCAGATCGCGCATAACCGAATATGCGCCCGAAAAAGACTCGAGCCCACCGCCCCAGCCGTGCAAGAACAAAACAGTATGATCGGATTTCCCGCCGCTTCTTTCGTACTCGCACTCTATGCCGTCGATGGTTTCGAGCATATTCACCTCACTGTCATAAATCGAGTCGCATTATAACCGCGTCGCCGTTTTTATAATATCCGCGCCTTGATCCGACGCGCGCAAATCCGAGTTTGCCGTACAGCGCGAGCGCCGAAACGTTGTCGCTTCTCACAAGCAAAAATACGGTATTTACGCCGCGTGATCTTATTTCGGACAAAAGCGTTTCGAACAACATAGTGCCTATGCCGCGCCGTCTGTACTCGAACTCTACCGCGATATTGGATATTTCACATTCGTCCGCAGCGACCGTACCCGAAAGATACCCGCAAAACGCGCCGTCATCCTCCGCCACTAAAAACACGGAAGCGCCGTCGGAGATTTCGCGTTCTATCTGCTCCTTTGTCCACGGGCAATCGATGTATTTGCGTTCGGCATCCGCAACAGCCGACGCATCGCCGATATCCGCGCGCCTTACCGCGATCACAGATCGCCGACGCCGCGCTCGGGCTGCGCTTTTCTTACATACAACGGAACTATGTCGGACTGAGAACTCGCGGTGCTTATCGCCGCTTCCGCCGCTGTTTTCATCTGCGCTTCGCCTATCACGCTAGACGCGCCGTCGAACTTGCCGAAAAGTTTCCCGTCCGTTACTACGGCATGATCGGCATGCGCTTTTACAAGCGCTTCGGCGTCGGCGAGCGTAACGCATTTTGTTTCGAGCGTTTGTTCGTCTCCGTCGAAACACGCGACGTAGCATACCTTGTTACCCGCATCTGCAAGCGAGATTACTTTACGGCTCTTATTGTTATATGCCGCAAGGCGCAGATTATTGACCGAAAAACAAGGCTTGCCGAGCACATAACAGAATGTTTTTACGGTTGTGAGCCCTATCCTAAGCCCCGTAAACGATCCCGGACCTACGCATACGCCGAAAACGTCTATATCGGTTATTTTCATACCTGCGCGCGACAGTATCGAATCTATCATAGGCAGAAGCGTTTCCGATCCCGCGTTTTTCAAATTCTCGTCGTAGAAGCTGTTTTCGCCCGCGCCGAGCAATACGCGCGTACCTTCCGCCGTGTTTACGAATAAGTAATTCACTTTTCTACAGTGACCTCCCGTCCATTGCATGTTTTGTCTATTTTTATCTTGACGGTACGCAGTCCATCGAACAGTTCGGGAACGTTTTCCCACCACTCGACCGCACATACGCAGTCGCCCGCACCTATAAAATCGGTAAGCCCCGCGCCGTACGCTTCTTCCGCATCCGCAAGCCTGTATGCGTCGAAATGACAGAACTTGATCCGCCCGTAATACTCATTCATAATGGTAAACGTAGGCGAAACGACCTTATTCGTAATGCCGAGCCCCTTAGCAATCCCCTTGCAAAAAACGGTCTTGCCCGCACCGAGCTCGCCCGTAAGCAGCAAAACATCGCCGCCTCGCAGTGTTTTTGCTGTTTCGACGCCTAAGTTTTCCATCGCTTCGGGCGTGTTTACGATAAATTTTTCCATTACAGTTTAAGTCCTTTGAATATTGCAGGACACGCAAGCGCCGCCCATAATGCCATAATAAAATACCGCATAAAGCAATACAGCATCGGTATGCTTTCGGGCAAAAACAGCTTGAAGCCCTGCTGAACCGCAATCGCAACGCCGGCACCCAATACGACGCGGATCAAACACTTCCACCACTTGCGATTTTTCGCAACGTCGTAACGCACGTACCGCTTTTCTATAAAATACCCGATGTCAAACGCGACGGCCGCGCCGATCCCCTTTAACACATCGTTTCCGCTCGCGCTGTCCTCTATACCGAGCCCGAAAAACAAACCGACTATAAGCGCGGACAATGCCACCGTCACTACGGCGAACCACTCTTCCTTATCGCCGAAAAACGACAGCAACGCGTTAAACGCTATCGCGCAAAACACGCCCACCGTAAGACCGCAAAACACGTCCGACAGATAGTGTTGACCGAGAAACATTCGCGACAGCATGACGAGAAGCGTCACTATCGCACCTATGATCGGTATCGTTATATACTTCTTGCCGTACTTGACAGTCAACAATGTAGCTATAGACGAAACGCTTCCTGAATGACCCGACGGAAACGAATATGTAGGCTCGGGATCGCCTATGCTCTTAATGCCCTCGAAATTGTACGGGCGAGTCCTGCGAAAACCGAATTTCATAAAGTTGACTACCGCGACGCCTATTATGTAAACATTGAAAAACCTGTGCGCATAGCGTTTGTCGATGCACCAATACAGTAAGACCGCAACGGCAAGGAACAGAAATTCGGTACCCAAAAGCGATACGGCTTCGCCCAAAAAATCGGTAATGCCGTTTGAACCCCTTTGCAGAAATCGGATTATGTCGAGTTCGAACTTCACTTTTCACCGCGCCGCGTTACGTTTGTTCCGTCCGACCAAAGCCGTTCTATGTTGTAGAACTCGCGCATTTTATCGGTAAATATATGCACGATGACGCCGCCGTAATCGAGCGCGACCCATTCCCTGTCCACGTCGCGGCGAAGCGGATCTATTCCGAACTGCTTCTTGAGTTTGTCTTCCACATACCCGTAAAGCGCCTGCACCGCCGTCGTGGACGTAGCCGATGCGAGCACGAAATAATCGGCGACTATCGTCTTTCCGTCCAAATCGATTATATCTATGTCGTGCGCTTTGTGAAGATCGAGTTCTGCGCAGACCGCCTCGGCTATCCGCCCGCTTTCCGAATCGGACACCGGCGTATGCGCAGCCTTAACAGACACGGCTTTGCTCGGAGTGTTTGCAAGCTCTTTCGACTTTTCGCTTACGATCGCAACCGATTTATCGGTATTCTTTTTCTCGGCAACGGCTTTGGATCTGAGCTCGACCTCGCCTATTTCCGTCGTATGCCGCACCGCAGGAAGTACCGAACCGCTGCCGCGATCCTGCTCGGGCACGGGCATTTCGGGATATTCGGCATTGCCGCAAAGCGCCGCGTAATGCGCAAGCGCCGCCGATGCGTAAGAACTTTTTTCTATGCGGTCCAAGCCGTTTATCTCGGTAAGCGCAAAACGCATGGCGAGATTCATATCGACCGAACAAAGATATCTGAGATATTCGGCGGATTCGTAGCTTCTGCCCGATTCGGTTTTGTCCGCAAGATACACTATCGCATCCAAAACGGACATATCGCCGCAACCCGTCGAATGTACCTTTATTGCGTGAGCGATCTCGTCCGAAACGCCGTAATCGCGTTTTGCTATATAAGCGCCGATAGGCGCATGAGCGGTCGGCGCGGGAAATCCGGCAAGATCCACGTCGTTTTTATAATCTTCCGTGTTTGCCGATTTTCCTATATCGTGAAGTATACACGCGACCACCGCGTCGTTGACGTTTGCACCGTACAGCTTGGCAAGTTCGGCGCCGCGCACTGCAACGCGGTAAGTATGCGCGATCCTGTGCGGCTTCAGCCCGTACTTGTAAAGTCCGTTCACATACTCGCCGTACGGATCGAACAGCCCGTGCTTTTGCGAAAACGCGCGCACCGCGTCGGGCATAGCGCAGTTTGGCATACCGAACGCCGTGTCTATCTTTATGCGCGACGAAGATACGCCTACGCCTTCGAATTTGGCGATTTTGATCTTGATTTTGCGCTTTTTAAGCGATTGCAAAAGCTCTGCGTCGGGAGTAAATCCAGGGCGAAGCACTACGTAAAACTTGACAAGCGTTTTCAGTTTGTCTATATTGTGCCATTCGCCGAGCCGCGCAAGCTCCTCGCTCCCTATCACCCAATACAAGTCGCCGCCGCCGTATTTTTTCGCAAGATAAGCCGCTGTATCGACGCTGTAACTTAAGCCGCCGCGCTTTATTTCGCGCCCGAGCACTTCCGTCTTGTCCGACGAAAACACGCGCTTACACAGCTTTAACCGCATATCGGCGCGCTCCGCTCCGCTCTTGAACGGCGAAATATAGGACGGCACTACGATCACGCGGTCGAAAAGTTTTTCGAGGTTTTCGACTATATCCGTATGCGCAAAGTGCGGCGGATCGAAGCTGCCGCCGAACACCGCGATCTTACTGCGTTTTTCATTCTTCATAAGTAAACTCCGTATCTAAAATTCTTACGATATCGCCGCTCTTTATCCCCGATTTTCTGAGCTGCTTGGTAACGCCGCTCGTGTCGAGCCTGCGCTGAAAATACATAAAACTGTTGCGGTCTTCGAGAACTACCGTCCGTGCGAGCTTTTCTATCAGCGCCCCGTCCAAGACAAACGCCCCGTCGTCGGCACGCGTCACGGTGTACGAATTGGGATCTATTTCTTCGTATCTGAACGGTTCGTAGTCGATAGGCTTAGGCGGCGGAAGCGTGGCGAGCTTTGCCGCTGCCGCGCGCACAAGTGCGTCCACGCCGTTATGCGTAGCGCCGCTTATCTCGTAGATCTCGCCTTTGACCGCGCGTCTGAAATCGGCTATTGCCTGTCCGTCGGCACAATCGGTTTTATTGAGCGCTATTATCTGCGGCACGTCCGCAAGTTCGGGATTGTACTTGAAAAGTTCGTTATTTACCGTTTCGTAATCGCTTATCGGATCGCGCCCGTCGGTAGACGCAATGTCTACCACATGCACTATAAGTCGAGTGCGATCCACATGCCGCAAAAACATGTGTCCGAGCCCCGCACCGTCAGATGCGCCCTCTATAAGCCCTGGGATATCAGCGACCGTAAACGAAAAATCGTTGACGACGCAAACTCCGAGATTGGGCGACAGCGTAGTGAACGGATAGTTGGCTATTTTGGGATTGGCACGCGTAATCACCGAAAGCAGCGTCGATTTACCCGCATTCGGAAATCCTACAAGCCCCACGTCGGCGATGGTCTTAAGTTCCAATACGACCGAACGCTCTTTAGTAGGTTCGCCCTTTTGGCTGAACCCGGGCGCCTGCCTGCGTGCCGACTTGAACCGCGCGTTGCCTTTTCCGCCTATACCGCCTTCGAGCACGGTTACCGAATCGTTTTCGTAAAACAAATCGGCAATTATGCCGCCGGTTTCTGCATCGCGCACCACTGTGCCGCGCGGCACGCGCAAAACAAGATCGTTTCCGCTCTTGCCGTGTCTGTTCTTGCCCGCGCCGTTTGCGCCGTCCTCCGCACGGTAATGTTTGCCGAATCTAAACTCTGAAAGCGACGCCGCCTGCGCGTCCGCCTTTATAATCACCGCGCCGCCGTCGCCGCCGTCGCCGCCGTCCGGTCCGCCGTTTGGCACGTATTTTTCGGTATAGAACGACGTACACCCGTCGCCGCCGTTACCCGCTTTTATATATATCTTGGCTCTGTCTATAAACATTTCTATTCTCCGTTATTATGTAACGCACGAGCGGCGTTTTCGGCGCAAAGATTTTTTACGGCACAGTCATCGCACAGCGGGCGCTGAGCTTTGCAGCATTCCCTGCCGTGTCGTATAAGAAGAAAATGCGCTTTGCGGTAATCCTCCGGCTCGAATACCGCACACAGATCTCTCTCAACGTTATCCGGCGTTTTTCCGTCCGACAGCCCCAATCTGTGCGACACCCTGAACACATGCGTATCGACCGCGATGGCGGGAACGTCAAAAGCCACGCTCAGCATAACGTTAGCCGTTTTACGTCCGACGCCGGGTAGCGTTATAAGCTCGTCCATTGTTCTCGGGACTTGTCCGCCGAACCTGGTTTCTATTGCTTCGCAGCACGCCTTTATATTAGCCGCCTTATTTTTATAAAGTCCGCAGCTTTTAATGAGCCGTTCGAGTTCTTCGAGCGGAAGTTCTGTAAATTCGCGCGGTGTATCGGCTACTCGAAAAAGCTCCCGCGTGACGATATTGACACGCTTGTCCGTGCACTGCGCGCTCAAAATAACGGAAATCAAAAGTTCGAAATCCGATCCGTATTCAAGCTCGCAAGTAGCGTCGGGATACGCTTTATCAAGACGTTCCAAAAGTTCCATACCGTTATATTTTACCACGGTTCATCCGAAAAGTAAACCCTATTGGGCTATTTAGTCGCATTATATAACGTTTTATAGTCTGTACCGTCAAACTCGTATACGGACCGCAGATACGCATAATGCCCGCGATTGAGCACTCCCTCGCACAGTTCGTAGTCGGCGCACTTGACCGCAAGTCCGCAACCCGAACCTTTTTCTATCGGCGAGTTTACGAGCTGCGCCCGCCCGCCGCTTGCAGACACGGCATCGGCAAACCGAAGCGCGCTGTTTCTCGAAGAAAACGAAAAAATGTAGCTCATACGCGAAAATTTCCTCTAATTTGTTCTAAACCGCCAAAATTCGCATTTTATAGTAACGGTTATTATCGGTATATGTACTTGGAGTGTAAACTGACATGATTTATTTCGACAACGCCGCAACCACTATTCACAAGCCCGATTGTGTGCTTAAAGCGGCGGCATACGCGCTCGAAAACCTATGCGCCAACTCGGGACGAGGCAGTCACAGCCCCGCCATGAAAGCCGCATCGATGGTTTACCGCGCGCGCAAAGCCGTAGAAAACCTCGTGGGCGCCGACGATGTAATATTTACTTACAACTGTACCGACGCGCTCAATACCGCGATATTAGGATCGTTCGGTCGCGGCGGACACGTAGTGACGACGACATTCGAGCATAACAGCGTCCTGCGCCCGCTAAACGAACTTGTAAAGCGCGGCGGCAGTTTTACGGTGGTGCAGCCCGATTCGCACGGCGTGATCGACCCGCGCGACATAGAGCGCGCCATTCGTCCGGATACATACCTTATTGCCGTAAACAACGTTTCAAACGTTTCCGGCGTAGTAGCGCCCGTGACCCGCATAGGCAATATCGCGCGCCGTCACGGTATACTCTATCTTATAGACGGCGCCCAATCGGTCGGATATCTCGACATAAACATGAAAGAAGCAGGCTGCGACTATCTGTGCATCGCACCGCACAAAGGCTTGCATGCGCCGCAAGGCATAGGCTGTCTTTGCGTGCGCAACGGAGCGCCGCTCAAGCCGCTCCGGTTCGGCGGCACGGGCACGGCGTCGGTCTCGATCGATCAGCCGCACGACATACCCGAAGGCTTCGAAAGCGGAACGCTGCCCGTTCAGTCGCTTTACGCCCTTATAGCCGCCGTCAATCACAATATCAAACTTCCGCACGGAACAAAGCGCAATCTCGCAGAGATCGGCGAAATGCTGCGCACCGAACTGTCTAAAATACGCGGAGTAAAGCTGTACGGCAAGTACAACATCCTGCCGAGCATAGTGTGCTTTAACATAGAAAACACCGACGCCGCAACAGTAGGCGACATTCTTAACGAACAGTACGACATCGCCGTGCGGTGCGGACTGCATTGCGCGCCGTTATGCCACAAATATTACGGCACGATAAATACGGGCGCCGTTCGCGCCTCGCTTTCATACGACAACACCGCCGACGAAGCGGAGTTTTTTATAAAAGCGATCGCAGAGATCGCAAAATAACGGCACTAACCTTTAAGCGCGCGCACAAGCTCGTTGAGCCGTGCTCTCGACTTATCGTCGAGACTCGGCGATACGAAATTTACAAACTCGTCGAGCTGAAGCTCCGAAAAACTTCCGTCTCTTTTGGCGTTCGAAACGCGCGACATAAGTTCGCCCATAAGCTCGTTTTCGTTCATTCCAGAAAACTTGTCGTTCAGTTCCGATACCGTTTGTTTTTCGCTCTCATTATCGGTCGGCTTGTCGCCGCTCCTGAAATTCTTTAACTGACGCATAATACCACCCCGCGTTATTCTATGACGGAAATTCAATAAATGTGACCGGAGGTTTATAAATGGACTTCAAACAACTTCTTCCGCTTCTTCTCAAAGGCAAGCTCGGCGAAAAGGAACAGGCGCTTCTCAAACTTACCGAAAACCCGAGCACGACCGATCTTACAAGTCTTATCTCGCACATGTACGAAAAAAAACCGTCGCGGCCCGATGTGTACGCAACGTTCAAAAAGATAATTCCCGCAAAAACGCTCGGGCAGATAATCAAGTATTTCGACGCAAAAAAAATGCGCGGGAACGCTTGAAGCGCACCCGCTTTTATATTTGCCGCAAACACGTTATCCGCGCATTATTTTATCTATCAGGCACGCCACGCGAAACGTCATCGCGTCGTTGAAATTGCGTATATTCAAGCCCGTCAGCTTTTCTATCTTGTCGAGCCTGTATATAAGCGTATTGCGATGAACGTACATGTTTCGGCTCGCTTCAGAAATATTGAGCGAATGTTTTATAAAAGCGTCCGCAGCCGTCATAAGCTCCTCGTCGTCCAACACGGCTCGATAATTTTTATCGAGCACCGTTTTAACGAATTTATCCATATCTTTGGACGACAGTTCGGAAAGAGTTTTTATAAGCGCATATTCCTTGTACGAATATATATCGCTTTTCGGATCGAATTCCGCGCCGCGCACGAGCGCCGATTTGGCATAAGCATAGTACCTCGGGAGTTCCGCCGTGCCGTGCGCGACGCCTCCGACGCCTATCCGTATCTTTTCCTTTATTTCCTCGGCAAGATTTTCGCTCAGGACTACGGCAAACTCGCCCGCCGACTGATAATCGCTGTCGTTATCTACCTTTTTGCAAAACGCGATTATTCCGTTCGACATATCTGCTACGAGATCGTCCGCGCCCGACATTGCCGATATATAGTCGCGCACCGCAGTCGCGCCATTTTCACCGTACAGCGCGAAAACATAGTAATCGAACTTACCAACGCGCACGCCCACCGCAGCGGTATCGCCGTCGCCGCTCAAAAACGCGCGCACGGGATCGACAGCGCCAGACTTTGCCAATTCCGCGACAGCACATTCGCGCGCAAGCGCCGCCGCGACGCGTGCCGTATCGCCGTCGCCGTCTATCGAAAACGCATATGCCTCACCGCCGTACGGAACGGCAAAGTACGTACGACCGCCGTCCGAATATACGTCTCCGCGCCGTGTGCAGTCCGACGCTTCCTCAAACGCGACATCGAGTCCGAACGACTTCAAACGTTCGGTTATTATTTCGGTTACTTTCATAATATCACCGTTTATGATCGTGCGTCCGCCTAACGCAACGCCTTTATCCAGCCGAACCTATCGGGATATCTTCCAGTCTGTATGCCCGTAAGTTCGTCGAACAGTCTCGAAGCAATCTTGCCGCTTTTTCCGTGCACTCCGATCGTAAAATCTTCATCGCCGTCACCAAGCCTGTCTACGGGAGAAATAACGGCGGCGGTACCCGTTCCGAAAATTTCCGTAAGCGCGCCGCTCCGCGCTCCGCCGATCACCTCGTCTATGGATATTTTGCGCTCCTCTACGTCAAATCCGTCGTCTCGAAGCAATTTAATGCATGAATCGCGCGTAATTCCGGGCAGTATGGATCCGTTCAGTTCGGGAGTGACGACCTTGTCGCCGAACGCGAAGAATATATTCATAGATCCCACTTCTTCGACATACTTCCTATGCACTCCGTCCAACCACAGTACTTGATCGTAGCCTTCGGCGATTGCCGAATCGCCCGCTTTTATGCTCGCCGCGTAGTTTCCTATCACCTTGAACGCGCCCGTACCGCCTGCCACGGCACGCACGTACTCGCGCTCGACCTTTAACGCAACGGGAGCAAAGCCGTGCGAGTAATACGCACCCGACGGAGAAAGCATGATGATAAACTTGTAATTCTTTGCGGAATGAACCCCGAGCGAATCGTCGCACGCAAACACCAACGGTCTGATATACAGACTTGTGCCTGCCGCCGTGGGTATCCAATCGCGTTCGATACGCACGAGTTCGGTGAGCGCGGCTATCGCATCGCTTACTTCAACCGTAGGAATACAAAGCCGCTCGCACGAACTTTTGAGCCGTTCGAAATTCATTTCCGGTCTGAACAGCCTGACCGCACCCCTGTCGTCTCGGTACGCTTTCAATCCCTCGAAAGCGGCTTGACCGTAATGGAGCACGGACGCGGACGGCAAAAGTTCGAGCGCGTCGAACCGACGTATTTCACCGTCGTTCCACCTGCCGTCGCGATATTCGCGCACGTACATATAATCGGTAAAAACCTTTCCGAAGCCCGAAACGTCGCTCGGCTTTTTCTTTAATGACTCGGCTTTTATAAAACGCATTATCGTGCCTCCGTATAAACGTACCGTTCGCATTTGACAGCGGGATCCGCGCCCAGTGCCGTCAGCTTTTCGACTGCGCCGCTTTCGCTCGGCGCAAGCACGGAAAAACAAACTTTTTCACCGTATACGATATTTTCGATCGCACACCGCGTGCCGTGCAGCGCTCTCGAAATCCTCTTATACGTTTCGCCGTCACATTCGACGGCGTACTCCGCGTACTTTTCGGCGCTCGTCAGCCCGACTTTTTCTATAAGTTCCGCCGCACTCTGCCTGTACGCACGCGCAAGCCCGCCCGCGCCCAATTTTATGCCGCCGAAATACCTTACGACCGCTATTGCCGATCTTCGCGCGCCGCTCGCAGCAAGCGCCGAATATATAGGCTTACCCGCCGTGCCGTTCGGCTCGCCGTCGTCGTCGTAGCCGAAGCAGTCGCCGCTTTCGTCGGCTATGAACGCATAACATACATGTCTTGCTTCCGCATGCTCCCCGCGCAGTTTGTCCGCAAAAGCCTTTGCATCGTCGCGGCTTTCCGCAAGCGTCGAATACGCCAAAAACCTCGACTTATTGACGACGATCTCGTTCACGCCGACGTTAAGACAACGAAACATCAAAACTTGACTTTGAGCCTGACTTTCTTGCCCTTGGCAAGCACAAACTCGTTCGATTTTGTGTAGTCGCCTATTTTGCCGTACACGTTATCGACTTTAACATCATCTATACGCACTCCGCCGCCCTCGATCAGCCGCCGCGCTTCGCTCTTTGACGCGCACAGCTTGGCTTCGGTCATCACATCGGTTATAAGCGTATCAGCGCCTGCGCAAATGTTTGCCGTAGGCATTTCGGCGTTGCCGCCCTCGAAAGCCGCCACGGTCTCGTTTTGCGCCTTAACGGCTGCGTCCTCGCCGTGAATAAGCTTTACCACCTCGAAAGCGAGCCGCTTTTTCGCCGTATTGATACGTTCGTCGCGATGCGCGCAAAGCACCGATATTTCGTCGAGATCGAGGAACGTCAAAAATTTCAAACAGTTTTCCACTTCCTCGTCGCCCACGTTGCGGAAATATTGGTACATTTCATAAGGCGTGGTTTTTTGCGGATCGAGCCACAACGCACCCTTTTGCGTCTTGCCCATCTTTTTTCCGTCTTTTGTTTCGAGAAGCGTGCATGTGAGCGCGTATGCATCCTTTCTCGCAACGCGGCGTATAAAGTCGGCACCCGCCAAAATATTGCTCCACTGATCGTTGCCGCCGATCTCGAGCGCGCAGCCGTAATCCTCGTACAGCCGCAGAAAATCGTACGCCTGCATGGGCATGTAGTTAAATTCCAAAAAGCTCAAACCTTTTTCCAAACGCGTCTTAAAGCAATCCGCAGTGAGCATTTTGTTTACGGAAAGATACGCGCCGTAGTCGCGCAAAAAATCTATATAGTTGAGTTTGCAAAGCCAATCGGCGTTATTTACGAGCAAAGCACCGTTCTCGCCGTCGAAACTGACGAACCGTTCGAGCTGAGGACGTATCTTAGCGACATTGTCGGCTATCGTTTCTTTTGTCATCATCTTGCGCATGTCGTTGCGGTTGGACGGATCGCCGATCATCGCCGTGCCGCCGCCGACGAGCAAAATTGGCTTGTGCCCCGCCTTTTGCATTACGGACGCTACCATGAGCGGAATAACGTGCCCGATATGCAAACTGTCCGCCGTAGGATCGAATCCGCAATAAAACGTCACCGCGCCCTTTCCGAGCATTTCGTACAGATCGTCCTTATACACGGTCTGTTTGATATATCCTCTGCGTTCGAGTATGTCGTATACGTTTTCTTTCACGTTTGCCTCCTTGCGGTTTCCGCACCGCACGTCGATTTTATTGTAAATATGCTCTACCGCCGTCCGCGCCGTCCGTAAACGGAATACGGCAGTCTTTTAACGATATAATAGGTCAATAGTCCGGTAAATCCGCCTGCGAGAAATCCGGCAAGAAGCAGCCACGGCAGCAGCACGACGAGATTCACACCCGTAATAAGCGTAGCAACGCCGAGTTGCACGGCATTGAAAACCATTGCGCCGACAAGACTTATCATTGCCACCGACATGCGGTCGAATACGAGCATGAACAGTATTACCTCTACGGTCAGCGCCGCGAGTCCCGACGGAACGGAATACATAAGTCCGGACACGCCGCCGGAAACGATCGCACCCAAAAGGCTCTTTACGATCATAACCGCATAAGCGTCGCCGGTTCCGAGAATTATAAGCGCGATCAACGGCGCTATGTTTCCCAGTCCGAGCTTCGCCCCTGGCGCGAGCGGAATGAGCGGCGGAAACATGTTTTCCAAAACCGATACGATAAGCGCCAAAGCCGTTAAAAACGCGAGCGTGACAAGCCGAGCAGTTTGCGACACGCCGCTCTTGTGCGCCGAAATTCCCAAACGCTTCATCTGCCGCCCGTCTCCCACTGCAAGTCGCTTTTGCCGCTTACGGCAACCACCGTCGCATTGGGCAAACACACTATCGACTGACCTGCGCGCGAAATAACGCCCGTTTTGACGCACGTACGGTCGGGACAATCGGCATCGGTCACCCAAATCTTTTTGCCTCGAATGTGCACGGTAATATGTTCGAGCTCCAAATCCTTATCAACGGCTATCGAACCGCTGTACACCGTTTTTCCGTACACGGTTACAGTCACCGTTTCGGCGGGTCGGCGGTAAACGAAAAAGAAACTCAACCCGATAGCAACCGCCAGCACGGCGGCGAATACCGCGTCGAGTACGGTGACCGGCTTGGAATTCTTGACCTTTTTTATCTTTTCAAAGTTCATAACGCCCGTACGCGGTATACCCGTTGTAAATATCGGGTTTGTATAACGGTACGTTACCGATAATTGTATACCTTTTTTCGGTAAAAATCAACCCTTTGTAACCCACCTTTTTCAAAAGCCTGCCGCCGTCCTCTGCGCCGAGTACGCACACCGCGGTGGCGAGCGCGTCGCACAGCGCGCTGCTCTCGCCTATTACGGTAGCCGACGTCACCCATTCTTCTGTATTGCGCCAGCCGCCGTCCGACAGCTCCACGCCGACGGGAACGCCGTCCGTGCCGATTATGTGCTGTACGTACAGCGTTTCGCCGCCTACCGCTGCCGTATAATACCGCATATAATCGCCGCTCGTGACGGCCGACGCATCGCCTTCCTCAGAAAACGCAATAACGTAGCCGCGCTCAGCCGTCTGTCTCGGGCGCGGCGCAAGCACTCCGACATTCCAATCCGCGGCATTGCCGCCGTCGATGTACCGTCCGTAAAAATACGCGTTGCCCGATATGTCTATAAGCGCCGACGAAATGTCGTAACAGTCGAGAATGTCTGCGCAAATATCTACTGCATAGCCCTTTGCCACGCCGCCGAAATCGAGCATCGTTCTCCCGTCCGATTTAGTCAGATAATATTCGCCGTTCGATTCCGAAGCGGTTACGGTGCGCGGATCGCAATACGCGAGCGTTTGCCGCGTTTGCTCCGCCGAAGGAAGTTCGACGTCGGTTACAGCATCGCCGCCGAGCTCGGGACGAAGCTCCGCTATCGAATCGGGATCGACTCGCCACAGTCGCGCGAGCGGCGTAACAGCGCAGTTGAACGCACCGTCAGTAAGTTCGTAATATTCGAGCGCGAGATTGAAAAGCGCATACGTGTGACTTCCAACCCGCACGCGTTCGCCTGCCGCAGCAGCATTAAGCCGCGCTATATCGCTGTCTGCGCGCGTCGCCGACACCTGAGCGTTTATGCCGTCGATAGCCGTTTTCATCCGCTTGTATGCGTAATCGGCACGTCCGCCTATTATCTTCGCCGAAAACAGAATATCATCGGAAAACGCGGGCACGCCGCCGTAAACGGAATAACCCGAAGCGGCGCATGCCGATAACAGCAAAACAGCTATTGCGACGCTCGCCGCCGATATTAAAATGCGCAAACGATTTTTCACTAACTCAACCTGCAATTTATCGAAATATATTATACCACAGCTGTCGATTATTTGCAAGGCCGTTCGCTTGATTTACCGTGTAAAATGTTGTATAATATGAGTATGGTTATCAACTCTAAAATCGTGCGCGATCTTTCGGGCATGAAAAAAGTGGCGGTATTCGAGCATTGTTCCGCAACGTTCGACGAGATAGGCAACAACGACGCCGTCATAGCATTGAGTCAGGACAACGGCGTCGGCCGCGGAGACCATAAGTTTTATTCGCCTAAAGGCGGACTTTACATCGTCATGCGCGCAGTGGGGCTGCATATAAATGCGCACACCCTTGCGCCGTCCGTCGGCTTGGCGGTGCACGACGCGGTAAAAAGCGTGCTCGGAATCGAAACGTCGCTTAAATGGGTAAACGACGTAATGAAATGCGGCAAAAAAGTAGCGGGAATCCTTTGCAAGTGCCCCCGCCGCGGCGAATACCTTATAGGCGTCGGAATAAACTACGCTACCGATCAGTCCGAGCTCGACAATGCCGGGATCGAAAACGCAACGACGCTCTGCGCGCCGGAAAACAGAGTCAGTTATTTCGTCGCCGGACTTTTGAAGCGTATGCGTATTGCGACGCTTGCGACTTTCGATCATAAGCGATACTCGGAGCTATGCATGACGGTCGGCAAGAATATAAGTTTCGTGTACAACGGCACGGAAGTCCGCGGCTACGCCGAATCGGTCGCGGCGGACGGATCTCTCGTCGTCCGAATGGGCGCGGCAACCGTTGTCGTAGACGCAGGCGAAGTTTCGATAGTAAGAGAAATAAAAGAATAATGGACTGCAATAACTTATTATAGGCAAAACGAATCGGCCGCGCGGCGCTTACGCGGTCGATTTTCGCACTGTACAGCTTACAATAAAACTTCGAGAATGTCGTGCGGCGTTTCGACTATAATGTCCGCTCCGGCAGCTTTAAGCTCCGCACGGTCTCCGAAACCGTAAAGCACGCCTATCGACGATATTCCGTTCTTTTTCGCACCTATGACATCGTGTTTCCTGTCGCCCACCATAACAGTTTCACCCTTATTCGAAATCGCGCACTCCGACATCACGTAAGAGATAACGTCCGCTTTTTCTATCCTGCCCGCATCCATCGTCGCGCCGCCGACAAATTCGAAGTATTCTGTCAGACCGAAGTGATCGGTTATCTCCCGCGCAAATATTTCGGGCTTACTCGTCGCTATAAAGAGCCGCCTGTCCGCCGCCGCAAGCGATCGAAGAACTTCGGGAATACCGTCGTAAACAACGTTCTCGAACTTGCCTACCGCACCGAAACGCTCGCGGTAATATTTTACGGCAAGCTCGGCGTCGGCGTCGCTCATCCCGAAAAACGCGTTGAACGATCCTATTAGCGGCGGACCTATGAAAACCGCAAGCTCGCGCCTGTCGGGCACGGTTATGCCGAACTTCGACAAAGCGTACTCGACCGATCTCGTAATGCCGTCGAACGGATCGGTCAGCGTTCCGTCGAGGTCGAATATAATGTTTTCGAATTTGTTCATAATGTTTTTCCCGTATAAGTTTGCGCGAAGCGCGCATATCATTACTTACGAGATTGCCCGCTTGCGCTCTGAATGACACAGTTTAACGAAGCAGCCTCGCGACACTGCGCTCTCTGTCATTCCGAATGAGGGGAAATCCCGAAGTGAAGAATCCCGACCGTATTATCGCAAAGCGCTAATCTTTGTTTTTCTTTTCTTTTCTTCGCTTGTCGTTAATAATGTCGAGCGCCGCTTCGTCAATGACCGAGATCCCCTCTTCTTTAGCGATGTCCGCCATCTGTTGCAGCGCGAGTTTAAGAAATATCCGCGGGATCTTTGTGAGCCGTGCGCACGCCTCGTCGGTGAACGTAATATCGGGATCGACGCGCTTCGCAGCATACTTTACCGTGCCTATATCGCCGTCTTTTGCGGGGATCTTTTCGGCAAAGGGCTTACGGAACGCCGAGCACCAAAAATCGGTGCTGTCTCGGTAGCCGTAATCGACGGGCACTTTGGGAAAAGTTTTAGCGGACGCGCCGTTGATTATCGCGTCGCGGTATTTCTTCTTCATCAATATCTTGTCTATATTGAGTATAAAATGCGCGCCGTACCTACTCGTAATACCGTTGAAATTGCGGTACGGCGGGTCATAACCTTCCGATAAACCGGGCTTGTCCGCGGACGCGCCGTCAAGTTCGCTGTCCCAAGTACATTCGAAAACCTGAAACGCTTCCGCGACTACGAGCGGTCGGTCGCCCTCGGCAATTCCGCGCTCCAGCGTGAAAACACAATCCCTCATTTTTTCGTCGGTAGTTTCTCCCGGAAATCCGAGCCGAACGGCTTCCTTAAAATACTTTCGGTCGTCGGGTATGAAGTTGAGCGAAACCTTGCTGCCGCAGAGAATGTTCTGCGCGGTATTGGAACTGTTCCGGCACTCCAACAACATAGCATAACGGTCTTTACCCGCAATATAATACGGAAAGCACAGCGAGTACGCGCCGAGATTGGTCTTGCCGTTTTCGGAAACCGTTCCGGCAAGAACGGTCGGCATCGGAAAAAACGCAGAAGTCTGATAGAAATTGTCAACGATACGAAGATCTTCGAAAGAACTCATAATTTACCTCTTTGATAGTATAACACAAATACTCGAACGGGTCAACGCCTGCCGCCTAAGCGAATAAATAAAAGAATCATGCCGCCGCGGACATGCGCTTTATAAATATTTATTATAAATTTTACTCAATAATGATTGATTTTAGCGATAAAATCGTTGACAAACACCACCGAAATATGATATTCTTGATAAGCACGTGCGGGTGTAGCTCAATGGTAGAGTTTCGGCCTTCCAAGCCGACCACGTGGGTTCGATTCCCATCACCCGCTCCAGCCGTGCGCCCGTAGCTCAGCTGGATAGAGCAGCGCCCTTCTAAGGCGTTTGTCGGGGGTTCAAATCCCTCCGGGCGTGCCATTATGGTGGGTATAGCTCAGTTTGGTTAGAGCGCTAGATTGTGGCTCTAGAGGCCAAGGGTTCGAATCCCTTTACCCACCCCACTGTAGGGGTATCGCCAAGCGGTAAGGCACGAGACTTTGACTTTCGCACTCGCAGGTTCGAATCCTGCTACCCCTGCCACGCAACGGTCAAAGTCCCATACGGCTGAGCCGTCGGGCGCGATCGAGATCGGCAAATACGGTTTTGCGCGGGCAAGCTCTTACCCTAAATGCCGACATATTGGGGTATCGCCAAGCGGTAAGGCTACGGACTCTGACTCCGTCATCCGTAGGTTCGAATCCTACTACCCCAGCCATACGGTCCATTAGCTCAGTTGGTAGAGCACTTGACTTTTAATCAAGTTGTCCCGCGTTCGAGTCGCGGATGGATCACCAATAAGGACGGGTTCCCGAGTGGCCAAAGGGAACAGACTGTAAATCTGTCAGCATCGCTTTCGGTGGTTCGAATCCACCCCCGTCCACCAAAATATGACCGATAAGAACCACTATCTTATCGGTCATTTATTTATAGGCGATAAAATTATCTAATAGGAAGAGACAACAAATGATAAAATTAGTTGATATACTTAACATAAAAACAGAAGACTATAATAATTATAAAATCCATTTTGCTACAGGTGCGGACTACAAAAGAAAACCTTATGAGAAATTTTTAATCAACGAATTTGACAAATGGCAAGCAAATCAAACAAACAGGAATTTTAATCGGGATTACGTTATATCATTGATTTATTATGATAGAGATATTTGGCTTTTCGGTGGCGTTTATAAAGTTAATAATCAAACGCCACAATCTGTAACGCATAACGACGGTTGGAGTGGTTGGCATTACGATTTAACGCTTACAGAAAATCAAAAAGATTTAATCGGCAGGGTCTTTGTTTATTATAAAAAAGAGTTTCGTGCCTCATACCCCTGTTTAGAATTGCAAACAAAGAACGGAACAAACCCTGCGGATATTTTGGTTTTTTCTATTTTAGGCAAACGAGTTACCATAAACGATTTTAATGGCTTTGATAATGTAAATATTTCTTATCAAACATTAAAGCATATTATTGAAAACAACATTGCAACTTGGAAATCTGCTTTATCTAATGTAAAAGGTATTTACCTAATTGTAGACACTCTTACAGGTAAGCAATATGTAGGTAGCGCATACGGAGAAGATTGTATATGGCAACGATGGTCTGAATATGTAAAAAACGGACACGGTGGAAATATCGAACTAAAAGAAATATTACTTAATAACGGCATTGAATATAGAAATAATTTCAAGTATTCGATTTTAGAAGTATGTAATATTAACTTAGGCAATGAGTATATAATCAGTCGAGAAAAATATTGGAAAGATGTCTTAATGACAAGAAAATTCGGAATGAATAGCAATTAATGCAATTCTTATGGCACACACTGTCGCACACCCAAAATCGGTAAAGTACAAAAGTGCTTTGCCGATTTTTACTTCTTCCCTTGTCGCTCTTTGCTTATGCAAATTTTGTCCGCTCGACGTTCGGTTTTATTGCTTATGTCTTTACGTCGCGGCGCGCATATTATAATAAATCACTTGAACAGCGCCAAACCATACGAATTTTTTGTAACGTTTGTTTAGAATTCGCTGTTTATGGGCAATACATTTTTATATCGGTGTGCTATAATACTGTTATCGACGATAAGGAGATACCGATAATGGACATGCAAAAAATAGGAAAGTTTTTAGCCGAATTGCGCAGAGAAAAAAATTTGACGCAAGACGAATTGGGTGAAAAAATCGGTGTTACGAACAAAACGGTTTCACGCTGGGAAAACGGAAATTATTTACCGCCCGTAGAAATTTTGCAAATACTGAGCGAATTCTATAATATAACTATTAACGAACTGCTTTCGGGCGGACATTTGGACGAAAAACGTTACAAAGAAAATGCCGAAGAATATATTGTTACGGATTTAATGAAAAAAAGAAAAGACGCAAAAAAACGATTGGCGGCTTCTTTTATTGTAGCCGCTATCACAATACTTGCAAGTCTTGCCGTAATTCTTATGAGCGCTTTGCTTTCCGCGCCTATTTGGTTGAGAATCGGTTGTATCGTTTTATCGGTCACCGTCATAGTTCTCGGCATAGGCGTCTGTTGCGTTTTAACAGTGGACGCCGGCGTTTATGAATGTCCCGTTTGCGGAGAAAAATTCGTGCCGTCGATGAAAGATTTTATTTTCGGCGCGCATATGTTCACCAAAAGAAAATTAAAATGCCCCAAATGCGGCAAAAAAAGTTTCTGCAAAAAAAGATTGAGCTAACATTCGTTTAAGTGTTACACTCTCCGCCCGAACTCGCCGACGGTTGTTGTCGGCGGCGAGTTTTACTTATTTACTGTTCACCGTTCAAGATCATATGCTCAAAAATGGGTATTGACAGGCGCATACCATAGTGATATAATAAACAATAATATAATTAAAGTTCAGAGGAGATGTAACAATCATGATCGCGCGCTTCGTAAAAAAACACAAGGCATTCGCAGCAGCAATTTTTGCGCCGATACTCATATGCATTGTCGGTTTCATGCTTATAGCATGCACGCCGCAGGACATAAAAGCCGATGACGCTATCGCAATAGCAAAAAAGGATTTCGGTTGCGATAAAGTTTTATGGATAGATACCGATGCGCTGATATTCGATCACGAACCCGGAAGCGAATTGACGACTCAGTACACTTTGCGGAGTCATTACGCATACTATGTTGTCGGCGAAAAAGACGGAAAAGAGATCTATATTATAATCCCGTCGAATCCGAAACAGGAAAAGCCGTATATTGCGACGTGGAACTTGGATTATTCGTTCACGCAAATAGTCGAGAAATTCAACGAGCACGGAGCGCGGTATGTTGCAGACGTACCTGATGACTATTACAGCGTAAGCGTTAACAGTTACATAAGTATTCATGTAGGACAAAGAATTAACGGATTGGCGACACATTACGAAGTCGGCATTGATGACGACGCTTTTTACGAGAGTTTGGACGTGAAAGTTGTTTTCGAATATATTTGGGAAGAAGAAGGCAATATTCACAGTTGTATTGTCATTCAAGAAAGCGGACAGTTGAAGAGCTACGAAAATATAACGGAAATTTAGTCGCAACTCCCCCGTTGTCCATACGCACATAATCTTCTATATGAACAGAATTTCCAATCGTTATATACACAAATCCGCTAATCGCTTGAAAAAATCCGCACCGTCTGTTATAATGATTTTATGAATTGGTTTAACTATTACGGACTTGCCGTTATGGCTATCATAATGATACCGAATATCGTTTATGCCGTAAAGCACAAAAACGATGCGGCGAATTACTACAATAAAAAAGCGGTCGTTATTTGCGAACAGATCGGCAGATACGGCTACTTTGCATTGATGATATTCAATATTCCTCATACGTATTTTAACTTTTGGTTCGATCATGCGCTCACGGTCTATCTGTCTGTTAACGGCGGCTTATGTCTTGCGTATATTATATTTTGGATAGTCTGCCGTAACAGGAACGACAAACTTAAAGCATTGTCGCTTTCCGTAATCCCGTCAAGCATTTTTCTGTTCAGCGGAATTACACTGGCTTATGTGCCGCTTATGGCTTTTTCCCTGCTGTTCGCGGTGACGCATATACTTATAAGCTACAAAAACGTCGTTCAGAACAACAACAAAAAAAAAGCCTACATGGAATGAAAAATATACCAACGAGTTTATCTGCTTATTCGTTTTTGTTCTGATTGCTCTGACTATTGTCGGGATCATATTCGGCGCAGATACGGGAAACGGAGCTTTTCCGCTGCAATGCGGTCAAACATCGATCGTAAGTCAAATTAAATGAGAGCTTTATGAAAACCGAATCAAACATCGAAATACGTCACGCCCGCGCCGACGACAAAGCGTTTTGGCTCACGCTCGACAAGCATATATCGCCCGATTAATTGGACATAAAAATTCGCGACGGGAGGTGTTATATCAAACTCGGATATACCGATTGCGGAAGCATGACGGTACGCGGACAGGCGGCGGCAGAACTGTTTTTGATCAAATATTTGAGATGAATCCACGCCGCAAAGACAAAGATTTTTGCGCATAACAAACAACAGCAAAAAGGCGGAACATAATGGCTACTTCCCAACAGTTTATCGAATTTGTTACCGAACAGATAGGCGGCGGATATTCGGCGCGCTTCAAAAAAATGTTCGGCGAGTATATGGTCTACGTAAACGACAAGCCCGTACTTCTTGTGTGCGACGATACGGTGTACGTAAAAAAATTGCCCGAAATCGACGGGCTTATGAAAGACTCGCCGTGCGGGATCCCCTATGCCGGATCGAAAGAACATTATATACTCGACCCCGAAAACGTCGAATTGTTTGAAAGCGCGATCGCTATTCTCGAAAAGATAACGCCGCTTCCCGTAAAGCGCAACAAAACGAAAAAAACGTCCTGACAAGACCGTAATCACGGCTTCTTAATCAAACGGTTTTACGATTGCAGATAACCGTTCCGTCGGCGACTTCCACCGAAGCGTACGAACCGTTGCACAGCGCGCCTGCGTTTATTATGCGCACGCCGCCGACCGTTCTGTCGTCGAAAACATGCGTATGCCCGTAAAAAGCGAGAACGCAGCCGTTTCGGCAGGCAACGTCCGCGAGCACTTCCGTTCCGCGCCGAACACCCATCCTATGCCCGTGCGTGACGAGCGTGCGTATTCCGCATAAGTTTTCGATAACAGTTTCGGCAAGTTCGCTGCCGAAATCGTTGTTGCCGCGAACGCACAGCATGGGAACGGTTATCTCGCCCGCAACACGCATAACATCGCGCACACCGTCGCCGCAGAAAACAAAATAATTTCCCGAGTTTATTTCGCGTATCAACCGACCGAGACGTTCTACCGCACCGTGCACGTCGGATACGACGGTTATTCGAAATGATTTACGGTTCATTGTCAAGTCCGAGTTTTTCGCGCAAACCGACGAGCGCACGGTAACGATGGCTTACTCCGTTCTTTTCGGCTTCGGTCGCTTGTCCGAAAGTTTTGGAAAGATCGTCGCTCAAAAAAATCGGGTCGTAACCGAATCCGCCGTCGCCTATTATTTCGTCGGTTATTCTGCCGAATGTTCTGCCCGTAGACTCGACCGCACGCTTGCCGTCGTAATAGACGATACACGACTCGAAATATGCCGTTCTGTCCGACTTTCCGCTCAACGCTTTGAGCAGTTTGATCATATTGTCGCGATCGTTTCCGCCGCTGTACCGCGCGGAAAACACACCCGGCGCACCGCCGAGCGCTTTGACGCAAAGTCCGCTGTCGTCCGCCACGGCGGGTTTGCCGCACAGCTCGAACAGGGCTTTTGCCTTTATGAGAGCGTTTTCGTAAAACGTACTGCCCGTCTCTTCGACGTCGAAATCCATACGCAGATCCTTTGGCGAAAGTATTTCGAACGACGGAAGCATTGCTCTGAATTCTCTGAGCTTGCCTAAATTGCCAGTTGCCAAAACAAGTTGTTGTTTCATACAAATATTATACAATGATCGTTCGGCATTATCAAGCGAAAACGGCAAATAATCCAAAATCGTGCGCAAGCCCTCGAATCGGTTGCAAATTACGCGACAACATGCTAAAATATATATGTTTGCGAGCGTGGCGAAATTGGCAGACGCGCCGGACTTAGGATCCGGTGGACTTTCCGTGCAGGTTCAAATCCTGTCGCTCGCACCAAGTCTTAATAGCTTGAACTTCTTTACCGTAAAAAGAATGTTCGGGCTATTTTGTTTAATGGAAGAATTTGAGAACTTCCGAGAATAAAAAATA